>JAAZBN010000301.1 GCA_012513795.1 Bacteroidales bacterium | reverse complement strand
TCCCCTCGTAAACCTGTTCCAGGGCATCGTCATCTCCACAGTCGATATACCAGCGGACCGCCCCTTTTCTGTCTTCCGGTATTTTGTTAATCAACTCAGGTATACTATACCGGTTATAGTACTCCTCAATCTGTTTATCTGTGATATCGGGATACCGTTTTGGCATCAACTCCTTTGCATCATCAAGGGTGAGGGGAAAGGTGGCTGCGCTCAGGGGGCAGGCGGCATAAAATAACTCCGGGTGGTGAAGAGCATAAATAAAAGTGCCATTACCTCCCATCGATAAGCCTGCTATGGCCCGGTGTCTTTTCCCAGGCCTGATCCTGTAGGTTTTTTCAATGTAAGGCATAAATTCCTGAAAGAAAAAATCCTCATATCGCCACTTCCCTTCAGGGTCATTGGCATAGCCCCTGTTTTCACCACTTGCGTCGGGCATTACAATGATCATAGAAGAAGCAAGTCCATTGTTTATTGCATTATCCGTAATTCTGGCCACCTCTCCTCTCTGGATCCATTCTGCCTGATCACCTCCGGCCCCATGCAGGAGATATAACACCGGATAGTATCGTTCTGATGTTTCATAATCTGGTGGAAGATAAACTGCATATTTCTTCTTCATCTTCAAGATGCTGCTCTCCAGTGTCAGGTTTTCAAAAACTTTACCCTGTTGAGCCAGAAGGCAGGATGCCATACTTCCAATAAATAAAAACAATACAATTCTTTTCATAAGGAAATATTTACTGTTCTTTGATAAATGTTATTTTCTTGAATTTTTTAGTAATAATTTGATTCTTAAATATTTTTAGTTTATCTGGCCTTGTCAGCCGCACATCTGAATCCCATATTAAAAAGTGATGTCTCTAATGAATTATATGCCCTGAAGTAGACAGTCAGGCTTTCTTCTCCAGCCTCATCATAGAAGAATGAGCCGCCACGAATAGCTTTTACATTCGGATCATACCGATAATATTCCTGACTATCAGGATATGGAGCAAAGGTATTCTCACACCACTCCCAAACATTTCCCGCCATGTCAGTCAATCCATTTTGCATGATCCCATAATACCCTACAGGAGATGTATATGTAAATCCATCAGCCCCCTGGTCAGACCCGATTTCTCCCTGCCAGTAATTGGCCATATATTTACCTGCCGGACTGATCTCATTGCCCCAACAGTATTTCCCTCCTTCTGGTTTCCCGTTTCTGGCTGCGTATTCCCATTCTGTTTCTGTTGGAAGCCTCTTCCCTGCCCATTGGCAGTAGGCCATTGCATCCAGCCAGCTAACCTGCGTAACAGGATGATCATCAATGGCCTGTTGCCCGCCAGGGCCAAAAGGATGATGCCAGGTTGCATTCTCAACAAGCTCCCAGCGCATCATAGACAGATTAAAAACACCAGCATTCCCAAATTTTTCAGCATCAGTACGATATCTGGTCTCTTCAACAAATTGACGGAACTCGCTCACCGTAACGGGATGTACATCAAGATAAAATGGTGGCACCAAAGTCTTGAATACCGGTCCCTGATACATAACCCCGGTGTTTGCTCCTATTGTTATCTCACCTCCTTCAAATAAGATCATGTCATGAAAATCTCCTTTCTTTGAAGATGGGATTGCAGGCCCGACATTCAGGGTGCTATCGACAAAATTACTGTTGGCTGCAGAAATCTTCTGAGCTTCCGGATTTCCAGTATTTAAACATGCGGTAAAACAAGTACACACCGTAACAAATGAGAGAATGCCATTAATTGTTAAAAATCTAAGATTCCGCATACATTATTGCTTTGTGATGATATTCAATCAGAAGTCTTTAATCAATGGTAAAATTGATTCGCATGATAGGGTGTACCAATAATTTCTTATAAACCATACTAAAGTTGTTCACCCAATGAGACTCTTGATTCTTTCAATCTATGGATTAGCCAGCGGATCCGGCTGATTCGGTCCCTTCAAAGCTAATTTGAGCATACGCTTAGTTACCTTGGGGTATTTGTCAACGACATTAACTTTTTCGCTTAAATCTGTGTCAAGATTATACAATTCAACCGTCGCCTTCTCGGGATCTTTCACATAGGGAAAATTCAGCTTTGTGTCCTTCAATAATAACTTCCAGTTATTGTATCTGACTGCCTGCAATTCATTTTTCACATGGTAATAGAAAATTTTCCGGACACTTTCGACAGTTTCACCAGTCATAAACTTTAGCTGATTATATCCGTCAAGTTTAACATTTCCGGGTATTTTAGCGCCTGCCAGTTTGGCAAAAGTGGGTAAAACGTCCAGGTTAGAGAGCATGCCTGTCTGGGTTAAACCTGCTTTCACTCTTCCTGGTCCCCAGAAGATGCAAGGCACCCGAAATCCACCCTCATAGGGTGATCCTTTACTGCTTCTCAGTGGTTTAGCATTGCCGGTTGCAAGCTGGCCATCATGCGTTGAGCGGTAGAATGCCTCACGGCTGGACCATGGGCCATTATCACTGGCAAAAAGTATATAGGTATTTTCATCAAGCCCCAACTCCTTCACCAGATCGAATACCCTACCAATATTCCAATCAAGCTCTTCTATGACATCTCCGTAAAGTTCACCCGCTGATGTACCTTTAAATTGTGGGGAAACTCCAATTCTTACGTGTGGCATTGTATGTGCCAGGTACAGAAAGAAAGTCGTATCCTGGTTTTTTTTGATGAAATTCAGAGCTTCGTCAGTATATAACTTCGTCAGAGAACCCATGTCTTCAGTAGAGAACTGGGGTTCCTTGTTCCGGTGAATCTGAACAACACCTCTGTCATTTGCTCCAAGAGTTCCATAATAGTAATCAAATCCCTGATCATTTGGAACCGAACCTTCGAGCTCCTTACGTTGGGACATATCCCATTTCCCGATACAGCCTGTTGCATAACCGGCGTCCCTGAGGACCTCTGCAATTGTAACCTCCTCTGAATTGACAGTCCATCCACCGCCTATCCGCAACGGATAACGTCCGGTCATCAGTGCACCTCTTGAGGGTCCGCTCACCGGTTGAGTATAGAATGATGTAAACTTCACCCCTTCCTCAGCCATTTTATCGAGTCTGGGTGTCTTAATTGTCTCTGATCCATAACAACCAAGGTCATTATACCCTTGATCATCAGTATAAATAATGATCAGATTGGGTTTTGGCTTCTTCACGACCTTGTTTGGTGCGGCAAAACCTGCTACAAGCCCTGCAGTAATGATCCCTGTTCCGACTACTGCATATCTTCCACCAAATGTAGTTTTCATGATTTCAAGTTTTAAAGATTATATTATTACCCATTATGTTTTATTAATCATCCGGACTTTCCTGGCGCTTTCTTCTTAATTCGGCAACAGTAGGTTGATTTTTAACCAAATCAGTGTTATGCCAGGATCTTACTTCATCAAGCATTTTTCTGACCCGTCTTTTCTGGGAAGGGAGTTTTGCTATATTTTTAAATTCCCCCTTATCCTTTTTATGGTCATACAGCTCCGGAAGGGCATCCGGCCCATTATCAACAAGCTTATAACGACCGTCGTAGATCATGAGGGTTGCGTGGAAATCTCCCCCTCCGGAATTTTTACCTGGCAATGGGAATTCGCTGAAAACGGATGTCTTATGAGTTTGTTTCTTACCAGTAATTAATGGAATAAGTGATCTCCCCTGAACACTCCCAGGAGTATTTAATCCGGTCAGGTCCATAAAAGTCGGGAATAGATCAATCAGTTCAACCAGGGCATCAGACTCTCTGCCGGCCGGAATAACACCCGGCAAACTCATTATCAGAGGTACCCGTACCGAAGAATCAAAAAATACGAATTTGGTCCATAAGCCATGGTCATAAAGCATTTCTCCGTGATCTGCCGTATACACTATTAATGTATTCTCCCTCAAATTAAGCCTGTCAAGCTCATCAATTACCTCTTTAAACATCGCATCTGCAAAGGCAACATTACCATAGTAACCCTGCATTCCGTCCAGTATCTGGTCTCTTGTCAGATTCTCCATCCCCCTTCCTTTAATGATATTAAGGTATCTCGGATCACAATCATCCAGATCGTCCGGGGGGAATTGCGGTATTTTGATCCGCGACCTGTCAATTTTATCCCAGTATTCCTGAGGAGGTTGAAACGGAGCATGAGGCTTCAGGAATGAGCACTGAATAAACCACGGAGTATCAGTATTTTCTCTCATAAACTTTATTGTGTTCTCCTTTGCCTTCCATTCCATTGTATCTTCCATAGGGTAGGGATCTGGGGCTCCTATCGCCGGATCTGATTTCAGATTGACGGTCCCGGATAAGACTACGCCACCTTCTTTCATCTTTCCTGCAGGTCTTTCATGGCCCTCTATGTAGACATCCCAATCAAGATCTTCCCTGCCAGGGGTGTGCAACTTCCCAAGACAGGCTGTTACATATCCATTGGCTCTCAAAACCTGCGGAAAGGAAAGAAGATTGCGGTTGGCCGAATATGCATTTGAAATAACACCGTTTGAATGTGTATAACATCCATTCAATATTGAGTTACGGCTTGCGACTGAAACCGGGCATTGGCAATATGTCTGCCTGAGACTCATTCCGGATGATGCCAGCCGATCAAGGGCAGGGGTAATAGCATGACTGTCTCCATATATGCTGAGAGCATCCGGACGATGCTGGTCACACATTAAGAACAATATGTTAAGAGGCTTTTTATTTCGCCTCCAGGCCCAAACCGGAATATATGACGCAAGAGTTAAACCAGCGATAGCAGATATGGATCTGTTCACAAACCTCCTTCGTGTCAGTCTTTTTGTCTTTACTGATGATTCCATGACTCTATATAGATTTAAATTTCAACCATATGTGGCAATAATATTTCATGTGAATTATTCACCCGTGTTACACCTTCCTTCAATAAATTTACCGAGCAACTGATATTCATGATAGAGTGATGAGTAGTCTGAAACATACTCTGATCTAGGCTGATAGATCATATCAAATCCTTTCCCCATCACCTGTTGGGCATTTAATACAGTTGGGTGGATTCCGGCAACCACTGATGCAAACATTGCTGCACCGAGGGCACAAGTATGCTCCGACCTTACAACCTTAATAGGCATATTGAGTACATCCGCCAGCACCTGCATTACGTACGGTGACTTCTTGGCAACTCCACCAAGGGCAAGAATACCCTTGATTGGTAACCCCTGGTCCTTAAACCTGTCTATTATCATCCTGGCCCCAAATGCAGTAGACTCAACCAGGGCTTTGAAGTACCTGGGAGCATCTGTTCCAAGAGTAAGACCGGAGACTGCTCCCTTCAAATGTTGATTGGCATCAGGGGTTCTCCGGCCATTCAGCCAGTCAATGGCAACAATATCAGATTTTCTCAAAGGTATTTCTGAAGCCTTATTACTCAGTTCCGTAATAATCGTTGATTTTACCTTTTCATACTGGTCCTCTGTTACTTGGGGTAAAAGTCTCAGAGTCCATGAAAGAAGATCCCGGAACCAGGCATAGATATCTCCAAATGCTGACTGGCCAGCCTCCATCCCGAGCAATCCTGGAATTATTGATCCCTCTACCTGTCCGCTGATTCCTTTAACTATCACATCCTTCATATCATCAAGTGGAGCGACCAGCATATCGCAAGTTGAGGTGCCAATTACCTTACTGAGCAAATAAGGTTGAATTTCACCACCAACGGCTCCAAAATGAGCATCAAATGCACCTACGCCAACAACAACATCTGTATTCAATCCAAGACGATTGGCCCATTCAGGAGATAGTACTCCGGCAGACATATCACTGGTGAAAGTTTCAGTGTACAACCTGTCACGCAAACCTTTAAGCTCCGGACTGAGTGTCATCAGAAATAAATCTTCCGGCAGGCCACCCCAGGCACTGTTCCACATGGCTTTGTGTCCGGCTGCGCATCGACTTCGTATTATTTTCTGCGGTTCCATATTGCCTGTTAGTAAAGCAGGCATCCAGTCACAGTGTTCTACCCATGAATACGCTGCTCTGGCTACAGCCGGGTTGCGGGTAACTATATGCAATATCTTTGACCAGAACCATTCCGAGGAGTATATTCCACCTGAAAACTTGCTAAAATCAGTCATCCATGACCTGCAGAGGTCATTAATCAGGTCTGCTTCCTTAACGGAAGTATGATCTTTCCAAAGAATAAACATTGCATCAGGATCTTCGCGAAACTCCGGAGTCAGCGACAATGGAATACCATTCACGTCAACGGCAACCGGTGTTGAACCTGTGGTGTCGATGGATATTGCCCTGATCTGATCTTCTTCTCCTGTACAAATGCTCTTCAATTCGCGAATAATATACTCCAGCCCTTCAATATAATCAAGGGGGTGTTGCCTGAACATGTTTATTGACGGATCACAGTAAAGGCCGGCTTTCCATCTGGGATACTCGAAAACTGAGGTTGCAAGCTCATTCCCATTATCAGCATCCACCATGATTGCCCTTACAGAATCAGTCCCGTAATCAACACCTATACATAAATTTCTTTTAGTCATGTTAATGTTATAATTTTTGCTGTGACATATTTGTTATCTGCGTACCTGAATACATTATCTTTTAATTTGGATATAGAATTATATTACTATTATTCATCTTCACCATTTTTCCCCGGCATCTTCCTGCTGTAATTTGATTTATCTTCATCATACCAGACAGCCTCAGGAAAGATTTCATAAAATATTTGCCGGGTGATCTGGGGAGATTTGTTCCTGTTCTTAAATAGCTTAAGCAATGGATCATGACTCTTCTTCATGAATTTCTTCATCTCTTTTTCAGCTACTCTTATCTGCTTTTCATAAGCAGGATCATTTATGAGGTTTCTTGTACAGCCAGGGTCTGAGGTCAGGTCATAATATTCTTCCGGAACTCTAAACCGGAAGAGCTTTACCCTGCCCGCAATTTCATTATCGTAGAGTGACGCAGCTTCCATGGCCTTCATTGTCAGTCCTTCATTGTTGTTTACAAAAATACGTTGCCCATCAGACCATGGGTTGTAGATATATACAAAGTCAGAATTCTGGACGCTTCTCATTGGAGTGGGACCTCCGCTTATTTTATTATCAATTTGTGTATAAACAGACCTGGTTGACCTTTGCCCGCCTTTAATATAAAGATCCAGATGAGATTCTCCGTCCAGATCAGAAGGTGCATTAATTTTCAATGCTTCCAGAATGGTTGGCAACAGTTCTACCCCGGAAATATAGTTTAAGCGGTCACGACTGCCAGGCTGAATAATTCCAGGCCAGCGTACGATCCACGGAGTGCGGTTACTCGCATAATAAACATTGCTTTTGGCAAAAGGAATAGCAATACCATTATCAGAGATAAAGATTACAAGAGTGTTGTCCTTTAATCCCGCCTCTTCAAGAGCCAGCATTACTTTACCAAACGTATCATCAAGACGTTTTACGGAATTAAAATAGTAGCTAAGTTCCTCCCTTACCTGGGGCAAATCCGGAACAAAGTCTGGTACCTCAATCTCCTCCGGTGAGTAAAGGCGTGACGGCGCTTCCGAGTTGTTCCTGTATAGGCCATCCGGAGTCTGATAAGGCCTGTGAGGATCATCTGAGTTGACCATAAGATAGAAGGGATTTCCGGCTGAAGCGCATTCCTCAAAGAAGGCTTTTGAATACTTGTAGTATAGGGAAGGACTTCTTCCATTACCAAGTTCAGTATGCTGGATGGTATAATCCCATCTGAAGGTACTTTTAGGGGTGGAATGCGAGACTTTGCTAAGGACTCCGACTGCATATCCGTTCTCACGCAGTATCTCCATCAGCAGAGGATCAGTACTGCTTTCTTTCATTTTCATGAACCCCATTACGCCGCTATTGTGTCCATACAAGCCGGTTGCAAGGATTGCACGGCTGGGGGCACTTATTGATGCATTTATGTAAGCCCTGTCAAAAATCAGCCCTTCAGATGCAAAATGATCAATATTTGGTGAAATATCCGGCACCCTTGACCCATAACATCCAAGTGAATTTCTGTCGAGGTCATCTGCAGTAAATAGTATTACATTCATTTTGTCACTCTGAATCAGCCCGGAAGCAGGGTTGGCCAGAATTCCTCCAAGCAGCACTGAAGTCACCAAGCTTTTCTTCTTCATTTTTCCTTATTATTTTAGGTCAACCATAGTATAATATGCACTGCAAAGCTCTTTCCCGTTCCTGTCAAAAAACCAGGTTTCCAGTTCGTAGTGGCCTGTATCAAGGGAAACGGTAAATTTCACTTCGGCCTGATTATCAGCAGTTTTCACCATTTGGTCAAATCCGGCTATTTTCAGACGGGCCCTTCCGACCGGGATCGCGCCTCTTAGGTTACCCGCATTATCCTCTGCGGGTTTATTAAGAGGCAAGCCGGACACAGGATGCCAACGATAGAGTATTATGTCATATACTCCTTTTGTGTCAACCTCAATATTCCACTTGCCTGTCCGGTTGCCTGCCATCAGATTACCTAGGTTATCGGCGTAAGAGCCTGTCCAATCTGAAGAATACAGCATAAGAGGGTTTTGATTCGAATTCCCGATATGGATGTATCTTGTTTTCAGGTAATCAGGCATTGTTCTCTCTTTCCATTCCTCATAAAACTGAGTCATTTTCTTAACTATTTCAGGATGATCTGCCGAAACATCTGACTCCTGAGCCGGGTCTGAAGACAAGTTATAGAGCTCATTATTCATCACAAGCCTCCACCTGCCCCACATCACGGCAACATTTTCCTGTGGCCTGTAAGGATTTTCATATTCCACAACAAGCATCCGGTCATCAAATTCACCCCCCTTCCCCTTGAACAAGGGCACCAGAGACTGTCCGTCTAACTGCAGGTTAGTCCCGGGGTCAAGATTACACATCTCCATTAATGTGGGAAGGAGATCCTGACATTGAGTCAAGGCTTCAATATCACGCGGTTCCCCAAGCCTGCCATCAGGCCAGCGAAAGAACAACGGCACCCTGTGCCCTCCCTCATAAGGCTCTGTTTTGTGCCCCCGCATGCCTGCGTTAAAAATATCATATCCCCTGGAAGATCCGTTGTCTGTCATATAAATTACAATTGTATTGTCAGCTTTGCCCAGTGAATCCAGAAGTGACATCAGCTCACCTACATTCTCATCTATATTGCTGATCTGTCCAAAAAACTTGGCCTCCTGAAGTGTCTTAACTTTATCTATATAAGGATCAGAATACTCATCATCACATAAATGTGGAGCATGAGGACAGTTTGTTGCCAGATACATAAAGTAAGGCTGGTCGGAATTACTGCTGTTAACAATATAATCCTTTGCCAGATCAAACCATACATCAGTACAGTAGCCTTCAAATTCCTCAGTCTTGTCATTAACGCTGAAAACCGCATCCCAGTAAGAGTTTCTGTAATAATCAGCAATTGACCCTATTCCCCATGCACCATGATGTACAGTCAGATCAAACCCTCTGTCCTGGGGTCTGTAAGGATAACTGTCACCAAGATGCCATTTGCCAAAGTGAGCCGTTTTGTAACCTGAAGATTTAAAAATATCTGCCATTGTCGGCACTTCTTCCCTTATCATTGATCTGCCCAGACATACGGCGGTAGCTCCGTTGTCAAAGGCATCTCTTCCGGTCAACAGCTGCCCTCTGGTCGGTGTGCTCATTGGGGCAACATGAAAATCAGTAAATCTGATACTCTGGCTGTGCAGTTTGTCCAGATTTGGGGTTTTAAGAACCGGATTTCCATGGACTGACAGATCGCCATAACCCTGATCATCGGTTAATATCAAGATGACGTCTGGTCTGCCTTTTTCTTTTATTGACTTCACTGCAGACATTGTGCATGACTGCATTGCGCCAATCCCGGTAAGTGATCCCAATAATATTAATGGGATACTATTATTAAAACCAGTTTTATCCGATTTATTCATTATCATTTGCTATTAATCCGTATTTTGCTTTAACGTTTAAATATAACTATAAAACTACGATTACTCTGATCATCCGAGGGCACGCTGGCTAAGACCGAAAAATAATTGATAAGAAGCCAATGATTAATATGGTCTTCTCATTATTCTTCAGTTCCTGGCAGGTTGAAGCCCCTTTTTTAGGTCCTTTCTTTTTCCGACAGGTCGGATATTATTCAACAAATCATCATAAAATGCCTGAGCCTGATCACCTAAAAGAGCTGCAATTTCTTTATGCATCTCCAATCGGTTGAATTTTTCACCCGGATCGGCACCCAGATCATATAATTCCTTCCCCTGGACTTTTCCTTCATTACTTATGTTCACCAGCAATTTCCATCGTTCATTGCGTATACCAAGGTAGTTTACCTCATTCGGGCGGCTTCCTGCCATATAATGGAAAAAGTTATGAGGGCTTTGTGTGCTGATTCCGCCTAAAACCGGCCATAAATCACAACCGTCTATTTCACGGTCAGTCGGGACGTTTACTCCGGCGAGACCAGCTATTGTTGGCAACAGATCAAGGTTTCCCGCCATAGCTCCTGTAACCTGACCGGGAAGTATTTTACCTGGCCAACGGAATATTGCCGGCACCCTTAATCCCCCCTCGTAAACAGTTCCCTTTCCAGCCCTGAATGGACCTGCTGAACCTCCATCAATTCCATATTGAAGCCAAGGTCCATTATCACTTGTGAAAATTACAAGAGTATTTTTCTCTAATCCCAATTTTTCAAGATGATCAATAATTTTACCAACGCTCCAGTCAACTTCCATCATAACGTCGCCATAAAGGCCCCGAAATGATTTCCCAACATGCTTTTCAGAAACAAATAAAGGTACGTGGGGCATATTATGAGCCAGGTAAAGAAAGAAGGGTTGGTCTTTCTGTTTTTCTATAAATGACAGGGCAGCCTCAGTGTATCTTGTTGTCAGTTGCCTCTGATCAGGATTAAGTTCAATAACTTCTTGATTGACCATAAGTGGCAGGTCATTAGGGAACCCACCATTTGGAGGATAGTAGCTTCCTTCTCCGGCAAATCCAGTATATGCAGCCCGCTTCCTGATGGCTGCCATCAGACTGTCATCTGATTCCCCGGGAGCCATTCTCGGATGATACCTCCACATATCATTTGAAAAGGGAATGCCAAAATAGGAGTCAAATCCCTGGCTGGTCGGAAGGAATTCAGGGGCATCGCCCAGATGCCATTTCCCAATGCACATAGTGGCATAATCCTTCTCTTTAAGAAGTTCGGCGATTGTTACCTCATGGGGATTTAATCCTGTAGGAGAAGAAGGACCAGGATTACCGGCGTGACTTACCCTCGCCGGATAACATCCTGTCATCAGTTGTGCTCTGGACGGGCCTGAAAAGGGTGCCCCGTAAAAACAAGTGAAGCGCATCCCATCGGCAGCCATCCTGTCAATATTAGGGGTCCTGATATCAGGTGATCCATAGCACCCAAGGTCACCATATCCCTGATCATCAGTAAAGATAATTATGAAATTCGGCAGCCTCTCCAGAGTCTCCTGTTGCTGTGCCATTAACGGAGCCGAATGGACAGTCAAGAATCCAAGCGTAACAGGTGTAAGACCGACACAACTTAATTTTGTTCTCATGATATTTTATTCTATTAATATTGCTTTACCTTGAGGACGGGTTTTGAGTGAGTCTCCCATCTCCCGGTTGAATTCATCCATTATGGAGATGAGTTTCATGACAAGGTCAGGGCGCTTTTCTGCCATGTCAATCGTCTCCGCAATATCATCTTCAAGATTGTAAAGCTCAACCTCGTTTTCACGAAGCCTATGAAGTTTCCATTGCCCGCACCTGACTGCAATCAGATCATTTCCACGGTGATAGAAAAATGTGTCATGCGGAGATTTCGTACCATCCACCCCTGTAAGAACAGGCCAGATATTCCTTCCGTCAATAGATCTGTCATCAGGTACTTCAGCTTCTGCCAGGAATGCAAATGTAGGTAGCAAATCCATTGTGGTCAGCAACTCATCACATACTCTTCCTTCTGCAATTTTCCCTTGCCACCGAATAACTGCCGGCACTCTCATTCCTCCTTCATAGGTGCTGCCCTTTCTACCCCTGAGAGGCTTTGCGCTGCCTATCGCCGGCCCGTTGTCCGTTGTAAAAATAACCATTGTGTGGTTATCTAATCCATTTCGCTTCAATGCCTTCATAATCTCTCCTACTGACCAGTCAATTTCAGAAATTGCCTGTGGAAAGAGCTGCCGTCTGGTCTGATAATCAATTGTATTGTTTTCCTCCAGCAGTATTTTTCTGATTGAATCCGGGACTGTCTCCATAAAACCCGGAGACACGTGCAGGGGAGCATGAGGGAGAGGATGGGGTATATATAGAAAGAAAGGTTCCTTTCTGTGACGATCGATAAAACTGACAGCTTTTTCGGTTATCCTCCGAGTGAGATAATCAGCATCCGGATCATGTTCGATAATTTTCTCCCCTTCATACAAAGGGAGTGGAGGGAACTGAAAATGTTCCTGTCTTGGATGATAAGGATGGATGTCATGACTGTACGGAAGTCCAAAAAATTCATCAAAACCGTGCCTGGTCGGAAGGAAAACCGGCTGGTCTCCAAGGTGCCATTTCCCGAAGATGCCTGTCGCATAGCCTCTATCCTTAAGAATCTCTGCAATTGTTAGTTCCGATGGATTCAATCCCCACTCATCGTTTGAAAGCAAAACCATATACCTTGAACCTGATGCTAATCCGATTCTTTTTGGATAACAACCGGTCATAAGAGCCGCTCTTGATGGTGAGCTTAATGGGGCAGCCACATAGAATGAAGTCAGTTTTATCCCTTCAGCCGCCAATTGATCAATATTTGGAGTAGTTACGTGATTGGCTCCAAAACATCCAAGGTCATTATATCCCTGATCGTCTGTAAAAATGACTACAAAATTAGGGGGTCTGTCATCTACGGCAGAACAGGAGCATAGAGCAGCTGTAAAGAGAGGAAAAATACTCAGGCTGTATTCCCGGAATAAACTGAATCCATCTGATTCAAACATTGCTAACCAGGTTTTGAAATTTTTATTAGCTCATGCCAGCATATAATACTATTATTCTTTGCGGCTTGAGGGCTTCATTCTTAACTGCCGGAGCATCTCCTTCATTTCTTCTGCCAATACCGGCTCTTCCCTGATGATATTCCGTCCCTGATGCAAATCTTTATTCAGGTTATATAATTGTTCACGTGGAGCATCCGGTTTTATTTTACCGTCTTCAATATCGCTATTCACCTGGCCGGCAAACTTTAGAGCCGGTGGACCTCCTAATCCATGGTCGCCTGGATTTCTGGCGGAGAACCCTCCTCCACCCTGCGATCCGATATATATCCAATCTCCTTTTCTCAGTGCCATGTGTGATTCTTTCAATGGAGTTATAACCAGATGATCTCTAAGTTCCTCATCTGTAGACCCGAGAAGAACGGGCAACATATTATAGCTGTCCGGAGCATCACCCTCTTTAAGCTTATACCCGGTCAGCGAGGCCAGTGAATGAATTATATCTATGTTACTGATAAGCTGGTCAGTCTTTGATCCCGCCTTGATTTTACCTGGCCACCGTATAATCATTGGCACTCTGTGTCCTCCCTCCCATGCATCAAATTTAAAACCAAGAAGTTCACCATTCTGTTTGTGACCTGCAGTCAGTGCCGCCTGACCTCCTCTGTTAAGCATACCGCCATTGTCACTCGTAAATATCAACAAAGTATTTTCAGAAAGACCCAGGTCATCCAGTGTTTTCATGATCTCTCCAACAATCCAGTCAAGTTCATGTATAAAATCTCCATACCTGCCGCATTCACTTGTACCCTGAAACCTGGGATGAGGTGTAAACGGGTGGTGTATGTTTGTGGTGGCGAAGTAGAGGAAAAAAGCCTCCTCCTTGTGAGAGATGATCCATTCCTTTGCTTTCTCTGTGAGGGTCGTACCAACGAGTTCATCATCATAAAGGGCATGAGCTGCTTTAGCTCCACCCATTTTGTTGATGTTCATCTTTTCATCAAAGACCTTAGTTTCGGCCGGCTGTCCGTAAACAATAGGGTCATTCTTATCAAGCCCTACAACAGAATGATTCTCGACATATACAAATGGAGGATGACTATTAACTGTTGGCATCCCAAAATAATAATCAAAGCCTACTTCAAGGGGACCAGGTTTAAGTTCTCCGTTCCAATCTGGTTTACCTTCACCAAAGCCCAGATGCCATTTTCCTATTGCAGCCGTTGCATATCCGCTCGCTTTCATTACATCTGCTACTGTCAACTGAGTTGTATCTATCAGGAGATCCTGCTCATCAAAAACCGGCCCGAACGAGCCTATCCGGAATGGATACTGCCCTGTCAGTAAAGCGTATCGTGAAGGTGTAGAAACAGCAGAAGCCACATGCATGTCAGTAAACAGTCTTCCTTGTGTAGCAAGTAAGTCAATGTTGGGTGTTTTAACTTTGGTGGCGCCATAGCAGCCCAAATCTCCGAAACCCAAATCATCAGCGTAAATGATTATTACATTCGGGGAATCGGTGGTTTTATTACCGGTATTCCCGCAAGCTACCTGAACCAGGCCTAATCCGATGATTACCGGTCCTGAATAGGCAAAATTGTTTACTTTGGGTGGTTTAAATTTTTTCATAGTTATACTTTGTAAGGTTAATATTTACCTGCCTGTTGTTATATGGAATATTCTTTCATTGCTAGTTACTTATCCTTCCGGGTTGCCTGCAATCCTTTCCGGCCATTTCTTCAAGTGAGTCACCCAGTATGCGTCGCACGCTGTCTGCCTTTTCTTCTAACATGCTGACTATCAATGGATATACCTCCTTTAGATCATATCTTTCTCCCGGATCACGGTTCAGATCATAAAGGCCACCGGGAAAATGAACAACATTAAAAATGCCCGGCCAGCCATCCTGCCCGAAAATCGATCCCTCATTTGATGAATGTACATGAGGAAACACAAGTTTCCAGTTATCATATCTTACTGCATTTAGTGCCCGGTCAATATAAAAATAGTATTCCCTTCTTGGACTTTCTTTAAAATTACCCTTCAGGAGGGACAATAAGCTGACGCCGTCAATCTGGCTATCCGGAGGCCCTGTATCAGCTATTTCAGCCAATGTTGGCAATATGTCTATTGAACTGCAAATACGATTGCATATTCCCCCCGGCTGTATCACTTCAGGCCAAACCATGATGCAAGGCACTCTGTATCCTCCTTCGAAAACGGAATTCTTGGCCTCACGTAATCCACCTGCAGAACCGGCATGATTGCCGTAATTAATCCATGGCCCATTATCACTGGTAAATATTATCAGGGTATTCTTTTCAATGCCTGACTCAGAAAGGGTTTTCATGATTTCGCCAACAGACCAGTCCAGTTCCATAATAACATCACCATAAAGCCCTGCTTTACTCATGCCTTTAAATTTTTCAGATACACCCAATGGCACATGAGGCATACTGTGCGCAACATATAAGAAGAAGGGTCGTCCCCTGTTTTGTTTTATGAAATTCTGGGCCTTGCCCGTATAAAGTGTGGTAAGCTGATCCTGGTCTTCAAGTGTCTTTATCTCTTTAACGGCTTCCCTGCCCTCAAACAGAAAAAGAGGCGGACATTTTAACTTCCACTCTTTAAGGTAGTTATCCCTGGTGACCGGTCTTCCGTTATAGTGTACCGGCCACAGGTCATTTGAATAGGGTAAACCGTAAAATTCATCAAATCCGTGTTCCATCGGCATCATCGACTTATGATCACCGAGATGCCATTTTCCAATTATTCCTGTTACATAACCAGCTTCCTTCAATAATTCAGGAACTGTTGTTTCATTATTATTCAAGCCTATCCTGGCACCAGGCAGCAAAACGTCTGTCAGCCCAACCCTGGGCGGGTAACAACCTGTAAGCAGGGCTGCCCTGGAAGGAGTACTCACAGAACTGCCGCTATAGAAACTGGTAAACAATATTCCCTGGCTGGCAAGCCGGTTAATATTCGGCGTCAGGTAGCCCGTTCCACCGTAACAGCTGAGATCACCGTAACCCATATCATCAACGAGGATCAATATGATGTTAGGATTTGTGTCAGCAGCCATTGCCTCGTTTCCATGTGCAAACATTAGCAATAGTGCTGAAGACCCCATCACTATTTCTGGAAAAGTGTTCAATTTCATTTTCTTTTTCTATACATCATTGACAGATTCATTCAGACTCAAATAATACTCATGTATTTTAAAGGCCTCATGGTTAATTCCTTATTGGTCGTTTAATAATGCTGTCTTTGGAAACTGTCAGATAATGCTCATCGAAGCCCTTAATATCCCAATCCCCAAGCTCTTTGCGTCTTTCATCGGCCCGCCTCAGTAGTTGCAAAACTATCTCCGGGTTTTCCTCAGCGAGATCCTGCGATTCATCAATATCGCTCTCAAGATTGAACAGCATCGGCTCAGTCAGTGTGTCAATTGTACCCCTTCCAACATTTCGTCTGCCCATGAAATGAGTATGGTGAGGCAGGCGCGGAAGATGAAGCTTCCAGTCTCCAACCCTTATAGCCTGAAGATTCGTGGCATGAAAGTATAACAGTTCCCTGTCATTCAGTTCAGATACTTTTCCTCCTTTCAGAAGAGCTGAGATATTCTTTCCGTCGATGATTTTGTCTGGCAGCGGCGCTCCTGCTATTGCTGCTACTGTAGGTAGAATATCCATTGAACTGATCGTCTCATTGCAGACCATTCCTTTACCTATCGAAGCTGGCCATGAAATAATTGCCGGAACGCGATGTCCTCCTTCAAAAGTATTGAATTTACTCCCCCTGAGGGGCCATGCGCTTCCTGCCGACCGGAGGGTATCATTTGTCAGCCAGGGACCATTATCGGAAACAAAAATAATCACGGTATTTCTCTCCAGCCCGAGCTCAATAAGGGCATTCATTAATTTTCCAATCTGCCAGTCAAGTTCCCTGATCATTGCCGGAAACACCTTCTGGTTCATTCTGCCCTGAAATTCCTGCCGTGCCTGCCACTCTTCATCATTAGCAAACTCCCTTCCGGGTTCCCATGGACCATGCGCAAGATAATGTGCCAGGTAGATAAAGAAAGGTTGATTGTTTTCAATGGCACTGGCCATCGTCCGAATAGCCCTGTCAGTAAGTTTATCATGTATATTCTCATATATTTCCTGCCCTATAAGGGAATCGCCCTCATAAATATCCTGTGGAATAACACCCACAGGAAAATTATGCAGGCATCCGAAGTATTCATCGAAGCCATGACGCAGGGGTCTGTACTTTGGATTTTCACCAAGATGCCACTTACCCAGAGCAACAGTGTGATAGCCAAGGGGCTTGAGTAATTCCGGAATAGTTATTTCATCCTGTGGAAGGCCCAGGTGTTCATAATGCATGGGAGCATTCTCATTACTACTTACAGGATAACCACACCGTGACGGGTATCGGCCTGTAAGTATTGACGCCCTTGAAGGACCGCTGATACTGTGAGCAGACTGCCAATCAGCAAAACGTATACCATTTGAGGCAAGTTTATTAATATTTGGAGTAGAGATGCCGCTGGCTCTTGAATTATAACACTCAATATCATTGTAACCAACGTCATCCACCACGATGATGATAAAATTTGTTTTCTGCTCATCACTTCCCGAATTGGAAAACCCGGAACTCAATGGCAGCATAGAAATAAGCACAGGCACTTTATATTTCAATCCGGATGAAAATGATTTTCCCTTCATGCCATCTAAAACATTTTAATTAAAGTATGTGAATAATCATCTCGTTCCCCTGTGACAGGCAGATTTCCTCAAAAGAAACTGCCAGGTACCCGGTTCTTTCTTCGAACTGGCAAGGCCATGGATTGCCATTGACTGACAATTTTACCTGTGAGGGCTTAAATTCAACATTCAGATTCAATTCCTTAAGAGTTAACTCACCCCACTTGACACAGATAATATTCTCCTGGTTCTTTGCACCCCTCCTCTGGGTAATGTTTCCCCATCCCCTCGAAGCGGTAAAAAAACCATTAAAATTGTCAGCTTGAATTTTAGGGGAATAAGATAAAAATCCTCTGTTTCCATCATAAAAGTAATCCTCCAGAGCGATTAATACTCCCCATGAGGCCAAAGCCCTTGCATAATGGTCACCACATTCAATCTCATTCCACGGATTATGTTTTTCCGGTTTATATCTCTCGTGAACAGCCCTCACTATGGATAATCCTTCAGGGATCATTCCTTCATGGATCATGTTTGAAGCTACCTGATATTCGATACCTGTCCAAACCTCATCCCTGTATCGGACTGCGTTTTCACGAGGATGCTGACTCAAAGGCCATGTGCAGTTAATGAGGCCGGGTTCTCCCTCGCGGGCGAAATAACGCTCAGGCAGATATTCTTTATTATATATCCCAACATCCATTTTCCAGTTATACTTCCAGATAGAGGAAAGAGTCTTTTTTACCTGATATTCAGGGTATATATACCCCAGCTTCAGCTGATGAGCCCATGTCTGTCCGAATAACTGATCACTCAAACAACCATCTGCATACTGATTACGGGGATATTCATTAAGATCAACATCCTGTATAAAATACTCGCCGTTCCAAAGTTTCGAGGAAGACAGTCTGCTGCCCGAAGTGTGAATCATCCTGCATGAGTCAGCAAACATTTTGTCATTCATAACCACTGCCATCTTTTCTGCCGCCCTGAGCGACGCAAGGTATAAACCTCCGACATAAGTGTTAGCGCCCATGAAGGAGATATCGTATGTATTTCTTTGCTGAGATTCAATCAGACCGTCGAAGTTACCATCCTGGTTGATCAGATATCCGGTGGCTTTTTTAATTTTCTCCCAATTTCTCGAAAGGAACAATAGATTATCAGATATCAGGTATTCACGGTAGGATTTAAGTATTGTACCGGCCTGCCCGTCAATATGTACATTTCCGCCCCCGTTCCTGGTATATATGCCTCCATCCTCTCTGAATGAAGTACTGAAATCCGTCATCTCCCGGATATTCATTTCCAGGTCTGGAAAAAGTCTTGCCAGGGCATGTTCATAATTCCATACATGTGTGCAGGTTCCTACACATGATCCAACACCTTCCCAGGCATAAAACTTGCCAGTTGCCCACCATTGACAGGTTTCGGTGGCAAGGGTTGAAACAGGCATCATAATACGTTGTGATAACCAGTAAGGCAGTGTAGTTTCACTATAATAAGCATTCCTGAACCGGAACGTTTCATCTGTCAGGCGTGAGAGATGTTCATGAACATACCTGGCAACATCAATTGAAGATGAAAACCAATTTGCATACATATTCCCGATTTTTGACCCGTCATCGCTGACTGGTTTGTTCCAGTTATTCCCGGCAAGCCGGGCTGGTCTGTTAGGAAAGTACCATGTAAGCAGGTAGGTTATCTTTCTTGTTTCGCCAGGTTTCAGATACAGGCTGCAATTAACTTCGCCAGTCAGGGGATCGCCAAGATCTTTGCGGGCATTTCCCCCCTTCAGATCAGGAATTACGGTACCTTCCTGATCAATCAGGCTGAGAGACATATTCCCATTATTGGTATGGGACCTCAGGTCTGTAACAATGTAAACCGGTGAATCCGAAAGAATAAAATCATCGGCAGCTATATAATGGCCGGGAGTGGATGAGTTGTCTCTGATTTCAATTCTTGCTGTTTTATTTCTGTATTCAGAAACATCCCAGTTCACCCTCTGTGCTCTGCCAACTCCATCTCCGGAAGTTTTTTCAACTTCTTTACCGTTCACAACCAGAGAGATATTGACTCGGTCTATTCTTTCAAATCCAGACAAAAGAAAACTTAAAAATTTCTTCTCTATCTTAAACTCCTCTGAAATAAGGGTTCCTGTAGCCCGGGGATCAGGATGCCCTGAATGTATTTTCCATTCACCCTGAAACCCTGATTTATTATCACCCAGATTATTTACAGGAGATGTGCCAAATGCAGATCCTTCAACTTTCCATTTTTTATATGAGCCTGATTCAAAATCATCAAAAACTTCAGTGGCAGAATGTTTTGCAGGCTTTCCTTCTCCGCTAACGAAATCCATGTATAAGGATAGTACACCCGGTTTTCTGATCATCCTGTTACGACTATATCCCCGGATATAGTACTTTGCGTCGAGCATTACCATATTTTGCTGGTAGCCTTGTAATTCGACATATTGTTCTTCATCAGTAGTATTCCGAAGTGAGAATTGCATTATAGTAGCTGGCAGCGCTGACTCTTTACTGTTAAGCGGGATGAAAGGGGAAAAAACCTCAAGCGAAACGTCTACGCTGAGTGGATTCAAAGAATCCCTGTAGATTATTTCTGCAACGGGATATTCACCGATGAATTGAATATTATTAAATCCGAGATTATTCAGAGGTCTGGATAATCCCTGGCCCTTTTTGCCCGTAACAATCGTAAATCCCTGCTCTATATAGCTGAAAGGCTCAAACGTCTGGTAGCATACCTTCCAGGGTCCAAGAGGAGTATTAAAATTCAATAAATTCTCAACGCCATAGCCTGTATTATATGCGTTATTGGCTATCCACCATCCTGCAAGAGTGCCATCGCCGCGAACATACAACTGACCGGAAGCAATACCACCACATGGCATACCTATTGTCTTCAGCTCCGCCCCGGAGTATATTTTCCGAGGTCCCTTAACATTGAATTCTGACAACCAGGCAGCAGGGATATTATTACCTTCCAAAGCTTTAATCTCACCCATATCCTGGCACCGGGCAATATTGAATGTAATGAAAAACAACAACAGGGTTGAAAAAGCGGTTTTCGAATTAATCATTATGCAATCCCCAGATTTCAATATGCAACTTCATTTTTACATTTATTCGTGTGACAAATCAATCCTGTCAAGCCCAAAAAGATGACTGTCTCTTCCGTTCTTTTTTATTATGAATGAAATGGTATTAACTCCTTCTTTGATGTATACTTTGTCGAATCGGATAACCTTATTTCCCCTTTTTGCAGCGAACAGGGACAAATCGCCGGACAATTGATTTTCGTTGAGGTTTGCGCTAAAGCTGCCAAATCCAGGACCTGAAGTGAAATGACCGGTTAACCTGAAATAACCTTCGCTGGGTGAGACGAATGAAAAGAATATCGTATCCCCTGGGGTTCCATCGTTCCACATTACCTGAAGATTTCCACTTAAAGGAAGGTCAGCAAATGGATTGATCGACATGCTCCCCCGTTTATTACCGCAGGAGTTATGGAAGGCCATTTTTTCGGCCTCAATCTTCCCATCTGATACCGTATTTGGAATGATATCCGTACTCTTTATTGCAGTTTTCTCCAGTGCCCCTGCCGTATCTGGCAAGATATTCGTTTTTCCTCCCGGTCTCATGTAATAATAGCAAACAGGCGCATAATTCATCCAGGTGGTATGCCAGTGCCACAATTCCATATCTACTTTAAGACTTTCACTGAAAGGTATTACATCAAGGCTCCTGTAGCGAAGATTAACCACATACCCGGGCCTGAAGTTACCGCTGGCATCAGGTTGGGCTATCAGGGGATGGTTTGAGAACTTCATAGACCGACCACCCCACGCATAGCCGTAATAGTCCTCCGTTCCTGTCCCGAAATGAGAGGGAAAGTTTTCCCCATCCACATAAATCTTTTCATCACCCTCTCCCCACCAGATATATGAAGTGTTGAAAAGTGTCAGACCGTCGCCCACATAGGTGCCCCTGCCCGATAATTCAACATAATTCAAATCAAATGGCATTCCCGGATCACCGGAAGTGAATCCTTCACGTGTAAAGATATTTGTATACTGATGCCATGATGCCCTGAAATGCATACTCCGATCATCCCATTTCCATCCGCTCCAGCCAACCTCGCCCAGGATCTTCACATTTGTGTCCCCGATGTTTGTTATTTTCAGAGTTGCACTATTTTCAAACGGCATTATCCAGAAGACCTGCATTGTGCCATCCTCGTCCACCTTAGCATACCATGTATTCAGGTATCTGACCTGATATCCTGTGCCAAAGAAGTCTCCGACAGGGCTCCAGATACACTTTTCTCCATCAAACTCCCCCTCCAGGATAGTATTTCTGAGGGCTTGAGGAAGGTCTTCCGCCTCAACCTTCAGACGCAAATACCTGATGGCTCCACTACCCGGCATCTCTATACTCAGATGTTCCCCGCCCATCAGATTACTGGAAATGGCGGTAGTTTTCAGCTTTATTCCGTCAATGTCTGTGTTCCGGTTTCTCAACTGCTCTTGTACCTGATTAATTTTTCCCTTTGCCTTCTCCAGCTCATCATTGCTGAAAGTCAGAACATTTGTACCCAGCGGGTAGGTCCTGTAGTTGATATTGTAATAAACACTCTCTCCAGTGTTCCCTTTGTTCCCCGGAGTTGTAATATTCTGACTCTCATAAGTTATTTTGCATCTTTTACCATAGGGTAAAGGAAGATATAGATTATGTCCCCTGTTTTCATATGGCGATAGGTCAGACACTGATGCTGCAAGTGGCTCTTCAACCAATGCACCACCAGACAATATTTCAAACGCTGTTCCCTGAATTGCAGGTTCGGGCTGATCATCAAAATAGAACCTCATTATTCCCGTACCAGAGTCTTTTCCGGCAAAAGTCATCCATATTCTGACAACAGCTCCGGGGCCTTCAGCATCCATCATTACGTACTCATCCCTTCCCTGATTCAGTTCTTTCCTTATAAACATAGTACGATCAGAGTTTGCAAACCAGCCCGGTTGATCAGGGCTTACCGATTCCCGGTCGTAACTGCTGAACTGTTTCAATGTAAACGGGATGACGGGTAGCCTGGCTATATTTTCCCTGTCAGTCATTTCCTCAAGCAGGGTTTGCATGGAGACAGTGTCCTTATTGCATGAAAGAAGAAATATTGGCAAAGCAACCAGGAGAATACTTTTAAACAGGTTTTGGAATGCATTCATATCGCGTTGTTTATTTAGGTAACTAATTTTAAAATTCTTATCTGTCTGATTTTTCTTCCAGTAACAATTCGTGAAGCATGAAACGGCTTTCAGCACCAGCATTCAGGTGTATTGTAAGAGTTCCGAACCCTTCCCGTATCCTGAGAGTTCCTACATACTCCCTCTCAACATAATCCACATCTCCAACAGGAACTGGTATCCAATCGGACATGGCAACCTGACGTTGCATGAATCGGATTTCTCCATTCACATTACTCTGGTACCATGAGCCGTATACCTTGTAATCACCATCTTCTGGGGCTTCAACTTTAATTTTAACAAGCATAGGATCTGCACCACCCGTTGGCTGCATGGTTAGCACACGCGTCCTGCCTACACGATCTCCATTATATAATTTCCCGTTCCTGAAGGACAGGATCTCAAACAAATAACCCTGATATCTTATTGATCCTGATCCGGGATAAGCTGTTATATCATATGATGGCAGCATGCCCGGATCGGGTTGTTCCCCATAAAAGAAAGCCACTGAGCGGTAATCAACCGGAAACTTATTCCCGACGGGTCCATGCTCGATGGTCAAAGAAAAGCTGTTACGGAAATTAAGCTTATCCGAAAAATAATGACGATAACCTCCTGTCCGACTAAGAGCAATATTGTAATCAAGACAACCGTGAGAGGGAAGGCTGTGCCCCATATCCCAACGATCAGGAATCAGGTACCATCCTCCATTGAAATAATCCTCACTTCCTGTACCATGGATGCTAAGATTCCCGTCTATAACAGCCTGATCATCACCTTCAAAAAAGTTAGTTGAACCCGGCACCAAACCCTGGCAGGCCAGGATAGTTCCTACAAGGTGGCCTTCCCCCCTGTAGTCTTTCATAATTGGATATGGTATTCCTTCAGGAGGATTGGCAATCCGGTTCCACTGTACAAAAAACCTGCCTTCGCCCTTTTTCTTTGATTCATCAGTATAATAAATCCTGAATGTAAGATCTGCGCTCTTGCCAGACCCGTTTTTGTCATCCAGATACTCAAGACTGATAGATGCTGATTTGGAAAAAGGCATAGGATAGTATAAATATGACCTGTTTCCTGATGTCCCCGCAAGGAGTGATCTCATCGCCGGTTTTCCGAAGAAGAATCCAAAAAGATCCTTTATGGGTGCGGCTACTGCGTATTCAGGCTCACCATCCCATCTTACTTTCATTATGAGACGGTTATCAGCCCGGTCAATCCGGGTCAGCCCCTCCACCTCAATTCCCACGATCCTGCCGCCCTTATCCAGGTTCAAAAGAGGCAGATTCTGGCCTGAAGTAATTCGAACTGTCCTGTTTTCCATCCTGAGATTATTGTACATCCCGGCTAAGAAGTTATTACCATACCCTTTCCACAGATCTACAGCCTGCTGGAGCGCATCTCTTTCTTCAGCCGTCCAGTTGTCAGAAAAGGTTTTTACCTGGGAATTTTTGGGGTAATTCCTGTATTGTATCTGGTAGAATAACATTTTCCCTTTAAAGACTACTTTGCAGGATTTGTTATAAACAATAGGCGTATAACAATAGTAACCCCCGATCTCATGCCCGCAAACCGGCTCTAAAAACGGGAATCGTGTACCCTCGAACAACTCATTGAATGGAAGGCTTAGGCCTGGCTCGTTACTACCATCAAAATAGAAGGATATAGTATCGGCAGTAGGAGTTGGAGTCCAGATTCGATTTATCACTCCAGGCCCTGTCATTTCTGCAATAATCTGGTCTTCTCCTTCCATCCTGATGAAAGAATACGTTCCTTCAAATCCATCATCGTTACCGCCTTTCCGGTCATAACTGGAAAATTGTTCAACCGTGCCGTTAATAATATATCCAGGCAGCAGATCTATACGTGACAACTGCTTAAGCTCACAGATCAGGCCCTGGGCATTAAGATCAGATGATAAGGTCTGAAATAACGCAAGGGATATTATTAAAAAAGTCGTACGGATTATGGTTATATTTTTCAGGGTTCTCATATTATCAATTTATTTAAGTGGTTACCATAATGTCAGATCATCTCTTTTGCCCCTCCTGTTTATACCCAAAATAGAAATTCCTGTCTTCAATATCAGTGATGGTTATCCAGCTGACAATATCTTCATCAGTTCTATTATCCATATATTTTTCATAGAGGTTATTCATATAAGGCTGACTGAAAGGGTAGGCATCAAAAACATCTCCGGTTCCTGATACCCTGGGGTCATTTTGCTCCTTCAACTCACGCAGCATGACTTCCCTGAGGGTTTTTCTGAGCTCATCATATTGCGAATCCTCTGCCAGATTGATCATGCATTCCTTATCTTCCGTTACTTTATACAGCTCCTCTTCACTTGTTCTCTTCCCAAAGGCAAGATCCCAATAAAATCTGCTTTTACCCTGCCTGTATAAATTAAGAATCAGAGATTTTACAGGAGAGCCGTCACAGTTCATGTAGCCTGCCTCCGGATTCCCTGCTGGCCATCGGTCAATTTTAAGATTATTAAGATAAAGGAAGTCATCAGTGATTATTCCTCTTATCGGGTAACCCTCGTTGTTTGGCCGGCTGTTACCCTGTCGTTCCTGACCTAAGAGCAAATGATTTCGTACTTCATTTTTCTTTTGCTCTTTATCTTTCAGAATATATGTAAGACTCTGTCCTGAAAATGGCTTAAGGCCGGATTCATCAAACCGGACACCAGCCACATCAAAGATAGTGGGAGCCAGGTCAATAAAGCCAATCATTTCTTTTATTACCCGACCAGGATTTTTTATCCCATTATGCCACATTATTGCCATTGGCACATGCAGGGAGTATTCATAAGCATTTGATTTAACTCTGGGAAAGGGCATTCCGTTATCAGAAGTAATAATGACAATGGTATTGTCCAGTTTGCCCTGATCTTCCAGGATCTGAATACATTTAAGAAAATGGCTATCAGCATACTCAATCTCATAGACATAATCAAGAATATCCACTCTTGTTGCAATAGTATCGGGCCAGAATGACATCACACTGTCAACGTCAGCCGGGTCCTTACCTCCTTTTGAGACACCGCTTCCATATTCATACTTTCTATGTGGTTCATGGGGTCCACACCAGAAGAACCAGGGGGCATCCGGATCTACCTCTTTTAGAAAATCTTCGAAATTGGCAGAATAATCGATTCTGGATATCCCTCCTGCCGGAGGTTCGATTCTTTTATTTTGCCATGATTCTCCTATTAGAAGCCTTGGCTTTCCGTCTATCTCACCCGGATCACCCGGAGCCCATCCTTTACCCGTAAAACCAGTAACATAACCATAATCCCTCAAAGCTTCCGTGAAAGTCTTATGCTGAGACGGGAAAAAGGAAAATTGGCTTGAAGCCTGTTCAAGTTGCCATGGATACCTCCCTGTCAAAATTACAGCTCTGGATGGAGCACTGAGGGATTTGGGAGTATATGCTTTCATGAATAGCAACCCGTCTGAGGCCACCCTGTCAAATGCAGGGGTCCTTGAGTAGGTGCAACCGTAGGCCCCCATGTGCTGATAAGAGGCGTCATCGAAAATACACAGGAGTACATTAGGCCGGTTATCCGATGATTTCATTTCCGCATCGCAAGAGAGCATAATGCAGGATCCCGGCAGTAAAGGGAGTATTTTACAAGTACGAATAACCGACTCCCAGTTAATGAAATTTTTAACCGCAATACCCGGATTATTTATATCTGCAACATTCATCTTTACTCAAATTAAGTCCCGTCAACTAATCATCCGTTCCGGGCTCAATCAATAAGGCATTTTCTCCTCAGCCAATATGTCACAATACCTGATCCGGAACCCTATTCCTCAAAGCCGGGGTCGATATCAGAAGCATTGATCCAGGGAAAAACAAGTTTCTGTTTTTGGATCACAATCTTTTCGTAACCGTTGCGCCATCTCTCGTCTGAGACAATGTACTTCTGGAAGACATCACCTTTGCCAAACATTCTAGGGTCATCCTGTTGTCTGAGTTCATCCTCCATTTTGTCCCTGATGGTCTGCCTGAGCGAATCATATTCAGCTGAATCAGCCATATTAACGAGGCACCAGGGATCATCTTCAATAAAATAGAGTTCCTCCTCCGGCCTTTTCCCGAATGACCAGGTCCAGAAATGTTCCATACCGGGTGTTTTTCTGTTCTCTAGTATCCATGTCTTTGTTGGGCTTCCACCTACAGTAGGATAACCTGTCTGAGGATTTCCTGCCGGCCAGAGATCGGTACGGTAATTCTTCAGGTATAGCCAGCCGTCACAGATTATCCCTCTGATGGGGTAACCCAGATCATCAGGCCGTCCTACATCATGTCTTTCTTTTCCGATCAGCACAAATTCATTGAATGGAGATTTTTGTTTCCTTCCAGAGAAAAGAGGACGCATACTTTTCCCAGGTGTTGGATGCATACCGCTTTCAGACCAGCTTATTCCTGTGACATCAAGAAAGGTGGGAGCAAGGTCTACGAAACTAATATAATCATTGATAATACGTCCGGCTTTTCTGATCCCCTTTCTCCACATGATGGCCATTGGGACGTGGTTAGAGTATTCATATTCATCACTTTTGGCACGGGGAAACGGCATGCCATTGTCGGCTGTCACAATAACAACAGTGTTTTCCAGATCATCCTTCTCCTCAAGAAAAGCCAGGATCTCTTGCAGATGTTGATCGAAATATTCAATTTCAAGGGCATAATCGAGCAGATCTGTACGTACCTCTGTCACGTCGGGAAGGAATTCCGGCACAGTATCAACATCATCTGTCAGCCTGCCCTCCTTTAGAGAAGAACCATATTCATATTTTCTGTGTGGTTCATGACCGCCATACCAGAAACAAAACGGTTTGCCCGATGGTTTGTCATTGTAAAATGCCTCAAAATTGGCAGAATAGTCAATAGCAGATATATACCTGGTAGGTGGCCGGGTCTTGATCTGGTTCCATTCCCTTCCCACTAATTCACGGGGTTTGCCATTTTTAGTCCCCGGATTTCCCGGAAGCCATCCCTTCCCTGTATAACCGACATAATAACCATGTTCCTCCAAAACATCAGGATATGTTTTAAATTTTGAGGGGAAATAACAGAAATGGTTGGCCGCCTCCTCAAGTTGCCATGAATTTCTTCCGGTAAGAATACATGAGCGTGAAGGAGCAGATTTGGCATTTGGAGTATAAGCTTTTAAAAACAATAGTCCTTCATCCGCCACCATATTGAATCCTGGAGTATTTATCCAGTCAGCCTCCCGCCCCATATGAGGATATGAAACATCATCCGCAATGCATAAAAGAATATTTGGACGAGGGTCTATTTCCCCGGAACAACCGCTCAATAAAACCATAGCAGTTCCAGAGCTGAGGCATACCCAGGAGTGTGAATTAAAATTCATCATATTTGCATTCAAAATGGCACATTTCTCCTCATCCTGATAAGTACCTGATCATAGTTCGGATTTACCTGTCAATGGATGCTGCAAAGCTAAGATGATCAATACCCAGTGATTTATTTGCCACACCCGAGTAATTTATTGCCTTAATAGTAATCATATTAGCCCCTTTCTCCAGAGGAATATTAGTTAATGGCACAGGCACCTCGCCGCTCATGCTGGTCTCCATCCTGTACCCTGGCAATATGGTTTTCCCGTTAACTCCTATGCTTATGGTGGCCCGGCCCCTTCCGATCATTGTAAGAAGAGTTATGTCATAATAGCCTGGTTTATCACAATAGAACCTATAGGCAATTTCATCACCTTCACTGATACCATTCCATAAAATCATTGCCCTGGTCCAGTTAGGTTTCTCAGGAACGGGAATGGGTCTGATTCTCGCCTCCGACTTCCCTTTAATAAATTCGACAATGAGATCCTCTCCTTCAATAATTCCGTTATCGTTAATAACCGCAGGGAAAAGTTGTTCACGCTGCAGGACAACAGGCTCTTTAGCGCCTTCGGGATCAGGGTTTATCTCGCAGGTGCCTCCGGGTTTCAAATACCAAAAGGTAACAGGAGCATGGTTCATCAGGGTATATCCCCAGTGCCACATCTCCATATCAAATTTAAGTCTGCTGTTAAATGGGATTGCGTCCAGTGTTCTGTACCTCATATTCAGGGTATAGCCAACATTCAGGTTCCCGGAGCCATCAGGCTGAGCTATAAATGAATGCACGAAGGGTTCAGGTCTGCACCAGGCGTATCCGTAATAGTCTTCTGTACCAGTTCCGAAATGAGATGGGAAAGGTTCATTATCAACAAAAATTTTCTCATCTCCTTCACCCCACCATGCCGGTGAACAATTAAAGAGGGTCACAGCGTCACCTACAAAGACTCCCTGGCCATTAAGAGCTGTGTACTTAATGTCAGAGAATTCGCCTTTCCCATCCCGGCCTTTGATAAGACCGGTGTTTATCTTGGTATTCTGATACCAGGACGACCCGAAATGCATGCTACTGGCATTCCAATTCCATTCAGAAGTTGAAACCTCTCCATTTAGAATCTCGACAACCTGATCACCCAAATTTGAAATTTGAAGTTCATAATCCTTCCTGAATGGCATAATCCAATATACCAGAAGAGTACTGTCTGGAAGGACTTCATTATACCATGTGGAAAAAGGCTTTATCTGATAACCTGTACCAAAGAAATCTCCTAAAGGTGACCAAACAGTCTGACTATCATCGAACCTGAATGATAAAACTGTTGATCTCAAGGCCTGATTTATATTATCCGCATTGATTTTTACCTGGAATTTCCTGATCGCCCCTCCTTTATCATCCATCAGTGACAGGCTTTCCCCGGGGGCCAGCTTACCTGAAAAACCTTTGGTTAAGAGTTCAATATCTGTCAGGCCTCTATCGTTCGTTTTTAACTTTTCCAGGGTTAAATTAAGTATATCATTATACTCGTTTAATTGTTCAGGGGCAAAAGAGAGCACTTTTGTCCCTTTTTTATATGTGCGATAGTTAATCTGGTAATAAAACATCTCCTGCTCCTGATCAGGTCCTTCATCAATACCATCTCTCGCTTCCTTTATCCCGTCTGTTTCATAGGTAATTTTCAGATGTTTGGAATATGGAATTGGAAGATATAGATTATGCCCCCTTCTGGAATAATCTGTCTCTTCGGAAACAGAAAAGGAAAGAGGGAAGCCGGCCAGTTTGCCGCCACTGATAAGTGCCATTGGTTCTCCTTCTATCCGTGGCTCTGTTTCTTTATCAAAATAAAATCTTAGGACACCTTCCTGGTCATACCTGTTGAAAGTTGTCCAGAATCTCACGACAGCCCCGGGCCCTTCAGCATCAAAAAGTACGAACTCTCTTCTTCCATGATTCTCCTCAGTCCTGAGAAAATAGTTGTTATCAAGGTTAGCAAACCAGGTAAAATGTTCTGGTTCAGTCGACGTCTGGTTGTAGCTGCTGAACTGTTTACAAGTGTAAGTCTGCTCCGGGAAATAAGCCATTTGTTCACGATCAGTCATTTCACTTAAAAGTGAGCCGGTTGTTATGATCTGACTTTGATGGGAACAACCTGACCAAATGATCATCAGAGCTATCCATATAGGAATTCGGGTATTGATTTTTATCATAACTTGAATTATTAATTCGCTGATTTCTGTTTTAGAGTATTTTTAGTTTTGCCACATCTATTTCCGAGCCTGAAACAACACATTTCTTTATATCAATTGAACCCACTGTCATCTTGACGAAAGGATTACCATTTTCCATTCCGACTAATCCATAACCGGTCTGACAGGAAAAGAAGGTTTTAAAGTCATCCCCCATCATAGAATCATAATAGAGTGTTTTGGTAACGGCATCATACCTGATTCCTGTAATACCCTGGATCATTCCGTAGCTGGACATTGCTCTGGCATACCAGTGACCGCATTCATATTCATCATAAGGATTTCTGGTGCTACCATCATACCTGGTTCTACAAGCCCTGACAATTTCCAGAGCCTCATCAGTCATCCCCTGAAACATAAGATGAGAGGCCACCTGGTATTCAATCCCGGTCCAAACTTCGTTACTGTAAACAAACGGCAAAGAGAGGGCATCGCCATGAGGCCAGGAGCAAAGGAGGAGCCCTCCGTCATTGCGCATTGCGAATGTTGGTCTTTGTGGATTTGCATGATCACTCAGATCCGGCCTGAAGTTGTACTTATGAACAGATGCCAGATGGCTTACAACCAATTTATTATCAATGATTTCATTATCAATTCCACTTACCTTGGCTATCCACAATCCAAGAACGCCATCAGACAAGCACCCATTTCCATACTGATACTTTGGCCCCTCTGCAGCCAGGATTGCTTTAGCCTCTTCAGAATAGTCAGATCTGATCGACATTTTTGCTGCTTCGATGGGATTGACAGAATTCAAACCCTCTGTAGTGATCTTCTGAATAAAGTATTCGCCATTAAACAAGCTTTCCTGCATGGCACTTATTCCCTTTTGCAGCAGGGACTGATAATGATCCGTAGGTTCACCCAGATGCTCTCCCATAAGTATAAAAGCCTTTAATGCACCAAGATAAAAGCTGGTGCACATGCCGTCGGGGCCCCAGAATTCTACATCATAGGTATTATGATGCGGCTCTTCAAGAGTGCCAGTCTCACGCGGATCCCATTCTTTAATGCAATAATCCAAACTCTGTTTAACCTTTGGGAAAATTTTAATAAGCCAGCTATCATCGCCTGAGATTCTCCAGTCACGATAAACCTTCATAATACCTCCTAATTGACCGTCAGCTGCAGCGTAGAAATTATGTTCAATCTCCCTGATTGGCAGAGCAGATCGGAAAATCTGGTGACCATCCTGGTTCTGGCTGACAAAGAATTCCGTTTCACGGAGTGATCTTTCGAGCATTGGGAAAAGATGCGGTATCGCCTGTGCATAATTCCACACGTGTGTACATGAACCGGCACAACATCCGGAGGCATCATTACAACCCTCCCATGCCCATAACTTTCCATCAGGTTGACGTAATACCGTTGGTGATTTAAGAATTGTCAGGTTTGCCGCAATTGCTTCAATTACTTCGGGCGGTAATGTGCTATTGTAGAATGTCCCGGTAAATTGATCCGTACGGTGTTTCAGATCATTATAATTTGTCAGCCAATAGTTTACAACATCATTTATGTTACCAAATTTGCTTGTATACCAGGGTTTGTAATAGGGTGATTCACAACAGGCTTCCGACTCAGTATCCGCCTGACCGGTTCTGGGGTCCTCGCCTGTTTTAAGCTTTGTTTCCGGTACATACCATGACATCATAAGCCTGATTACTTTTTCCTCTCCTGGCTTTAGTTTAAAAGGAACATACAATGATGCACCAGGGGCTCCTGACTGAACCGGAGGTACTATCCTGGGATTCCCATCCTCAATGGCCTTCCATGTTATGGATAATGGGTCATACCATGAACCGCGAAACCAGCAATGATCAACCACTGTAGAATTATCATCAGTGAAAACAGCAAAATCACCCGGGAGGGTATTATTGTTTTCTAATCCCTGGGTTGAGAGAACAAAACCATTGGAAAGAGATCTGACACTATTTATGGCTCCGGCTTGTGTCATAAAATTGACAGTGTTATAAGAAAACACCGCCTCATACTCATTAGAACCTGTATTCCTGAATTTATATTCCAGAGCACCGCATGGCAGGCTTGAATTATCTGCATCGAGGGGAATGAAAGGACTCCAACCCTGAACCGAAATCTCCATAGGGATATCCTTATCCTTCAAATAGACATTACCAAAAGGAAAACGTGCTTCAAATACTGCGTTTTCAAATCTTGGAAGACCATAACTGGTACGCGGGCTCCCCTTTGCAGTGTTAGGTCGTCCAAATACCTTAAAATCAGGCACAGGGCCTTCGATTACTTTTGCTCCTTTTTCAATTCCTGAAACAGATATTGCAGCAAACATGCATGGCTCATTGAATACATCCGGCCTGTTATTTACCGAAACATGAGAAATAGCTCCTGTCCCCTCGAGACAAATCATACCGGCACCTATTCCACCTATCGGGAAGGCAATATGGTCGAGGTACTTTCCTGTATAAACTTCGTTAAAACCCCTGCTTGTGATTCCCTCTGTTGCTCCTGTTTTACTTTTACAGGAAGAGACAACTACAAGAAGTAAAACGATCATTGAGTAGATTAGGCTCTTCATAGTTCTAGTTATTATTGTTATCAACCGGAAATAGTATCTAATTATAACCCTGTCAATGGTCAAAGGCATTTATTCATTTATCTCTTTTCAAAAATCAGATTATCCAGCCCGAATACTGATCCCGCTTCACCTTTAGGATCTTCTTCAAGACATCTGATCCGGATGACGTTCTCTCCGGCATTGATTTTATGATTCCCGAGGTCAATTGTTGTCATTGCAAATTCCTTAGAATAGCTGTTGACCTGAACCGGGGAACGCCCATCGTTAACAGATATACTGAATCTCCCATGGTTTTGCCCATTTGATAACTTTGCTTTTATCCTGAAATCTCCACTTTGCTCAGACATAAATTTTACAGCAATATCTTCATCATATCTGGCATTGGCCCATCGCATTTCCAGTATTTGCCATCTGGGCTGCAGAGGCAGAATGAAAGTGACAACCCTGGCAGTGTCATTACTCTTATGGCTGAGAATAAGGTCTTCACCTTCAATTATCCCCTTTTCTCCCAGAATCGGGCTGAATATATCCTGTCTTTTCATGATCACGGGCTTCTTTGCTTCTTCCGTTTCAGGCTGGACATGACAAATTCCTCCTGGTTTCATGTACCAATAAGATACCGGGGAGAAATTAACGACTGTCTTTGTCCAATGGAGTAGTTCCATGTCAAACCTCAGGCTTTCAGTGAATGGAATAGCATCCAATGCCCTGTATCTCATATTAACTGTATTGCCAACGAACCGGTTTGCATAGCCGGCGGGCTGCGAAATGAATGGATGGGAAAATTCAGGATGCCGGCACCATGCATAGCCGTAGTAATCTTCTGTTCCGGTTCCAAAATGTGACGGGAACGACTCGTTATCAACATATATCTTTTCATCCCCTTCACCCCACCACCCTGGGTTACAGTCAAAGAGTGCCACCCCGTCACCGACAAATACTCCTGCACCCTCCAACATAGTATAATTAAGATCTCTCGGTTTTTCAGTATCATGGGTGTATTGTCTCCACGAAGCGCCGAAATACATTGAATTACTACCCCACTTCCATTTTGAATAAGACACCGATCCTTCTTTTATTTCAACTGGTTGTGAACCAAGGTTAGTAAACTCGAAAACGCAACTTTCCCTGAAGGGCATTATCCAGAAGACTTCCATTATCCCATCATCTGAAACCTCCTGGTACCAGGTTCTTGATGGATACAACTGATATCCCGTTCCAAAAAAATCGCCTACCGGAGACCAGACTGTCCTGTTGCCGTCAAAGTTAACTGCCATTACCGTAGACCTTAAAGCTTGAGGAAGATTATCTGCTTCCAGCTTCAGTCTCAGAGAACGTATCGCTTTGTTGCCATCTATTTTAAAAGATGTACTTTCTCCGGGTTGTAGTTTATTTTGGAAAGACAATGAACCGGCCTTCACCTTCTCAGGGTCTTTTATTCTGTTTGCCAATAAGTTCTGCACCTCAGCAATCCGTTCAGCGTAGGTAAGAAGATCTGACATTTCAAATGACTTCACCTTTACTTTCCCCTGATAGGTCCTGTAGTTAATCTGGTAGTAGAATGCTTCTGTACCAGGCTTGCCTCCGTTATTTTCAACTCTGTCACTTTCATATGTCACCTTCAGATGATTGCTGTAAGGTATTGGCAGGTAAAGATTATGGCCCCTCCGATCAAACTCGGTTAATAGAGAAACTGATGCGGACAAAGGGTCACTGACCAGTTCGCCCCTGCTGATAAGATTGAAAGGCTCACCAGATAATCTGGGCTCATTTTCCCCATCAAAATAGAATCTGAGAATTCCATTTCCCTGGTAATTGGCGAAAGTTATCCAAAACCTGACTATCGCTCCAGGACCCTCTGCGTCAAGCAGTACCTGTTCAACCCGCCCATTATTTTCTTCAGTGCGGATAAAGTTACTGCGGTCTGCATTGGCGAACCACCCAGCAGAATCAGGGCTAACCGACTTCCTGTCATAACTACTTGATTGTATGCAATTATAGTAAGGATCAGGAAACCTTGCCATGTTTTCACGGTCTACCATCTCGTCAAGCAGTGTTTCGAGCGTTACCTTCTCTGGAATCATCGAGCATGAACTGAACAAGAGTAGAATGATGAACATTCCGGTGATTGCACTAGCTGCCTTTTTCATAAATATGTTAGTTAATAGGTTTAACTGGTCTAAGTGGTAAATTTATTTGAGTGTTACCATGCCAGGCGCCCGGTTTTCTGTACCTTCAATCCTGAATCTCAGGTCTCCGAGTTCCTTTCTTTTATTATCTGCCAATGTCTTAAGTTTCTCTACGATTTCCGGGTGCAGATCCTTCAGATCATACCTTTCTCCCGGGTCACGTCGCAGATCATAGAGGCCTCCCTCAAAATCCATTTCGGCCATAATACCTGGCCATCCATCCTTGCCAACTGTAGATCCGACATTTGAACCATACTTGTTTGGATAGATGTACTTCCAATTACCCATTCGTACAGCTGTCAGGTTACGGCCCGAATAATAGAAATATTCCTCTCTCGGATTTGATTCAAAATCTCCTTTGAACAATGATAGTACACTTATCCCATCGATCTTTGATTCCGGCAGGTCGGCCTTTATAATTTCGGCAATGGTTGGTAACATGTCGATTGAACCTACCATACTGTTACAAACAGTGCCCGCCGGAATTACTGCCGGCCATTTAACTATGCACGGAACTCGGAACCCACCTTCGAATGGACTTCCTTTACCTTCGCGGAGTCCGCCAGCTGACCCGCCATGATTTCCATAATTAAGCCATGGGCCATTGTCTGTAGTATAGATTATAAGAGTGTTATCCTCAAGGCCGTACTTTGTCAGGACCTTCATTATTTCACCGACAGACCAGTCCAACTCCATCATAACATCACCATAAAAACCCTGTTCACTTTTACCTCTGAATTTATCAGAGACGCCAAGTGGCACATGTGCCATTGTATGTGGCAAATAGAGAAAGAATGGATTTTTATGGTTTCTTTTAATAAAATCAACCGCCCGTTCAGTATACCTGGTGGTAATCTGATCCATATCTCCAAGAGTTTGTATCTCCTCAATTTTTTTATTCCCATCATAGAGTGGCAGAGGTGGGCAGGTTAGTTTCCATCCTTTGCCATAGTTATCCTTAGAAACAGGTAAGCCATTGTAGTGAACAGGCCACATATCATTGGAATAAGGCAATCCGAAGTATTCATCAAAGCCATGTTGAAGCGGAAGAAATTCCGGAAGGCAGCCAAGATGCCATTTACCAACGGCAGCTGTACGATACCCCTTAGATTTCAGAATCTCCGCCATGGTGGTCTCACCGGAGTTAATTCCAATGTCATCTGATGGGAATAAAACCTTTGTAATCCCAACTCTGGGTGGATAGCAGCCTGTCAGCAGTGCTGCACGCGAAGGGCTTGAAACGGCACTCCCGCTGTAGAAATTTGTGAAACGCATACCCTGACTTGCCAATTGATCAAGGTTTGGTGTTGAAAACCCCGTGGCTCCGAAACTGCCCACATCTCCATATCCTTCATCATCAATAAAGATTAAAATGATATTGGGATTCTCCTGCTTGTTATTCTTAGGTACTTCTGCTGAGACCTGAGATCCTGTGGCCAGTATCGCCGCAGTTGCGGCGTATTTTGCTAAAGCTTCATATTTCATAGCTGTAATTTTTCTTGGTTTCTGCCTTAACGATTACTTGCGAATGATCTTTTCATGTTGATTCTCAACTTCTGTAAGGGTGTTTAAATGTTCCCGGAGGACATTTCTGATTTCACTGATGATCTCCGGATACTCTTTCGCCAGATTAAACTGCTCCGCCGGATCATGATTAAGGTTAAACAATAATGGCTGATCGAGCACCCTCTCGTCCATTACGCCATAGGCTGTTTTAGTTATGAAATGAGCCTTGAACTCTCCTTTCCTGACGGCGAATACCCTGGTCCCCCTGTAATAAAAAACAACGTCTCTTTCTGAACTGCCCGTTCCGTCAATAACCTTTGAAAGGTCATATCCGTCGTAAATCTTGTCTTTAGGCATCGGTATTCCGGCCAATGCTGAAAAAGTGGGAAAAAGATCCATTGTAGTGGCGGCATTCATGATCACATCCGGTCTTATTGTGCCAGGCCACCAAAAGAGGGCAGGCACTCTGAGGCCTCCTTCAAAGGTGTTCCCCTTTTCACCTGATAATATACCAGCCGAGCCGCCATTTAGTTTCTGTGTTACCCACGGGCCATTATCGGAAGTAAAGACAACCAGAGTGTTCTTGTCAATGCCGAGTTCCTTCAGCTCTTTGATTATCTCGCCAACGCTCCAATCTATCTCTTCTACTGCATCACCATACAGGCCTCTCAGGCTGACATCTGCAAAATCCTCTGACCTTGAGAGCGGAACATGAGGCATTGTGTGTGCCAGGTAAAGGAAAAAGTGTTTGTCACTGTTCTGTTTTATGAATTTCAATGCCTCCTCTGTATATCTTTTTGTCAGAGTTGACTGATCAACAGGCCTTTCAATCTCGTCATTTCCTCTTATCAAGGGAACATCGTAAACTGCTTTTCCATTGACAACCTTTCTGGTCATTCCGCCATTAGAATATGGTAGTCCGTAGAAGTAATCAAACCCGTTATTTAGCGGCAGGAACTGACGTAAATGACCTAAATGCCATTTGCCGATGCAGGCAGTTGTATAACCACCTTTCTTTAGTTGTTCGGCAATGGTTATCTCACTCTGTGGCAACCCACCTGAGGAATTTGGCGTCAGGACCCTTATCGAATCGTGACACATGCCATACCTGACAGGGAGTCTGCCTGTAATAAGTCCGGCTCTGCTGGGCGAAGAAACACTGGCAGCAGTATAGAATGACGTCCACTTCTGCCCTTCTTCAGCAAGCCTGTCTATGTTTGACGTCCGAATTGTGGGATGTCCATAAACACCGATGTCCCCGTAACCAAGATCATCACATAATATGATTATAAAATTTGGCAGGTCTTTCTTATCTCTGCCATGAATGATCATGGTTAAAAAAGAGCTGATGAAAAGAAAGAAAATCCGTCTGAACATTTGTCTGTCTTTTATATTTTTTTAATAATCAGGCGCTTAATTCAGGCAGTTTCAAATATATCACCAGGGAGCCTGAGCCCCCCGGCGATATATGACCCTAAACTAACCATGCTAATTATAGCCCGGATTCTGAACAAGATTTGGATTTTCAAAGATCCTCTCCTGTGCAATCGGATTGTAATAATGAGCCTCCTGGAAAACCCGTACAGCGCTCCCCTGACAGTTCTCAATTATATAACCATAAGTTGCCTTGCTGGTAATGTAGTAAGCAGTCATCTTATGAAATACTCCTGAGAATTCGGTCACTGCATCTCTCCATCTTCTGGCATCCCACATCCTGAATCCCTCAAAAGCCAGCTCAATTTTTCTTTCATGCTTGATATGATCCATTGTAATTTCAGTCCTGTCAGGAACACCACCACGGTCACGTATTTCATTCAAAGCATTTAAAGCCTCAAGCTCCTTTTCTGCTCCACCTAGCTGGAAGGCAGCCTCTGCAAGGTTGAGATAAATCTCTCCAAGCCTGAAAATAATGAAATCCTGACCTGAGTCTCCTGGTACCATGCCGCGTCTTTCATTAAGAAATTTTTTAATAAGAAACCCTGTCTGGGTGGCACCTGCTTCCCTGTCATTGACGTGTTTACCTCTGAAGGCTGCAGTGTTTTTCCTCGGATCGGCAAGACTGTTCTGAACAGTAAAGTAATGAGTAGATATAGTGTCATCTACCCAGAAAGCACGGTTAAATAAAATTGTAGCGTGAAACCTCGGTTCTTTATTCCTGTACAGGACTCCTGTATGAATTTCCTGATTGTAATTAATTGCAGATCCGGGGGTTCCATCGATAAATTCATATTCGTCTACCATTTCAATTGTAGGGTTAACAATCGATGCAATGGTTGCTTTGTACAAAATGGGTTGCCAGTCAGTATCGAGGCTGTGTCCTTTATCAAACTCAACGTACTTTTTGCAGAATATAATCTCATTATTGTTTTCTTCGAGAAATAAATACTGATAGTTCTTAACCTTATCTGTATATTTCCTGTACAATGCATAAGGACCAGACTCCAGGATTGCCTTGGAAGCATCATAAGATTCCTGGAAATAAAATTGTGCTTTTGACGACGGAACACCTACTATACCGTCAAGTTTAACCTCACCATACTTTGCAATTGAAGCAGCATGCAGCATGGCGCGGCTCTTTAATGCCAGAGCCACATACTTATTAACTCTCCATTGGTCAGCGGCAGGGTTTGAGGCTGGCAGAATGTCGATAATTTCGTCCAGTTCTGTTCTGACGAATTCGTAAATCTCATCTTCCTTGTTTCTAAAAACATAGAGATCATCATCAAGCTCCTGGGGTTCAGTGATAAGAGGGACTCCGCCATATCGAATTGCCATATTGAAATATACCCAGGCTCTTAGAAATCTTACTTCAGCAACTCTTTTTTGCTTGAATTCATCTGAAACATTCCCGGTTTCAATTTTCTGAAGGAAATCATTATATTCTCTTATTCTTTCGTACGGCCAGCTGGACAGATAATTGTTATCATCGCAATTTGCCGGATTAAGTATACCGAGAGTGAATGTCACCAATACATCCGACCACCCGATACATGTACGTGCTTCATCAGTCAAAGTGACGAGAGGTGCATGCTGCTGATATTCCCATGGAACATAGACAGGGGTCGCATTGTATAGATAGTTCAGATGGGCATCAACCAAAGCCTGATCATCCCAGACCTGGGAGTCTGATATCATATCCAAAGGTTGCTTGTCCACGACCTTTTCACAGGCAATGGAAACTAATACTATGCATAATATTATTATCTTTTTCATATTTCGCGTTATTAGAATTTTACATCAATCCCAAAGCTAAGGGACTTTTGCTGAGGATAATAGCGTGCTGCAGTTGCCAGATTCTCGGGGTCCAGGTTCCTTACGTTTGTAAGTAATCCATAGTTATATGCTTGTACATAGACTCGCATATTTTGAACGTTCAATTTGTTTATTCGTCCAAAATTATATGCCAGCTGAACATTCTTCAATCTGGTAAACCATGCATTCCCGATTGTCCAGAAATCAGATGAATTACTTGTGTTGGGATGTGAATTCTCGGCTCCGTTTCTAATTCTTGGATATGGTGCATTCGGATTTGGATTGGTAGTTGTCCAGGCATCTTCCCAGAATGCAAAACACCTCAGATCAGTTCCAAATGGTACCACGGTCTGTCCTCCGTAATACTTGCTAAAGCCAGCAGCTCCAGTTAATAACGTATTTAATTCAAAGCCCCTGTAGGCTAAGTTGATATTGAGACTGAAGTTTGCTTCCGGAAGTTCATTTTTCCCAATCACCCTTTCATCTCTCCAGTCAATTACTCCGTCATCATTGAGATCCAAAAACCTAATATCACCGACCATTATCACATTGTTGTTTGCTCCATTGGTAATATCAGCCCAACCGTCAATTTCCTCCTGTGATGAGAATAAACCGTCAGTAAGCAGGCCATAGGTCAGATTTGTCCAGTTGCCTGTACGTTGATACCTGTATTGTTCTTCTGGGGTTGAATAGTCCGGTTCCTCATAGTGTAGCCATTTTGATCTTGCCCACGATGCATTACCTGTAATTGTGTAGAATAGTTTACCGATTACGTTACGGTAACCCAATTCAACTTCAAAGCCCCGGGTATCAAAACTATTTAAATTCTCTTCCGGCAATCTAGCGCCAAAAGTATTAGGTATCGCAGCCTGTCTGGTAGCGAGAATTCCCTCCCTTATATTATAAAATCCATTGACCTCGAAGAATAGTTTATCCTTGAACAGGCTGCCCTCGAGTCCGGCATTATAAATAGTCGATGTTGCCCATGTGGCAGCCTCATTAGCCAGCCCGGTAGTTGCTAGGCCCGGTGCTAAGGTATTGCCCGCATCAAAAATATAGTTACCGGTGAATTCATAACCTGAAAGGTAATTGAAATTAACACTTCCCTCAAGCCCGGTTTGTCCATAAGAGGCCTTTAACTTAAGGTTGCTGATTACAGGCAAAGAGCTTTTAATAAATTCTTCTTCACTTATTCTCCAGCCGATAGAAACTCCGGGGAAGAATCCCCACCTGTAGTCTTCAGCAAACTTAGGGGATGCATCGTATCTGAAAATAAATTCTGCCAGGTACTTTTCTGCATAAGAATAATTAAACCTGCCAACCACAGAATGTCTTCCTGACTCACTGGCTGAACCGCTGTTATCCTTACCGATATCAGATCCGGCAAAAATCTGATCGATGACCGGAGAAATAAATCCTTCACGATAAGCTGTGAAAACATCATGTCTGCCTGATAAAGCTTCGTAAAGCACCAATGCTCCCACGTTGTGCCTTCCAAAGTCTCTTTGATACAGCAGCTTATAATTGAGCAGCCAGTCCCAGTCCCGGCTATAAGATTCATTCAATGTTGTTTTTCCGCCATTAAAGACAATTGAAGACGGTTGGTAAGAATACTCCTGGGTGTCATAGTCATAGCTATAATAATAAGTGGTAAATGGTTTCTTAAACGTCTTCCGGAAAGTATCATATATTTTGTAATCAAACCGGAAGTCGGCAGATAACCCCTTGATAAAATCATTGAAATTATAATTCAGGCCAAAAGTTCCGCGAAACATCTTAAATTTATCGGCATTATACCCGCTGAATTCAGTTTGAGAAGCATAATAAGGATTATAAGCATTTAACCCGGTATAGGGTACAATTGACTTATCAGGATATTTAACCGGATAAACCGGCAATGACATGTACATCCCTGTCATTAATTGAGCAAAATCAAGTCCCGGTTCATTTCTGTCTTCAAACCTGCCGCTCAAATCAAGGGTCGCTTTAAGTCGTTTAGTTATGTTAACGTCAAGGTTGGATCTTAAACTAATCCGCCTGAAAGTTATGGAGCCGCTTCTTAATGATGTCCCCTGGTCTTTTACACCGGCTGAAACAAAGTAGTTAGCCACCTTATTCCCTCCGGATGAGTTGATATTCAGATCGGTCATCAAAGCCCACTTTTTGAATGTTTCACTCCACATATCAGTGTTTGGATACATCGGATCAGATCCGTCTCTGAACTTTTCTATTTCTTCCTCAGTATACCTGGGTGCAAGTCCGGCGCTCAGGTTGCCTTCATTCTTTAGAATTGCATAAGTTGCTGCATCAGCCAGCTCAGGGAAGACGGTGGGCCTGGACATAGTCTGAGTGGCAGAAACATTGAATTCCTGTTTCTTTTCCGAACCTCTTCTGGTGGTAACAAGTATAACTCCATTACCGGCCCTTGCACCATATATTGCGGCAGAAGCATCCTTAAGAACAGTAATGCTTTCTATCTCATTCGGGTCCATATAGCTGAATGATTGCTCCATGCCGTCAACGATAACCAATGGCGATCCAAGGCGTCTTATTTGAAATGTTCCTGCTGTACTACCGGGCACCCCGCCTTCGTCGCGTACAATAAGCCCTGGTATTGTTCCGGTAAGGGATTGAGTAAGGCTTCCGACCGGTTTACTGGCAATCTCATCTGTCCTTACCGATGATACAGCACCCACAATATCTGCTTTTTTAGTTGTAGCGTACCCTACCATTACTACTTCTGCAAGTCCGATAAGATCCTCATCCATCGTAATGTCAACTACAGATCTCCCATTAACGGGTTCTTCGACAGTCTTCATCCCTACAAACGAGAATACAAGCACTGGTTCAGGAGTGTCCCGGATTTCGATGGTATAATTTCCATCATTGTTTGTAAAAGTCCCGATTGAAGTTCCTTTTACCTGAACCGTGACACTCGCAATAGGTTCGTTGGATACGTCTGATACCTTGCCTCTTACAATATATGACTGTTGAGCCATTATTTCTGCAAGAGAGAATGTTGCTGGGATTACCGCCAGTACAAGGACCAGGCAAATTTTTAAGGCAATCTTTCTTAAAAGCTCCATTTTTCTGGTTTTAGTTAGTTAATATAGATGGTACATAATTTAAGATTCTTTAAGAACTTCATGTTTACGGGAAATAACAGCAGCATAAAAAAGTATAACCATAAATGCTATCGCTGGTACCCAGTATGAGTAGACAATACTCCCCGATTGATCAGATACAATTCCCTGGATTTGGGTTAGTACGGCAGCCCCGGCAATTGCCATTATCATCCCTGATCCACCTAATTTTGTGTCCTCTCCCAGCCCTTCAATACCAAGCCCATATATTGTCGGGAACATTAAGGACATACAAGCTGAAATACCCATAAGTGAATAGACACCGATGAAGCCCCTTCCATATATAGTTACCAGGCACAATACAACTGCCAGAGCCGAAAGAATGGCCAGGAGATATCTGGGTTTAATGAACTTCATCAGGGCTGTGCATACAAAACGGCCTGCAACAAACAGAATAAGAGACATTATGTAATAAGTCGCACCTGCCTGTTCAGCTGTTCTTGGCAACAGTGCATCCAATCCAATTCCATCTACAAAAGAATAGAATCCGGCAGCAACAGGTTCAACATGTCGAAGAGCAGAAATAATACTCTGTGTGGTTGCTTCCGGACCTAATTGAGCAATTACAGCATCAAATTTCAACTGCTGCATTACATACCTGATAATAAATGACCAGACAGCAATCTGTGCTCCCACATAAAAGAACTGTGCCACCACTCCCCAGATATAGTTTTTGTTCTTTCTCAGTCTGTGCCATGTCCCTTTAAAGTCTAGGCTTTTATCATCCTCTTTCAGTTTTGGCATACGGGTAAAATAAATCGCCAGAAATAATCCTACCATTATCAGGCCTATTGTCATATACGTGTAAGTCAGAACTCCCAGTTCCCTTTCCTGTATTCTTCCTAATTCTTCCACAGGAAGTACGGCCCTGGCTTCAGCGGACATGGTACTGAGCTGGGAAAGAATAAACACCTGACTTATTACTACGCCGGTTATTGCTCCGAAGGGATTAAAAGACTGGGCAAAATTAAGGCGACGGGTAGCTGTTGATTCAGGGCCTATAGCACATACATATGAGTTTGCGGAGGTCTCAAGAATTGACAGGCCTGCGAAAAGTATTACAATAGCTCCAAGAAACAGACCAAAGCCAACACTATTGCTTGTACCTGAGACTATCATGGCCGGGTAGAAAAGGAAAGTGCCGGATGCATATAGACCCAGCCCGAGCAGAACCCCGGACTTATAAGTGTATTTTTTAATAAATAAGGCTCCTGGAATAGCAAAGCAGCCATAACCAAGTAAATAGCATGCCACCTGGATCCATGCTGTCTTGGTATCACTTAGACTCATAATCCTTTTAAATGCAGCAAGCATTGTATCAGTAAGATTATTGGGGACTGCCCAGGCAAAGAATAAAGAGCAGAGCAGAATGAATGGCAAAACAATGCCTTTTGGAACTAAACGATGGTTTTCCATGTTACTATGATTCAAATCCTAATTAAATTTCCCTGCGATTTCCTGTAATTCCAGTTTGAACAGATCGCGTACCAGACCAGCGAGATCGGCCTCCTCTCCCTGTAAATGAATTATTCTCTGAATATGACGAATAGATTCATTTGGATAAAGCTCTGCAGCAGGCGACGATGTTTCAATTTCGTAGAATGGTCCCATTATAGACCCATCCTCGACAGGTCCGTCATTATAGGAATTTATAGCATCTCCATTATAAGAATCTTCCTGTTCGCCCCATTTCGAATTGACATATGGTTTTGGTTCGTCTGGCAGGCTGCACCATAAAAGGGTTAATACCTTACTTCCCGAGTCATAACTTCCACATAACTCCATGGCTCTGCCAGGAGGAATCCCGATTTTGCTACGATACTTTCCATCAATTTTAAAATAGACGGTAGAACTATCAACTATAAGCCTGTCTGCAGGTACTTTACCAAAGTAATCATCATTTACGATTACTCCTTCAGCATCACTGTTATACGGAAGAAAAACCGTTGTTTCAGGTGATGGATTAAACATACAAAGAAGCCATATCGAAAGAAGACCTCCCTTCTTTGTCCATGGCGCATCACCCAGGTTTGTTATTAAGTTATCTGTCTGATAGGCAACGATGTTAATCCCCTCAGGAATGTTATGGTTCAGAGATTGTTCGACCAGATTTCTTGACAAAATAGACACTGTCCTTTCTATCCCAATTCTGAACTCTGTTCCACTTGCATTAGTCAGGCTTGCTTCCTTAATAAACTTTACATTTTGGTTATCAACTGAGGATATATCAAAAGCTTCTGTATCAATTATTGGCGGTACTATCCAATTTTCATAAACCTGGCTAGCTCCCTCTTTGAAATAAATAGAATAAGGGCCACCTTCCGGTCCAAGCCAGAAACGCTCTTCTCCTCCATATACATTAAACTGAGGATCCTTTTTCCCGGATTCAATAAATTTGTAGTTAATCCACCCGAAGCTTTTGCCATTATCACCACCAGCAGTAGAGGTCATGACTCTGCCCTGATAAGCAGGGACAATAAGTAGCCTTGCAGTCTCGTCTTCGCTCTTAAGCTCAATAAAATCTATTTTATTCGCCTCGAAAAACAATTTATCATATCCGTAAGTTCCCATCTGATATTTACTTTTTGATTGACTACAAGAAACTGCCAGTCCAACTAGTGAAGTGATTATTAGATATTTGAGATACTTTTTCATTTCTCATTTTTTTGACGTTGCTGCCATATATTTCCATCTACCTGTAGAGAGGTCCATAATTCTTACATGCCCTGTAATCTGCTCCTTCGGCCTCTGATCCGAATGCTGACCAGGCAGATGGCCTGAAAAGGTTATCATGATCAACATTATGCATATTGACAGGAATCCTCAGCATTGCTGCCAATGTTATCAGATCTGCACCTATATGACCATATGAAATGGCTCCGTGATTTGCTCCCCAGGAAGCCATAACTGAATAAACATCTTTAAAGTTGCCCTGTCCATTTATTCGTGGAACAAACCAGGTTGTTGGCCAGGTTGGGTCAGTTCGTTTATCCAGCGTACTATGCACGGCCTCCGGCAATTGAATAGTCCACCCCTCTGCTATCTGGATTACCGGACCCAATCCTTTTACAAGGTTTACTCTGGTCATAGTAACCGGCATTTGTCCTTCAGTTAAAAATTGCGAAGAGAATCCACCCCCCTTGAAATAATCAACTGCAGGGCACCATCGTGTTTTCTCAAGACATTTATCCACCTCCTCCCGGGTTATTTCCCAGAAAGGTTTCATTGCGGGTTTACCCTCCTTATCTTTCTGTTGTGCCGTAGCATCAAGGGCAGTCGAACCCGAGTTAATTAAATGGATAAATCCATCCTCAGCAAGACCGGATAATTCATAATTTGTAACTCGCTTAACAGATTCATGACTCCAGTACGTCCTGACATCAGAGAAAATCTGTGCGGTGTTTGTCAACAAATGGCCAAAAAGCATAGAGACTCCATTAAGACTATCATTTTCAGTGGCTACGATGAAAGCTTCCCTTATGCCGTTCCAGTCAAAAGAAGAATTTAAAATTGCTTCGGTGAAATCCCCTGTAGGATAAAAGTTGGTCCATTGACGCTGACCCTGAAAACCTCCTGCAATGGCATTTCTTCCTCTGGCTTCTTCTCCATAACCCATATCAGCCAGTCTGGGATTACCAATCATCAGGTCCCTGAAAATAAGTGTCATCTTTACAACAGCTTCCCAATCTGAATCCTTCTTTTTTCGGTCAAGTGGTTTTCCTTCAGGATCCGGCCCTTCAATACACTTTTCTTTCACCCACTGCATAGCTTTCCCGAATTCCTCATGATCATAGATTCCATCATCCATTCGTCCCTTGATTTCACTCATATCTACAAATTCGGTTCTCATTCCCAGATAGTCCTGGAAGAAGTCGGGATCGACCATTGATCCTGCAATCCCCATCGAAGTGTACCCTACTGACAGATATGTTTTATCCTTCATAAGGGCTACAGCTAGAGCTGCTTTCACAAAACGGAGGATCTTAACTTTTACATCTTCAGGTATCAAAACATCGCCGGCATCCTGGACGTCTTTACCATAAATGCCGAAAGTCGGCAACCCTTTTTGATTGTACCCGGCCAAGGCAGCTGCCAGATAAACAGCACCCGGGCGTTCTGTACCGTTGAACCCCCAAACCGCTTTAGGAATCATATTATCGCTATCCATGACCTCGGTGCCATAACACCAGCAGGGTGTGACTGTAAGTGAAACGCCAACACCTTCACGTTTAAACTGATCCGCACAACGTGCAGCATCTGCCACTCCTCCAATAGTAGTATCAGATATGATACATTCAACTTTTTCTCCTGAAGGAAAACGCAGACTGGATTCAATCAGTTTGGCTGCTGCCTTTGCCATATCCATGGTTTGATGCTCAAGAGATTCTCTGATTCCTTTTTCCCTGCCATCAATTACCGGACGAATGCCTACTTTGGGTAACCTCCCTATTAATCGGTTATTCATATGATTGATTTATTAAAGTAATTAATTCACTTAATTTATCTCAAGTTTAAGACGGTCAGGAAAGACCGGATAATCAGCATGCGGTTCTGCCTGATACCAGAATGCTACAGATGATATATCATCCTGTAATGGGAGATATTTGCCGCCTCTCCAGCCAAGAGCCTGAATAGTAACTCTGAGATCTTTCTCGAAGCGAATAGGATCAAGGATGTGCCAACGATACATTCCAAAACGCATCTGCGATCTGTACAAGCCATCCGATTTAATTACCTGGGGGAGGCCGCTATAAGGGGTGGTAAATTCTCTGTACCCTATCGCGTCACCCTGATTAGTTGCCGGGTCTCGCACATGGAAATTGTATGATCCGCAGAAGTAGTCTTCAAGACCAGTGCCACAAATAGTTGGAAAATTTTTATCTCCATCCATGAAGAATTTTATTTCACCTTCACCCCACCAGCCATTATTATTAACTCCCCAACACATATAGGTTCCTACAAAGTGCCCCTTACCCTTAATGCCATCAATAATGGTGTAATCCTCTTTATAGGGAAGTGGATTAACTCTTCTGAACTGAGCATGAAAGTAGGCTGCATTGACAGGCACATCAGTCAGAGTGTAATCGATCTGATAATACAGTCTCATGGGCCGGTCATCAATGTTAGTAATTGTCATTCTGCATTTCTTCCTGAATGGCATGACCCAATAGCAGTTATAGGCACTTCCGGGATTAACACAAACTGCAAGGGATGATACCTGTGCGTACTCACCCCACCCATTGGCAAAGAAATCACCTAACGGAGCTTCAATTGAAGGTGTCTTTTCATCATCCCAGTAAACTCTGAAAATTGAGAGCCTTCTGTTGCCGGTAGGTGTCATCCATATGTGCTGAATTGCTCCTGGTCCAACAATTTCAGCCAGAGTAAATGTTTCGCCCGGTCCGACATTAATGTAAGGGTTGACTTTCCATCCCTGACCAAGCTCCTGGGCTGCTGCAGCAGCGTTAGCTACATTTGGTATGTCTTTGTCTTCGATTTTTGCCATTCCTCCTTTACCCTTTTCTCCCGTGTAATTCTCCGGGCTGATTGATCTGGTTTTTGCTGAGGATAGCATAAATAGGTTGCCCATGCCCAAATTCAGACTATTATCATCAACCTGGGCAAATAATCCTTGTCCTGTCAAAAAGACTGCGATTAATAATAAACCTGCTCTTTTTTTCATTTTTATATTCAATTAATCGATTAAATTCTATAATAAAAAAATTAACAAGAATCTCTCAGTACCAATTGCGGAGGAAGACTTATATGCGAAATCTTCTTCGAACCATCTATTTGTTCAATTAAAATCCGTACAGCTTCCTTTCCCATTTCATATACTGGCTGTTTAACATATGTCAATGGTGAATAAAAAAAGTCAAATGCTTCATTTCCATCAAAACCTATCAGGGCAATATCCTGAGGAACTTTAAGATTCATCTGACGAATCTGGTATAAACCCGCTATTGAAAGAGTGTTGGTTGCAAAAAAAAGAGCATCAATCTTATTTTTGCTGCTTCCGTCTAAGGATTGCAAGGCTTTATGAATATCACTTTTAAGAAATCCGTATCTTATATTATAGAGGTTTTTCTCTAGTCCGTTTAGCCTGACCGCTTCTTCATAACCCCTGATTCTTTCCTTCATATGAATAAGGCTTGTCTTATAGGCTAACATTCCAATATTTTTATACCCTTTCTTAATTAAATATTGAACTGCATCAAATGAAGCCTTAAAGTTTTCCAGAACAATATAACTTGAAGTCAGGTCAGGGATGTATCTGTCAACCATGACCATGGGAACTTCATCATTTGCCAGGGTTACTGCATAGTCATAACAACCATCTGCTGGAACAATTATAAAGCCATCAACCTGCCGGTTAAGCAAGGTATTAACAAGACGCTTTGACTTTTCGCAATTTTCATCTGAACTACCGATAATTACTGTATATCCATATTTGCTGGCCTCATCCTCTACACATCTTGCCATTGTACTGAAAAAAGGGTTTGCAATGTCAGTTACAATAAACCCGATTGTCTGTGTTTTACCATTTCTTAAGCTCCGGGCAATATGATTAGGTACGTAATTCATTTCCTTAAGCGCAGCTCTTATTTCCGTTACCAGCTTTTCACCAACCCTTTTTTCTTTCTCCTGTCCGTTCAATACATAAGAAACAAGGGCTGTGGAAACTCCAACTTTCTCAGCTATATCCTTTAAAGAAACCCGTTTACTTTTTTTCTTATTCACCATAGCTGGTAGTTTACCCAATCACCAAGATAATCCGCTTAATTAAAATTAATACTGTAACAAATATAAGCTTAATCGTTTCACGAAAAAAATATTTTTTGTGTTTTATAACATATCTTATACCCGAAAGGTAAAAAAAATCATTGAAACTGTACTCTGCAGAACCAGCAAGTCCTCTCCTGGAAGTAGTCAAAACTACCTGAAGAACACTTATAAAGCAGGTACCAACTTGATAATTTATCCTGGTTTCTTTAGTGAAAGGGCTAACAGAAGGTGTCAGAAGCAGTCAAAATCAAAAAGGATCCAAATATCGTAAGGAACTTTCTGTAATCAGTCTGCTGCTCTTAAAAACCCAATCATATGCCCGGCTGATAATTCGGGTTGAGCTCCATCATATGAGCATTTATACGGGCCCTCCAATCATGGAGCTCATTCTTTAATTTTAATGTTATTTCCGGATTTACTGTCGAAATTTCATGTTGCTCTCCGATATCATTTTTCAGATTGAATAACTGCACAGTGCCGTTTTCATAATATTCTATCAACTTATAGTCACCCCATCGGATTGCTCCACCCGGACTCTGCATCCCGTGATTGCTGTAATGAGGAAAGTGCCAATAGATGGCATCTCTTTCAAGGCTTCCTTCACCCAATAACAACGGGACCAGACTTACTCCATCCACTTTGTGATATTCAGGTACTTTCCCCCCCAGCATATCTAAAATTGTTGCGTAAAAGTCCACACTTATTACTGGTACATCGCATACGGTCTCCTTCAGCTTGCTGCCGGGCCATTTCACTATTAAGGGTACACGTATTCCACCCTCATAAAGCCACCCCTTCGCTCCTCTCAGTGGCAGATTTGCCGTACTGAATGCCCTGTCCAACTGTTCGCTGGTCACCACCCTTTGCGGATTGCCAAAGTTGGCAGCAGCCATCCCGCCATTATCAGAAAAGAATATAACAATGGTATTGTTTTCCAGTCCCAACTCCTGTAGTTTTCCCATAACCCTTCCAAAACTCTCATCCATGCTTTCAACCATAGCAGCAAAATGAACATTATCCTGAAATTGCTTAACTTTCACCATTTGCTGTGGCAGCTGGCTGTAACCTTCATATTCTTTTTCGCTGAGCATCCTTTGTGCCTCCTCAATAGAGACCGGATTACCGGAGTCAGGGTTGCCCTCTAAAAGAAATGGCTCTCCCTCCTTTTTTAATATATTTCCCAACTTTTCCTGATATTTTTTGACCAGGTCCGGGCGTCCATTTATCGGGTCATGGACAGCATAATGTGATAAATACAGGAAAAAGGGCTTTCCCTTGTTCGACTCAATCCAATCAAGCGCCTCATCTGTAAGGCGGTCTGTCAGATAATCACCTTCCCTGCTCTCCAAGCCTTCAAGTTTAAAGGGATGATAGTAGCCCCCGTTTGGCCATCCTTTAGCCCAATTCGGCACATGTACATCAAAACCATGTTTCATTGGGCTGGATGGATCCTCTCCCAGATGCCACTTGCCAAAAATCGCCGTCGCATAACCATCAGCTTTTAATGCCTCTGCTATCGTAATCTCACCGTATGGTAAATGTTGGTTAACTTCAACGTTGGCAAGTCGTTGGAATGGGAAATCCTTACGTCCGGGTAACCAATCTGTCATATTAATCGTAGCAGGATATTTCCCGGTTAATATGCTTGCCCTTGTTGGAGAAGAGACATGGCAGGCAGCATATGCAGAAGTAAACCGGACATTTTCACTTGCGAATTTATCTATATTGGGAGTTTCATAGAAACTGCTGCCGTAACAGCCCAGATCAGTCCATCCAAGATCATCAACAAGAAAAAAGATAACATTGGGTTTAATCTCTTTGTTTCCATAACAACCTTCTGTTATCATTAATGGCGCAGTACCTAAAATACCCAGCCCAATCTTGACCAAAAGAGATTTATCCTTTTTCATACAAGACGTTCTTTATTTGTTATTATATCTATCTGTTTTACAGTCGTTTAATATAAACATAATACGCTCCGCTCAAGACATTGTTATCCTTATCGTCAAACCAGGTGTGAAGAGATACAGGGCCTTCTAAAAGGGATACCCTGAATATAACGGCTACATCCTCAGGCCGGACTTTTTTCTGTAACCCCTCAAAAGCCATAGGTCTTTCAACTTCTCTCTCCACCGCTCCGGTTATAAGTATCCGGGCTGATGAGACAGGAATAGCATTTCCTCCGGAATCTCTGCCAGCAAGAGTAAGGCCTGTCTCACGAGGCCACCTCCTGAGTTCAATCTCGTATTCTCCTGCCCTGTCCACCATTAAATTCCAGTAACTGTTTCTCCTCACTCCACGTCTTACCTGAGCCTGCTGATCAACAAATACATCCATCCATTCGCATGCTGTCAGCATAATTGGATTCTCGTTATCATTTCCAATCACAATCCGCTGAGGTTCATTTGCGATATCTTTAACACCTTCCCACCACTTGTATAAATATGCTTGCATTTTATCCCTGATTTCAGGGAATTTCTCAATCACATTGGTCTGCTGCAAAGGATCTGACTTAAGGTCATACAATTCCAGATTTTCAATCAAACGCCATTGCTTCCATAATACTGCAGCTCTTTTAGGCGTAATTAATGTGGGTCCGGAAGGAGATGGATATTCAAACCCCATCGGCATCCGACTATAATTAATTACTATCATTCTATCACGGTCGACATCCTTCTTCCCTGTTAATACATTCGCCAAACTCGATCCGTCAAATTTTGTTGATTTAGGCTTCTTCAGGCAGCATAGATCAATAAGTGTAGGAAGTATATCCTGGGCCTGTGTTAGCCCGTCGATGTCACGCGGAGCATTTATTATTCCTGCTGGCCAGCTGATGAACAATGGGACTCTGTGCCCACCTTCATAAAGTTCGGCCTTTCGTCCTCTCATATTAGCATTGTAATAGTCCGGACCCTGTGTGCTGCCATTGTCTGTTGTAAAAATCAGAATCGTATTTTCAAGTAGCCCATTATCCGTCAGAAAACTAATCAGTTTTCCAAAATTTGTATCAATATTTCGAACCATTGCCAGGTACGAAATAAGCCTTGCCTTAATCGCAGGCTCCAAATCAGAAAATTCGGATGCAGCTATTAGCTCACTGATTACTTCTTGATCCCCAGGAGGCGCTATGAATGGACTGTGCGGAGTATTTGTTGCAAGGTATACAAAAAATGGAGCCCCCTTACCTGAGGATGTATTCATAAAGTCAATTGCCTCATCAAAAAAGACATCTGTACAATAGCCTTTATATTCCTCCCGTTTGCCGTTATGTATGAATACATCATCGTTGTAATTATTCCCCCAGAAGTCGGGCAACGACCCAATATGAGAGGATGGGAACCAGACTGACTCCATAAAACCTCTGTCTTCCGGCCTGAAAGGATAGTTATCCCCGAGATGCCATTTTCCGAAAATGCCAGTATTGTAACCATTATCAGAAAATATATCGGCCATGGTCGGAAGTTCAGTCCTTAACAATGACCGTCCACTGCTAACATTCACAGCTCCGTTCCTGGCTGCATCAAGTCCCGTTAGCAACTGTCCCCTTGTTGGTGCGCTCATAGGAGCCACATGATAATCTGTAAACCTGACACTTACACTATGAAATTGATCAAGGGCAGGTGTCTTCAACACTGGATTTCCGTGACATGAAAGCTCTCCATACCCCTGATCATCAGTAATAACCAGTATTACATTCGGTTTCGCTGCTCCACCAGTCTTTTTATCAATGCTGAGCTCGCTGAAACCTGCAGCAGATATTCCGGATGCAATACTCAGGAAACATAACGAAGCTGAGGATGAAAGAAACTTCATTGTGCAATGTCCTTATCCAAATTGTTATAGATGACAACATAGTTCAGGTCAATAACCTGCTCCTTATCCGGATTCTGAAGTTTAAGTTCAATTAGATGATCTCCTGATGGCAGATCAAAGTTCCAGTAAAGATCAAGCTTTCTAACCATGAAATCAGCCGGGAACTTAACAACCTCAGCAGGTTTACCATCAACAAATACTTCAACGTATGCAATATATTCACCTGTTGACTGTCTTTTTCCGGGAAATTCAGCTGATATAAGGACCCCTGTACCCTCGAATGAATATTCAAATCCTTTTTCCGTTAATGGCAAATCGATTTTTTCCTTCTTAACAGGAGTAATTCCTTCGAAACTCTTCTCATATCTTACAGGTTCAGGAACCTGACAGGAAATGGTCACCTTTTCTCCCCTTATTTTTCCGCCGTTGCGTTGAACAGCCTCCAGGGCATGCTTAAGACTAAGCTCATAGGTATGATTCAGTGAAAGGCTGGTATAGGGGAAAGTAATGTCCTCAACTTCTTTCACATTATTCAGCCAATAATCCGGAATTTTGCTATAGCCCATTGCTGTACCAAGAATGCCTGCCGCATTTGAGGGGTTACAATCCGAGTCTGCGCCGCAACGAGTGGATATATCTACGGTCCTACCCATATCTCCATCACCATAAAGTAAACCTACCAGAATATATGCACAGTTCATTGTTGCTTCAATATTAAACGGATCACCATAACCCTGAGGGCATGTTTTATCATCTCCATATTTTTTCTCAATTTCCTCCCAGGTACGTTTCCAGTCAGTATATACTTTACTCCAATTAATAACATCACTCATAAATTTATGGAAATTGCTCTCCTGTGGAAGCATCTTCAAGGCTTCGCGGACTATCAGGTCGATGTCATCTGTCAGGAACGCCAGGGAATACATTGCTGCCACATACACTCCTCCATACCAACCATCGCCATAGTTCATTATATGTCCGATCCGATCCGTTACCTCGGATGCAGCAACAGGCATTCCGGGTGACATCAGTCCGGCAAAATCAGATTCGATTTGAAAATCGATATCATCAGCATGTGGATTGAATTTCCAGTATCCTGACTTCGGGGGCATGATTCCGTTAAGTATATTATACCTGGCAGCCTGGTTTGCATGCCAGAGAGGGTAAGGGGCCCTGGCAAATGCAAGCGCAAAGCTGTCAGCCGGTGCATCAATGCCATATTTCTCTATCACATCCACAAAAGTCAGGTCCATATAAATATCATCATATAGTCCAGCCTTTTGTTTGCTCTCAAACCATGATTTACAGTATCCGCTGACAGGCCAGGGAATTTCAATGCTATCAGGAATGATCCTGCTCCGGTACCTGAATTCTGTTGGTCCCCCGTAAGTCACTCCAAGTGTTTGGCCTGCCCAGCCACCTTTTATCTTGTCCATCAACAAATCCTTGGTCATTGTCACTTTTGAAGGGAGCTGAGACACATCCTTCTTTTTTCCCGTACATCCTGTGCTCGGCCAGAGTACTAAGACTGTCAGTACAATAAAAGCTGATTTAAGTATTTTCATAATTATTGCTTAATGAGATTGATAATTTATTCAAGTTAAAAGATTCTTCATAAACTGTGTTATTGTGCTCAAAGACATCATGTTCAAAAAATGACGGAAGATTCCAAATTAAACTCCTTTAAACACCGGTCACTCTCCCTTTGGCATCTTCCTGTCCGGAATTACTCAGTCTAATAATCAGGATTTTCCACGAAATTGGGGTTCTCGGCAACTCTGCTAACACCCAGAGGCAGGTAGTAATTTCTGTCCTGAAAAATCCTTGCCACACCCTCAGCCGCAATCAACCTGATTCTATACTTCTTTGTATCATAATTATAAGTGAAAACCAATCCCTGGGTCCGTACTCCATCAAGTAGTTGCTTGGCAATTCGCCATCTTCTTATATCCCAGTAACTGTGATTCTCCCAGCTAAGCTCGACAAGTCTCTCATTCTGAATTGTAGCTTCATCAATGGTTGTTTTTGGCGGCATATTTGCCCGTTCTCTAAGGCGATTGAGCGTTGTAAGTGCTTCATCTGTAAAATTGAGATAATATGCGGCTTCAGCAAGATTCAGATAGATCTCTCCGAGTCTGAAAATTATTACATCAGTCTGGTCGTTGAAAACATCAGTTGGCATCTTCATGCTTTCATTACAACGCTTTCGGACCATAAATCCGGTCTTGGTAGTGTTTCTGGTTGAAGCTTTATATGGCCAGCCGTCTTCGGCAAAGCCGGAAGTATATGTAACTCCACCCCGTATTGTAGAAGAATGAAATAACACCTTCCCACCCTGCCAGGGACTCTCCGGGTAAAAGACGGTTGCCCTGAAACGTGCATCACGATTCTCCCAAAGTTCCGCAGGTGTCCATTCTGAGCCTGTTGCTGTAAGTTGTGACCTTGAAATGGAATTACCCGGACTGCCATCTGCAAACTCAAACCTTTCAACAAAGTCATACAAATAATACATTGAGGCCCATGTCCCGGAGAAATCATGTGGCATAGTACGTAATGAGAAGGCATGTGCCCGGTTCTTTGCATAATCATACACTTCTGACATGATCACTTCCTTGTTGTCTGACGATTCATCTAGGAAAAGATTCTGATAATTTAATACCGGGTCAGCTTGTTTCTCATACAAGAAATGGATGCCATTATTGATGATTGCTTTAGATGCATCATATGATAGGTCCGCATAGTATTCTACATCTGATGACTGGAAACCAAGTAGTCCATCTAACTGAACCTGACCATATTTTGCGATGCTGGCAGCATACAGGGCAGCACGACTTTTGAGAGCCAATGCCGCCCATTTAGTCGGCCTGCCTTTATCCTCAGCCGAATATTCATTTGGCAATTCCTGAGAAAGTGTGTCCATCTCAGCAATGATAAAATCATAAACCTCCTTTTCGGAGTTACGCGGGAGATATAGCTCTTCCTCCGTGGCATCCATCGCCTGAGCCTTAACGATAATTGGTACTCCTCCAAATCTTTTTACCATTTCGAAGTACATATATGCTCTCAGGAACCTTACTTCAGCAATTCGCTGTTTATTGTATGCCTGATCAAAATTGGGATTGTTGTCCATCTTTTCTATAAAGAAGTTACAATCTCTGATATTTTTGTAATTCCAATAGTCAAGCTGAGCATTTGGACCAGCCGCTGTTATTACATTGGTAGAGGCTATATATGGTTGGTGATGCGCCCCATATGATCTTCCTTCCCCACCCATTGAAGCTATCATACAAAGAGATACACAATCATCATTACCTTTTCTCTCCATGAAATCTGTTCTGTAGTACAGGTCAGCTAAATAGGAATTAATCAGGTTTTCATCTTCCCACACCAGGGCGTCAGAAATAATATCAAGTGGCTCTTTGTCCAGAAAATTCTCACATCCTGTTAATATTATGAGAAAAATAAGGACTAAATACTTTGACTTTTTCATGATCTTGAAGATTATAATGTTACATTCAATCCGAAGGAAACCGTTTTAACCGGAGGATAGTACTTCAGACCACCTCCTTCAGGGTCCTGTGAATTCTTGTAAATACCAAGTTTACTGATTGTTAACAAATTGCTTCCGGCAACGAAAAACCGCAAGTCCTGAATGCCTACTTTTTTGGTCAACTCATGAGGAATAGTGTAGCTTATATTCAGGTTCTTCAACCTCAGATATGTTGCATCCTGTAGCCAAAAGTCCGAAGTTTTTCTGTTATGAGTGCGAGTTCCGGTACCATCACCTACAAGAGCCGGGAGTCTGGCATCCGGATTGATATTTATATCGGGGTTTGCCGGGTCAGGCTGCCAACGATATTTATAATGAAATTCAAGTGGAGGCCCCCAGTTTGTCAGCGGGCCTCTATAGGTGTCATCAATATTAATGTTGAACATTGATGCTCCCTGAAAAAGGATGGTGACGCCAATCCCCTTGTAATCAGCTTGCATATCCAAAGCATATACAAGATCTGGAAATGTACCATATCCAATCTGGTCCTGATCTCGCCAGTCTATTATCTTATCACCGTTAAGGTCAACATAGCGTATATCTCCAGGTACCAATGTTGTATTATTAGCCTCATCCTGATTGACATCACACTCATCAATTTCCTGCTGGCTCATGAACAATCCGTCGGTTTTATAACCTATCCATCGGTTAGTATAGTTACCGGTTCTCTTATAAATTCTAATTTCATCCGGATCATCATAAAGAACTTCTGACCAATCTTTGTATTTTTCTCTTGCCAGACTTACCGTTCCTGCCATACTGTAGGTAAAATCTCCTCCAATTTTATTTCTGTGACTAAGAGTTAGTTCAAATCCTCTGTCATCAGTAGAGTTCAAATTAAGCTGTGGAAGAGTTGCACCAAAAGTAGACGGATAAGCCTCCAGCGGTTGACCGAAAATGTTCTCAGTTAAGCGATAGAAAAGATCGAATTCTACCCCTATGAGTCCATCAAGGAACCTGCTATCCAAGCCTATATTATAGCTTGTCATATCAAGCCATGTAATGTCAGGATTGGGCAGACCTGTTGACCTGATTAACCTGTAAACATTACTCCCGAAAACATAAACCTGTGTAGGATCACTTAATATTTCATAGCCTGTAAGGTATTTAAAAGCACTAACATTGTCATCACCTGCTTTACTGTAGGAAGCTCTGATCTTTAAATTATCAATCCATGAAATATTGTCCTTCACAAAAGATTCTTCCGAGATCCTCCATCCGGCTGACACACTCGGGAAAAATCCCCATCTTGTCTCCTCGGGGAATTTATGACTAGCGTCATATCTGAAAGTACCTTCAACCAGATATTTCCCTTTAAAACTATAGTTAGCCCTTCCAACATAACTGACCCGTCCGGTCTCAACAGCACCACTGTTATTTGTTATATTCTCAGGCGAACCTGCAAACATATATGGTATTTCCAATGATAAAAGGTCTACTCGTCCTCCAGAAAGATAATTATAGTCCGTATTGATTCCTTCTGCCAGAAGAAGACCCTGAATTGCGTGATTCCCAAATGTATTCTCATATTTTAATGAAATTAATGGGTATAACTGGGTATAACTGGTAAACTCTTCGGCAAGTGCATTTTCTCCGTTAATACCCCAACTTACATACAGGTCATTGGCATAGTCATAACTGAATACCTCAAATGGTTTATCCTGATTTTTAACATATGTATTGTTACCGGTATAATTAAGTGCAGCATTAAATTCCAATCCTTTAATTCCGGGAATTTTATAGTTCAGGCTGATGCGCCCAGTCCAGTACTGTTGTCTGTTATCTATGGAGCCTGTAAGATCGCTATATGTCTGTGCCAGAGGACTCCTTGTAGTAAACCCTGAATAAGCGCCACCTATATTCGGATCAGGCAGTCTGGAAGGCCAAACGGGAAGTGCAAGTTTTAAATCGGTCCAAATATTTGTCAGGGGATCACTGTTCTGAAATGTTGCCTGCGGCTCATAACGTTGTTCATTCCGGTATGAAAGATCTATTGAAACCGACAACCTGTCCGATATTTGAGCATCTACATTAGACCGTGCATTGTATCTTCCAAATTTCAGGTCACCCGATTTGAAAGTACTTTGCTGATCCAGGAATCCGACGGATAAAAAGAATTTTACCCTTTCATTTCCTCCTGATACCCCAAGGTTATGAGATTGCATGAGGGCCCAGTTTCTAAAAATTGCACTATACCAATCCTCATTTATGTAATCCGGATCTGTCCCATCTTTGAATAATTGTATCTCCTCCTCGGTATATGTGTAAGGAATTCCGCTGTTAAACTCGCCTTCGCGCAACATTTCAGCATATTTCCATGAAGAGATATACTCTGGCAGTACTGTTGGATTCTGAAATGTGAAATTGCTGGAATAATTTATTGAAGGCTTTGTCCCTGCTCCTCTTTTGGTAGTAATAAGAACTACTCCGTTTCCGGCCCTGCTACCATAAACAGCTGCAGCAGCGTCCTTCAGTACACTAATAGACTCTATCTCAGTTGGATCTAATCGCGACCAGGATGTTTCTATTCCATCCACCAGGACTAATGGGTCATCATATCCCCTGATACTCAAAGTGGTAAAGTCCTGTCCCGGAACACCTGTACTTTGCTTGGTTAACAGACCTGGAGCCTTACCTGTCAGTATTTCAGAAATATTTGCCGAAGGAACTTTTACTAGGTCTTCCTTTTGTACTGTAGACACGGACCCGGTCAGGTTTACCTTTTTTTGCTCTCCGTAACCAACAACAACCACTTCATCAAGGCCAATCTCCTCTGCATAAAGCACCATATCAATAACTGTCCTGTTTCCAATCGGCTCCTCAACTGTTTTCATTCCGACAAAGGAAAAGACCAATGCCATCGTACCTGATGGAATTGACAGCTTGTATCTGCCATCACTATCAGTAAATGTACCTGAGGTAGTCCCTTTTGCAAAAACAGTAACACCGGCTAGAGGTTGACCGGTTTCCGCGGTTACCTTACCCGTTATATCTTTTGATTGCAGGCTCCCGGTCTTTGTCATTTTGATTACTGAACCGATAATAGTCAGATCATCTCCAAACCGATGATCATTATGTTTGAGATAATTGTCAATTTGACTCTCGTTATTTTTTTCAGAGTCATTGACATGCGATATGCCTTGCAGGGTAAATGTTGCTAAGCTCAGAAGCAGGAGCATTACCGACTGCCGCACACACATCACCAGATTTCCCCAAATAGGAGTCCGACCCCTATTTAACTGATTGCTTTTCATTGGTTAATTTTGGTTAGATGATTATTTACATACAATTGGTTGATAACATATATAGAAACATTGATGCTTATGCGAGATTAATATCCTCAAACGTTTGTGCATATATTTATTTAATTTTCCCCAGGTCAGTATCGTAATTTCTCCCAATCGTCGATTTCTCAACCACTTCATCAAGATATGGAATGGAAGGCTGGGCTCCCAGCCGCATTACCGATAATGAGGCTGCCTTGTTTGCTATCCTGATTGCATCCTCAAGCCTGTTACCGGAAGCAAGTGAAACTGCCAGGTATCCATTAAAGGTATCGCCTGCTGCTGTGGTATCAACTACATTTACCTTATATCCATCGATTTGCCTTCCGACATCGTTTTGACAATAATAAGCTCCATCCTTCCCTAGAGTAATTATTACAGTTCCTGACACTTTTTTACAAAGACACACAGCCAGATCAGGAATACTGCTACTTACTGGCTCCATTCCTGCTATGACAGCAGCTTCGTTTTCATTTGGGGTAATGATATCAATATTTGATAATAGTTCGTCTGAAAGGGCGCATGCAGGCGCAGGGTTGAGTATAACAGGCACATTGAATTTCCTGGCAATTTTCACGGCTTTTAAAACTGTTTCAACCGGAATTTCCAATTGTATTAAAATCACATCTGCCATTTTAACTACATCTTCGGCAACCTGAATGTCTGCAGGTAACAAATAACTATTAGCCCCCGGAGCAACTGAAATACTATTCTCACCGGATTCAGCGACGTTAATCATTGCAATTCCGGAGGCAACATCTCTTATTACTTTTATATAGGAAGTCTCTATCCCTTCATCTCCCAGCTTTTCAATAGCCTTTTTGCCAAACTGATCATCACCAACGCATGAAATAAACACAACATCACCACCAGCACGGGCTGAAGCTACTGCCTGGTTTGCTCCTTTGCCACCCTGAGCAATTGAGAATTCACCACCCAATACAGTCTCTCCCGGACCTGGTATATGAGATAGTTTTAAGATCATATCAGTGTTAGAGCTGCCTATCACAACAATTTTTGGTTTTCTCATATCAGAATCCATTTGTCTTAATAAACTTTGGCGGCAATAATCAATCCAAGGCCAATTATGAAGAGAATAAACATCATAGATATCAAACCATTGACTCCTTTTACTCCTTTGAACTCCTTCCAAATAAATACACCCCATAACGCAGCTATAAGTGTTGCCCCCTGTCCAAGTCCATAAGAGATAGCAAAACCAGCCTGCCCGGATGCAATAATATTGAACGTCATTCCAAGACTCCAAATGGCGCCTCCCAGAATACCGATGGTGTGAAGTTTAAAATTACCATGTGTAAAATAATCTCTGAATGTTACTTTTTCTCCCACAACAGGTTTATACATAGCTATTGTGTTCCATAGAAAGTTCGAAACTAATAGCCCTACCGAGAATATCACAGATGCAGTATAAGGAGTTAACTTTCCTGCCTCAGGTTGTGCAAAATCGACCGCCATTGAAGAGGCAACAAATCGATAGAAAAAGCCCATTAATACTCCTGCAACTATTGAAATCAATATCCCTTTTGCCGGGGTTCTTCCTCCGTGTGATGGCACTTTTCGATAAGCAAGGGCATCCAGGATAATTGCCACTGTTACTAAGGCTACACCGGTAAACAAGAGTATTGCATTGCCAACCGGTTCTCCTATATAATTTGTTATTACTCCAATTACCAGAGCCAGTCCGATGCCTACCGGGAATGCAACAGCCATTCCAGCTATATCAATGGCTATTACTAACATAATATTAGCCAGATTGAATATTACTCCTCCCAAAATTGCCATTGCAATCGAATTTGAATCTGCCTGGGCAAGATCAGGAAGAAAACTTCTGCCTTCACCACCTGTACTTCCCAGTGTAAAGGCCAACAGTAGAGAGAGAAGAAGAACACCAAGACTATAATCCCAATAGAATAACTGAAAAGCCCATTTTTTTGTAGAAAGCTTCTGAGTATTTGCCCATGAACCCCAGCATAACATTGTGATTGTGCAAAGAACCACCGCCCAGGAATACGAGTTTACGATAAACATAATTGACTGTATTTAATTAATAGCTCAAACGTTTGTGCAATTAAAGAAATATTTTTCAATTATCAAAATATTTCTTTATCATTAATTTATTCCTCATCCCTCAAATCTGATAAAATGCCTTTCAATTCTCTATAATTGCAGTTCCGGATCTCTATAATAACCAAATTTAAACTTTGTCACTGGCTCTCCCCCGGAATTCGTATTATTATTGGGATTCATTGGAAGCCCCTGGCTTGCCTGCAGAATGTCCGAATCTGAGCATACACCTGATTTGTAGAGTATTGATTTTTTTTAAAACTGAGGATCACGCCACCTTTCATTAACTTAATCCCATAAAGATTGTCCCTGTTATTCAATCACCAGTCTTTCTGAAATCTGATTATCTCATTTTGTTTTAAGATCCATACAATTGTTTTATATTATGACACTTCCTGCTACCTGATTTTTTCCTGTACCCATGTGAGACGCCATGTTCCAGATACACCTTCTCCTGACTCAATAAAGGGGATAAATATCAAAGATGGTTTATCAGGAATTCTTAATTCATATGCCTCTCCTTTTACTGTTTTTGGGGCTGGTATGGATGTAAACAGAGTTTCAGGGTCATGTTCCGGCAGGGTAAAGATTTCTTCTCTTTCCATGCCACCGATAAGGCCATTCACGCAATATATCAAAGGACCGCGTGCAAGCGCGAACCATTGCACCTGGTATATGGGGCCACCTCGCTGGGGCGCCATGGAAACTTCAATTTGTCTTATAACCTTCAATGTCATGGGAAAATGAAGATCAATAATATCTCCGGCCTGCCATGTCCTTTCCACGGCTAAGTAATCACCCTGCATAATCATTGAGGCATCTATAATCTTGCCATTTACTTTCACACTTGCATCTTTTGCCCAATCAGGTATTCTGAGAAGCACCTGAAAACTGGCTATATTCTCAGGCTGAATCGAGATTCTCACGTACCCATCAAAAGGATATTCTGTATTCTGATTTATTTTTACTCTGCCGACTCCGGAAATATTTACAATGGCAGAACTCTCAGAATATAAATTGCAGGCGATTCCCCTATCAGTAGTTGTATATATTAAAGAAGGCAACTCTTCGAGGGCTAATGCTCCACTGGAGGGACAACAATCGTTAAAATTAGCTGAGTGCAAGGCCCCGTTAGTAAATGTATGATATGCCCAGTCCATCCCGTTAGGAAATTGTGCGCCCAGGAGTGTGTTGTAGACTGACTTCTCTACTTCCTGAACATAAATTGCCTTACCCGTGAGTTTAAACATTTCACTATTAAACTGAATCCATGACATCACACTGCAAGTTTCTGTATATCCGTAGGGACTCCAGTATCCTCTGCTATTGAAACACTCTTTATGTTTGCCTATCCCTCCCCATGGCCCGCCAATGATAGTAAGATGATAATTACGTACTTTGTTCCAGATATTCTCGGCAGCTCTCAAATAATCAGTATTACCAGTTACCTGGTACAACTTTGCCACTGCTGTAATGTTCCATAAGAGCTGGTAGATTTTCCCATCTCCTATCCACTCCAGGTCGCGGTTATCCAATGCAGATGATATTAGCTTCAAACCCTCCTTTTCTTCCATTTGTCTGATCACCAAATTCAAGTAATCTAGATAGCGCTTATCTCCTGTCTCCCTAAATAGCTCAACCATAGGATCAAGAATAACTGTTGCAGAAATACCTCTTCGTGTTCCATATTCCGTTATATTCTGCCGGCCTTCACTGAAATTCTCTAAAAAGAGGTCCCCTATTTTTTTTGATGCCAGGAGATAACTTTCTTCAGGAAAATACTTGTAAACCTCCAGTAATCCTAATATTAAATAACTCATATTCCATGCATCCCATGAGGTGGCATGTGTCAAAGCCTGGTGATTAGTTATTCGTCTTTGAAGTGAATAGGTTCCCAGATAGCCATTATGTTCTTGCGTGCTGATTAAATATTCGGCCGTTTTCAATAATAGGTCTTTTAATTCACGATCTCCTGAACGAAACGCTGCTCTTGAAGCTGTGATAAGCCATTTACCCGCATGTTCACCATACCAGTCATTTGTTGTATTTGAAAGTCTTGATTCCTTGCTGAACACGGTTATAAGCTCTCCTTCATTCCATCTGGGCAGAGTCTTTAATCTACCATTCATGCCTTTTTCAATTGCCTGCCCCATAACACCTTCCACCTTTATATCTGAAATTATCGGAACCTCCATTATATAATTCACTTTGTCATCACACTGGTTTTGTGCATTTGCTTTAAATGAAGAAAAAGTGCAGCAAAGCAAGAATATTAAGCAGTATTTACTTAATTGATTTAGGGTATTTTCTGCTTTCATGATATACAAAAACTCATTTTCATTTAATTGCATAAAATGATATTGTTTAATTAAATAACATAAAGTCATCAACTTTCCCTGTCAGGAGATAAATATACAAGAAATGATGCGTAAACGATTGCGCAAATCTTATAAATAATTAATTTCTCAGATTTCTGACAGAATCACGAACAATGAGTTCAGTCTTCAATTTCATGTAAACTACTTGTCTGTATTCCTTATCCATTATATACTTGAAAAGAACATCAATAGCCAATTGTCCTATTTCGCTCTTCTTTTGATTGACTGTGGTCATTGGTGTCCCCAGATAAGCTGAGTAAGGCTGCTCATCAAATGATACAAGGGAAACATCTGCCGGTATTTTAAGACTCATTTCATTTAGAGCTTTTATTACACCGATTGAGATGAGATTGCTGAAAGCAAATACAGCAGTTGGAGGATTTTCCATACTGAATATTATCCTGGTCTGCCTGTAACCGTTTTCGATAACAAAGCTATCTCCCACGATCATAGTCTTGTCAATTTCAAGGTTATTATTCTCATGAGCCTCTATATAACCCCTCAAACGTTCCTTATTCGGAAAGCTTTCAGGCATACCCTGAATGCATGCAATTTTTTTATGACCAAGAGATATTAAATGATTAGTTGCATCATATCCTCCCTGATAATTGTCTGATGTAATTGATGGAAGATCTAATCCGGGAAAACATCTGTCAATTACGACTAAAGGTATTCCTGAATTATATACGTTAATTATGTGCTCATATCTAATTCCAACCGGTGCAATTATAATACCGTCGACCTTATGACTTCTGAGCAAAGTAATTAACTCCTTTTCCACTTTAAGATCATCCACACTGTCACATAAAATAATTGAATAACCTTTTAATCTTGCCTCTTTTTCGATACTGTAGGCGATGTCAGCAAAAAATGGATTGGAAATATCTGGAATAATTAAACCTATCGTATCTGTCCTGTCCATCTTCAGGCCTCTCGCAATCTTGCTAGGGGAATAATTATATTCTTTGGCGGCTTGCCTTACTTTTTGTGCAGTCAGATTACTAATTCTGTATTTTTCTGATTTCCCATTTAAAACACGGGATACAGTTGTTGGTGATAAACCAAGTAATCTAGCAAGGTCTCGAATATCATTTACACTACTATGCATCGTTATACTAGTATTGATTTATTATGTAAATAGATGTAGATCAAGCTTTTTGTACAATTATAACTCAAGTCATTTTTAATATTAACAGAATGTGGAGAAAAAGCAGATTTGTCAATAATTAATAATGTCCTCAAAAACAAAATTAAGGAAGTTTCTCCAGCGACTAACTAGTATTAAGAATTATTGATATTGGTCAAGAAATGTCTGCTTAATTAAGTCACATAATTAACTTCAGATAAAATTCCTGTCGAGGAACTTACGGAAATTATCAATATACTGTTCGGTGACCGGGATGCGAACCTCACCGAAGACAATGCGGCCGCGCTCTATGACCTTGACTGTCTCAAGGTTGACGATGAATGAACGGTGAACACGCATGAACCGGTCTCCGGGAAGCCTGGACTCAAGCGCCTTCAGTGTGGAAAGCGAGAGGACAGGTTTCTTTTCGTCTTTCAGCCATATCTTCACATAGTCTTTGAGTCCTTCTATATAATGGATCTCGGAAAAGTTTATGCGGCGGATCCTGCTTTCCGACTTTAAAAAGAGAAAATCGTGGCTCACTTCCAGGGCCGGCAACTGATTTCGCTCAGCGCCGATCAGCCGCTCTGCCTTCTGTATGGCTTTCAGGAACTCCGCGTAACTAAAGGGCTTCAACAGGTAATCAACGGCATCAAGCCTGAATCCCTCCAGTGCATACTTCTCATAGGCAGTGGTGAAGATCACCTTCGGTCCGCCTGAGATGACCCTGGCCAGCTCGGTTCCCGTCAGGTCAGGCATCTGGATGTCGAGGAGCACAAGGTCTGTTTCATTCGCCCTGATGAATGCCACGGCATCAACGGGGTTGTCAAATGCCCCGGCAAGCTCCAGGGTGGGGGTTTTCTCCACATAACCCTTCACCAGCTGCAGCGCCAGCGGCTCATCATCTATAGCAACAACCCTGATCATCTCTGTTTACATTGTTAACTTCAACCGCTCCGGAATCGGAAGTCCGTCCTATTATTTTGCTCCGCCACCATTTTTCTGCCGGCCAGGGTCAGGTCCTGATCGTCAGCACCACCGTAAAGATCGACTCCTGGTCGCTGATTCTCAGCTCATGGCGGCCAGGGTACAGGAGTGACAGTCTTTTCCTCACATTGTCAAGCCCGATTCCTGAGGCTGGCCGTGGAGCCTCAGCGCCAGGCCGGCTGATGCTGTTGGCAGTAAGGAATGTGATCTCTCCGTCCTCAGCCCTGAGTGCTATATCAATGAAGGAGTTGCCCATGTTACTCACCCCGTGCTTGAAGGCATTCTCAATAAAAGGAATGAAAAGCAGGGGCGGGAGATCCTGATCTTCATACTCCTCCGGGAAGCTTACAGTCAGCCTTACACGGTCACTGAGCCTCAGCTTCATCAGGTCAATATATCCCTTCATGAATTCAATCTCATGGCTGAGCCTGGTGTTTCCCTGTTCTGACTCATAGAGCATATACCGCATCATTTTTGAGAGGCTCAGTACGGCCTCCCTGGCATCCTCGCGGTTAATCTCTATCAGCGCATAAATATTGTTCAGGGTATTGAAGAAGAAATGGGGGCTGACCTGGTTCTTCAGCAATGCCAGCTCCGAGTTCAGCTTCTCGCGTTCCAGTTCCTTGATCTCCTCCTCCTTTCTCACTGCGCTTTCAGCATACCTGATGCCGACCGCAAAGCCTGACACCAGGAAAGATGTGATGAAGAAGTTATAGAGTGCTATTCCCCCGCCACGGCGCCGGCCATGATCATCACGCGGAGGTCTCTGCTCCGTCTGGGCGATCTGTTCCCTTACTTCGCGCGGCGGTGCGAAAAGATTCTCATAAAATTTACCCGAGGCCCAGCCGAGAAAGACTATCAGTGACGCTGCCAGCACCAGGAAGGCAAGCCATCTCCCCTTCTGCGCCAGCTTCGGAACCAGCCACAGGTAGTTCGTGTAGAAAAGAATCACAAAAACAAGGGTATTGAACAGCACAATCCTCGTGGTACGTTCATCCTTGAACAAACCTCCTGAAATAAGAAACTGCGGCAGGATGAAAAGTATGATCCACCCTGTCAGATGCAGAATCACAGGCAGTCCTTTCCGTTTTCTTATCACACCAGTATTATTCATATCATCATCAAAGCTAATGAATATCACTTACAATTCACTCAAACCTTAAAGCATCTATCGGGTCAAGGTCTGAGGCCCGGCGTGCCGGGTACCAACCGAAGAAGACCCCGATCAGGGTGCATACCACAAAGGCCAGTATCACCGACCCCCACATCACGCTAATAGGCCACGAGGTCAGGGCCTCAACAACGGATGAGGCTCCGAAGCCAATGACTATCCCGATCAGGCCCCCGAAAACGCTCAGCAATATAGACTCAATAAGGAACTGAAGCAATATGTCAACGCTGCGGCCACCGACCGACATCCTGAGGCCTATTTCCCGTGTACGCTCAGTGACTGAAACATACATGATATTCATGATGCCTATGCCCCCGACAAGGAGCGATATACCGGCTATGGCTCCAAGCAATATGGTGAGTATCTCAGTCACAGAAGTCATTGTCGTTGCAAGCTCCTCCTGGCTCCTGATCTCAAAGTCGTTGTCCTCGTTCTCACGTAACCTGTGCGTGCGGCGAAGCACCTCCTCCACCTGCGACTCAGCAAGGACTGATTCCTCTGCGCTGCGGGCCGACATCTGGATAGACTGTATATGAGTCTGGGCCAGGATTCTTTTTTGAACCGTTGTGTACGGTGCTATTATCACGTCATCCTGGTCCTGCCCGAAACTATTCTGTCCTTTCTCTGAGAGAATGCCTATTATCTTAAAGGGGATGTTCTTGAATCGTAATGTTTCTCCCGTTGGATCAACGCCCTCACCGAAGAGCTCGTCAGCAACCGTCCGTCCCAGAAGGCATACCTTGGCTGAGCCTTCCGCTTCACTGTCAGTGATATTGCGCCCGCTGACCACACTCCAGCTCCTTATCTCAAGGTATTGTTCGCTCCCGCCGTAGATTGTAGTGGGCCAGTTCGAATTTCCGTAAACGACCTGGCCGCTGCTTCTTACCTCCGGTGAGACGGCAACAACAGCATCGCATTCCATTTTGATGGCTTTTATGTCAGCTACTGTAAGCCTCTGCGATGACGAGCTTCCCTGCTGGACCCCTCCCATCCTCATGGTTCCGGGCATGACGAAAAGCATATTGGAGCCCATGCTCGCTATCTGGTCCTGGATGCTTTTCTTTGACCCCTGGCCAATTGCAAGCATTGTAATTACAGATGCAACCCCGATTATAATTCCCAGCATCGTCAGGAATGAGCGCATTTTATTGCGCTTCAATGCGTTGATTGCTACTTTTAAAAGATTTCGCGGATTCATTTCTTTGTTTTTTTAGTCTTGCTCCACAGGAAGGGCTCTGAGCAGTTCCGCTGCATCAAGCCTGTTTTTTACTTCCTCTTCTCTTATTATATGGCCGTCACGGAAAACAACGCTGCGCGTCATGCAGCGGGCTATGTCAGGCTCATGGGTCACGAACACGATTGTTTTGCCTTTGGCGTTCAGATCCTGGAACAACGACATTATCTCATATGAGGTCCTTGTATCAAGGTTACCGGTAGCCTCATCGGCAAGGATCACCACAGGGTCATTCACAAGTGAGCGCGCTATTGCCACCCTCTGCTGCTGCCCTCCGGAGAGCTGGTTGGGCATATGGCCCATCCTGTCAGCCAGCCCAACTGCTTCAAGTGCTGCAACAGCCTTTTCCCTGCGCTCTCTGGCACTGATGACACGATTGTACATCAGCGGAAGTTCAACATTCTCAAGGGCTGAAGTGCGCGAAAGCAGATTATACGACTGAAATACAAAACCCAGCTTCAGGTTGCGCATTGCTGCACGTTCATTTTTTGACATTCCTGCCACGTTTACGCCGTCAAGGAAATAGGTGCCGTCAGTTGGCCTGTCAAGGCATCCGATAATATTCAGCATGGTTGATTTGCCGGAGCCGCTGGCGCCCATTATCGCAACAAACTCCCCCTCGTTTATCTTCAGGTCCACCCCTCTCAGTGCATGCACTGTGACTTCACCCACGTGATAGTCCTTTTTAAGGGTGGTGATATCTATGATTGTCTTCATGGTCAGTTTCTTGTTGCAGCGTTTGCGCCCGTCCTGGATGAAGACTGAGTGTTTCTTCTTCCCGGAGGCGTTGGCATGAAAGGATTCGAGCTTACTTCCTGCACCTTTTTCTCCTTCGCGGATGCGATAGTCATCTTCGTAACGACCTCGGAACCCTCTTCCAATCCGGATTTTACTTCAGTATTGCTTCCGTCATTCGACCCAAGTTCTACCGGCACAGGGTGGATCCCCTTATCATCCTTAACCCATACCATTGTTGGCATTTTGAATCCTTCAGGCAACTTGAAGCCTTCCGGCATCTGGCCGCCGGGCATGCCCTGCATGCCGAAGCCTGCCCCGGCGACGCCGGGCGCTCCTGAACCACTCATGCCAGAGGGCATCCTGCCGGTACCTCCCGGAATGCCGGCGCCTCCTGACATACCGGCACCGCCGGACATCCCGGGTCCTCCGGCCATACCATTCTTTGAAGCCATCTCCTTCCATTGTTGTGCCAGGAATTCAGCATCAGGGGTGAATTTCACGGCTTTGTAAGGAATAATGAGCACATCCTTTACCTCCTCTGCATATATGACAATGTTGGCTGTCATCCCGGGCAGAAGCTTCTGATCAGGATTGGGAGCATTGATAATAACCGTATATGTGACAACGGTTGAGGTGGTCACAGGTGAGAGCCTGATCTGTTCAACCGTCCCTGTGAACATTTCACCGGGATAGGCGTCAACATCAAACTCCACCCGCTGACCTTGCTTCACCTGGCCTATGTCTGACTCGTCAATATCTGCCTCAACCTGCATCTGTGTAAGGTCCTGTGCTATGGTGAATATCTCAGGGGTGTTGAAGCTTGCAGCTACGGTCTGACCCTCATCAACGGCACGGTTCATTACAACTCCGTCAATGGGTGAATAAATTGTGGCGTACCCCAGCTGAACCAAAGCTTTATCATACTGCGCCTGGGAGTTCTTCAGGGTGGCCACCGACCTGTCATAGTTGTACTTGGCCTGGTCATAATCAGCCTCGGCAATAAGGTTCTTTTCCCAGAGAGCCTTGCTGCGCTCATAGTTCGAAGCCTGGTATTCCATCTCAGCCTTTGCATTGTCAAGGGTGGCAAGCGCCTGCTGAACGCTCGACCTAAGCGCCGTCTTGTCAAGCTCAGCCAGAACCGTGCCCTTCTTTACAGGTGAGTTAAAATCAACATACAGCTTTTCAACTATGCCTGATACCTGTGTCCCTACAACAACCGAAGTGATTGCCTCAAGCGTACCGGTAGCGGTGACAGTGTTCACTATGGAGCCTTTCGTCACCTTTGCTGTTTCATAAATGTATGTACTGTCCTTCCTGCAACTATGGACAGAAAGCAGTGTGACGGCAACTGCTGCAAGCAGCCCGATGCTTATGAATGTGTTTTTTCTTTTCATCTTATTAATGTTTGACGGATTGTTTTTATCAGAATGTAAGGGCGACTCCCCTGTAGAAGTCGATAATCTTGTGAGAGTAGACAAGCTCGTACTTTGCCTGGAGCAGGTTGCTCTCGGCAGCGGTAAGATTGGTCTTCTGTATCAGGAAATCGACCGAGTTCATTGCACCCAGCTTGAATTTCTCCTCTGACACGCTGTAGGTTTCAGCAGAGGCGTCATACCTGTTCACTGCTGCCTGGTAACTTATGAGTGCTGACTCTGCATCAAGCACTGCCTGTTCCACCTCCTTGCGGAGCTGGTTCCTTGTATTGAGCTCATCAAGCTCCGCAGTGGTGATACCGTATTTGGCCCTGGAAACAGAAGCCTTGTTCTGATTGTTCCTGAATATTGGTATCGAAGCCGATAATCCCAGCGACGGAGAGAAACCGCTTTTAAGCTGTGATCCCATCTCTGCCGCCCGGGTAAATCCTGTGCTCATGCCGGCACTGGCTGATACAGAAGGAAAAAATCCGCCTTTGGCAATTTCAAGATCCAGTAAGGCGCTCTCACGGTTTATAGAGGCTATTTGCACCTGAGGTTTGACAGCAAGGGCATCAGCATAAACGGCTGCTGCCTCTGGAGCAGGTACAGTGGATATTATTGCATCAATATCCGGGCGGGTTAATTCAAACGACTCGTCTACAGGGTATTCCATCAGCTGCATCAGGTTCAGCTTTGCCATCTTGAGGTTGTTGACAGCCGATGCCAGCGAAGACTCCTCTGATGCGAGCTGTGTCTTTACCTGGAGGTAGTCACTGTTGGCGATGGCGCCAAGCGTTAGTCTCTCTGCCGCCAGTGCCAGCTCCTCGCGGGTAGCCTCCGCCTGGTTACGGGCATTTGTGACCTGTTCCTCCGAATAAAGCACCTGGAGGTAAGCGCTCATAATGCTCAGGGAGACGCTCTCCATTGTCTGATCTGCACTGTACTGCAGTGATTTATGGTCAAGCTCTGCAAGCCTGACCCTGTTCCTGAGCTGAAAGCCGCTGAATAGCGTCAGCCCGCTGCTGAGAGAGGCATTGGTACGCGATGAACCTTTCCATGAAGTCTCACCTCCTGTGCCGGTCACATTTTGAAAGCCAAGATTTTCTCCCACTGTTGCGCTTAGTGAAGGGAGCAGATTATCCTTCGCCTGCTGAAGGCTCAGTTCCCCCAGGCTGACAGATACGCCGGCTTTCCTCACCTGGATATTCTTTTCAAGCGCATACCCGATGCAGTCAGTCAGTGACCACTGCTTCGTCTGGGCAGTGACAGCGACGGAGGTAATAATTAAGGCCGCTGCCATTGCAATAAATCGTTTCGTTCTCATTCTATTCATTTTATGAAACATGGTGAGACAAAACTATTATGGGCAGGTGCCGGCTGAAAATTTTTTAGACCGGCGGGAAATACTCACCGACGGAAAGGATTTTTTTACCGACGGAACGAAAGGCGGGAATAATCAGGTTCCTGATACGGGTTCAGAGGCTGTGCGGATTCCCTCGGCCACTTCGGGCAGGATGCCCATCCTTACATAAACGGGTCTTACCAGCCGTCTGAGCTCGGGCAGCCTCCTGTAGAAGACCAGCGCTCCGAGGAGGCAGACAGCGCCACCGATGAATATTGTCCATGGCGTACCCAGTACCTTTGCCATCCATCCGGCCAGCAGGCTCCCGAACGGCGCAGTGCCCATGAGGGCCATTGTATAGAAGCTCATGACCCTCCCTCGCTTGTCATCGTCGGCAATGGTCTGCAGGATGGTGTTGCTGGCGGCTGTGTGCGCCATCATCCCAAGACCGGTAAAGAATATCAGGAACATCGATATGAAGAACGAAGAGCTGAGCGAGATAGCAATCAATCCTGCCGAAAGCAATGCCGTCGCTGCGGGAATCAGTCGTCCCAGCCTGAGAACCGTATCGCGTGAAGCGAGGTAAATGGCCCCGAGAAGGGCTCCGGCGCCTGCCCCGCCCATCAGGAACCCGTACGTGTGCGAGTCGCCCTGCAATATGTCCTTCGCATAAACCGGCATCAGCACCTGGTATGAAGCTCCCATAAGACTCACCAGTCCCAGGAGCAGAATGATATGTTTTATCGGCGCAAAGCCGAAGACGTAATCCATCCCCTCCTTCATCTCCCGGAACATCGGAACCCGTTCTTTCTTTTCGCGATCCTCCGTCACTCTCATCATCATCAGCGAAGCGATAACGAAGATGTAACTCAGCGCATTGATGAGGAAACAGGCGCCCTCGCCAACGGAGGCAAGCACTATCCCGGCCACGGAAGGCCCAATCAACCTGGCGCCGTTGAACATCATGGAGTTAAGGGCTATGGCATTGCCGATATCCTCCTTGCCGTTTACCATATTGATTACAAAAGAGTGGCGTGCCGGCATGTCGAATGAGTTGATGCATCCCAGCGCCACGCTCAGTACCAATATATGCCATATTCCCAGGTTTCCGCTGAGGCTGAGCCATGCAAGCACACCCGCCTGGATCATCGAGATTATCTGGGTCACCAGCATCACCCGGTAACGGCTCCAGCGGTCAATAAGAACGCCGGCAATGGGGGCCAGCAGAAAAGAGGGTATCGAGCTGGCAAAACCCACAACACCCAGCAACACCTCGGAGTCAGTCATACGGTAGACCACCCAGGGCAACGCTATCCTCTGCATCCAGGTGCCAATCAGCGAAATACTCTGCCCGCTGAAAAACAGCCTGTAATTGCGGTGACGGAGTGACCGGAAAATGGTATTCACTCTTAATGGTATCGAACCGCTCTGTTTATTCCTTCGTCTCATCAGGATTTTTGCTGCCGAACAGGCTGTGATTCAGGTTGTTCAGAAAACGTATCTTACATGGAATCCGCCCGGATAAATGCTCCAGCTCCATTCACCATCCCGCCGGGAAGTCATTGTTTCGGTTCCGGAACCTGTTGTCTGACAGTATTTTTCATAATCTCTTACGGCTTTCATGGGCTGAGTCCAAATCTGTGCTTCTGTAATTAACGTGTTCAGTGCAAAGTTCTCCAGCCCGTCCATGAATGTCCGTTTGTATCCCAGCCAGGTGATGAGTCCGCTGCCGAGGTTCACCACCCCGGCAATGGCATGCGTTTTCCATGACCTTCCCTCCTTTTCCCTCCCGGACAGTGCCTTCAGGAGAGCGGCAGCCTGATCCGCAGATAATGATGCTTCGCCGGAGGCATACTCACGGTAAGAGGGATACGCTGGACTTTTCGTCAGAACCGGGGTGATAACCTGGCCCATCGCTCCGAGGAATGTGGTTGCTGCCCCCAGAGCCATATCCTGCCGCAGGATCCTGTCATCTGAGGTGAAATAAACCACACCCTGACCGACGGTGGCGGCACTGTACCCGGCAAGCCATGCATACCACCATCGTTCGGCGCCAGCCTTGTCCCTCAGAGCTGTCAGCTGAATTTCCGGTAAGTCTTTCTGTGCGACTGCTCCGGTATCGCCTGCGTGACCCCTGAAGGCATCCCGGTGTATCTCCTTAAATTCCTTGCCGGTCATGGTGTCGCGGATAATTTCCTGTCCCGATATGGTAATGGAATTGCATAGAAAGAGACCACAGATAACCACTGCGGAGCTACACAACCTGTTGCATAAGCTTTTCATCATGCATCACCTTTTTGATTTCCGGCCAGGAAAGCAGATTCCTTCAGTCTTGACGAAAGAAAATAACTTATCAGCATCAGTAAGCAGAGTACTGATAATGGAATTGTCATTGACCCTGTCACCGGTGATTTGAACCAGTCCATGCCGAAAATGAATGCAATGCCTGAAACCTGTCCCATAAGTAGGAGAAAGCCGTTTGAGGTGCCCTCTGACACAGGGAAGGTTACTTCTGCCCCGTACTGGAATCCTATCGGTCCGGAACTGAGCAGGAAAAATCCAAAAGCAGCTGCCGACACAAGAAGCAAGGCGTAGTTTCCGGTGAAGGTGACTCCGGCAAGGCTTATGGTTGCTCCCGCAAGGGCGATCTCAATGAATGGGACCCGTTTCCTGGAGCGGTCTGAAAGGATCGGCATTATGAGTGCACCAACCACACCTCCGAGTATCATTAATCCTCCGGTGATTCCCGCCTGCTCGGCGGAAAATCCTCTCGGACTGAGGATGTTTTCAATCCAGGTGGTAACGGAATTAAATACTCCCAGGCCGATAAAATAGATGAGCATGAGCCACAGGAAATCCCTGTTGCGGAAGAGGAGCCTCATTCCGTCGATAGCCAGGGCGCGCTCCTCCTGGTCGGGGCTGCACGGCGGGGTGACGGGCCGCTCCCTGGCCAGAATAAAAAATATCATTGCGGTTGCCATGGATACCATGCCGTATAACTTAAGCATTCCGTCAATGTTGCTGCCGTTCACCAGGAACGGAGTCAGGCTCATTCCCAGGAGTATCCCGAAATACATCGCCAGGGTACCCAGCCCCGAGGCAGTGGCTCTCTCACTGACCGGAAACCACCTTGAAGCCACCTTGGTGATTGAATTCAGGAGAAACGGCTGGCCAACGGCAATCCCTATCTGAAATATGAGCAAAAGGTTATAGTCAGTTGCAAAGATGCCGCGTAAAAGTCCGAACACACCGGTGAGAACAACCCCTGCACCGACACCTGCACGGATGCCATAAGTGTCGATGATCCACGATGCCGGGATTGACACAATCAGGTAAACTATCATGAAGCTCATGGAGAGTATGCCGATCTGCAGGTCAGTAACACCATAGAATGCCGCGGCATCCCTGGTAATCGGTGCAAAAGTGATCCACATGATCTGATTGACAGCTATCGCAAGCATGTAAACGGACAGCATGACCCACCTGTAACCGTAAATCCTGAATTCAGTCTCCTTCATAAGAATTGATTGCCTATAGTCAGGTTCTGTCAGCGATGAACTGATCAGGTACCCGAATCAGTGTATAAAAGTAACCTTTCAGAAATTATCCGGGCTTCTTTCTTTGAGAAGAAATTAATTGCCGGGGCATGGTTTTAACCTGTCCGGCCTTAATTACCTCCGTTGAAATATATAACTTGTAACGTCAAAAGAAATCATGCAACTGAAATCAGTTGTAACAAGATAAGATTACAGATAAATAACTTCCGTATGTTTTACATTCTGTTTTACAAGACTGTTGAGAACTACATAGAGCGAAGGGTTTCTTTCCGCGAAGATCATCTCGGTCTGGTTCATGAGTTTCATAATGACGGCCGCCTGTTTATGGCCGGTGCACTGGCGGAGCCGGCTGACGGAGCGGTGCTGGTATTCCGCGGTGACACACCGGAAGCTGCCCATGAATTCGTCAGCCGTGATCCATACGTAAAGAACGGCCTCATAACAGAATGGTCTGTCAGGCCATGGATTGTGGTGACAGATTAAGACATGGTAAGTTCGTCCGGTACAGCTTCTTATTGTATGGCAATGAGACCGTGGATTGTTGTCGCCGATTGGTGTCAATCATTAAATTATCAGATCATATGAAAACCATTAATTGCTTTACCTGCAGGAGAAGCAACGGTATATTATTACCCATGCTCCTCATCTTCCTGGCTTCCGCAATCTCCGGAAGCGCCCAGGACTCTTTCATGCAATACCCTGACATACAGGGCAATATCATTGTATTCGCCAGCGGTGGCGATCTCTGGAAAGTACCCGCTGAAGGCGGAACAGCCTGCCGGCTGACTTTCAGCGACGGCCGTGAAAGTGTGCCTGAAATCTCTCCTGACGGCAGCCTGATAGCCTTCACAGGTGAATATGACGGTAACGCCGATGTCTATATCATGAACATTAACGGTGGAAATATCACTAGGCTCACCTGGCATCCCGGAACGGATGAGGTTGTGGGGTGGAATGCTGCCAAAAACAAGATCATGTTCACCTCGGGCCGCAACAGCCCTTCGCGGTATGTGAAGATGTACCTTGTGTCTCCCGACGGCACCGGCCTTGAAGAGATGATCATGTATGATGCTGCACGGGGAAGTTTTTCGCCGGATGGCGGCAAAATTGCGTATAACAAGGATGCCCAGGATAATGCCACCTGGAAGCGGTACAGGGGAGGAAGGGCACAGGAGGTCTATATCTATGACCTTGCGACCGACAAGGAGACCAATATTAGCAACTATGACGGGTCAGACAGGTGGCCTATGTGGATAGGCAATAAGATATTCTTCAGCTCTGACCGCGACAGGGTACTGAATATCTGGTCATATGACACCGGCACCGGGAAGATTGAACAGGTTACAAGACACACTGAATATGATGTGAGACACCCCGACTTCGGAGGCAACCAGGTTGTATATGAACTGGGAGGAGAGATCTGGAAGCTTGATCTGGCCTCAGGGACCTCTGCCAGGGTTCCGGTAAAGATCCTTACCGACATGGAGGAGCGGCGTCCGTTCATGAAAGATGTAAGCCGTAACATCACCCGTGCCGACATCTCACCATCCGGTAACCGTGCACTGATAGTCGCACGGGGCGATATATTCACCCTTCCTGAAAAGGAGGGCCCGGTCCGTAACCTGACCACCTCACCTGGCGCCCGTGACAAGGATGCAGTATGGTCACCCGACGGTAAACGGATAGCATACTTCTCTGACGCCTCAGGCGAATATGAACTCTATGTCATTGAACCTGAAGGCAAAGAGAAGCCGCTGAAGCTTACCTCCCTGGGAGCCGGATACCGCCATACACTGAAATGGTCGCCTGACAGCAAAAAGATTGCCTGGACAGACCAGACACTGACCCTCTGGTATATTGACATCGCCTCAAAAGCAATTACAAAGGTGGATAAGGAAGAGTATGAGAACGTGGACGTTTCTCTTGATGTCAAATCAATCTCTGATTATTCGTGGTCACCTGACAGCCGGTTTATTGTTTATTCGAAGATGAACGAGGCATTCATGTATCAGATTTATGTCTACAGACTTGAGGCAAAGAGCATCAACTGCATCAGCAACGGGCTGTTCCATGATTTCAATCCTGTGTTTACAAATGACGGTGAGCATATCGTTTTCATTTCCAACCGCAGGTTTGAACCCACCTACTGTGATCTCGAGTGGGAGATGGTCTATCAGAAAGTAGCAGGGGTCTACGCTGTAACGCTCAGAAAGGACGGTAAATCACTAACCCCGTTTAAGAGCGATGAGGAGCCCGGCGCCATAACAGTGGCAGAGACAGCCCCGGTAACCAGTGCAGCCGGAAGAGGTTCCGCTGCCGCGAAAGGAACTGCAACCGGGAAAACACCGGCCGCCCCGTCTGCCATGAAAGCACCGGCGGCACAGGGACAGGGTTCAGCAGTAATTGTACAGATTGACTTTGACGGAATAACAGACCGCGTTGAAGCTATCCCGGTCGCAAAGGGCAACTACCGCAGCCTCGCCGTAAATGAAAGGTCTCTCTTCTGGCTCAACAGTGATGAGGGTAACTTCAACCGGTTCGAGGTTTCCGGACACGGGCCGATGAACCTGTTCTCATGGTCCTTCAAATCCGGCAAGGAATCTCAACTGATTGAAGGAATTGACGACTACCGGCTATCCGGTGACGGAAGCACGATCGTACTCCGGAAAGATGGCGGGGTATCACTTATGCCTGCAGATGGAGGAAACCCTTCACCTATGAAATTGGCAGACCTTAAGGTATGGTATGACCCTGTAAGCGAGTGGAAGCAGATCTTTAACGAGGCCTGGCGCATGGAACGCGACTATTATTATGAACCAGGGATGCACGGGCAGGACTGGCCGGCTCTCAAACTCAAGTACGAGAAGCTGGCCGACAGGGCCACATGCCGCCAGGATCTGACCTTCATAATCGGGGAGATGATTGCAGAGCTGAATACCTCACATACCTATGTGTACGGCGGTGACAGCAAGCGGCGCTCCGAACCGGTTAATACCGGCATGCTCGGAGCCGATTACTCTGTGGATAAACAGAATAACCTCTACCGTTTCAGCAAGATATTCAGGGAGAAGGACTGGTCGCGCGAAGCCTGGCCGCCCCTTGCAAAACCGGGTGTGAATATTTCTGAGGGCGACTATCTCCTCAGGGTAAACAATACTGAGGTAAAGGCTGACAGGGAGGTTTACAGCTATTTCACCGGCCTTGCCGGCAAGCAGGTTACACTGACTGTGAACTCGAAGCCGACGATGGCAGGGGCACGCGAGGTGGTAGTCATACCGGCCGGAAGCGAGACCAGCTTCCGTTACATGGACTGGCTGGAATCAAACCGCATGGCAGTTGACAAAGCCTCCGGCGGAAAGATTGGTTACATATACCTTCCTGACACCTGGAACGGCTCGGCTACAGATTTCCCGCGGTACTTCTACTCCCAGACGAAAAAGGAAGGGCTCATAATTGACGGCCGGTTCAACGGAGGAGGGCTTGATCCGGAGATCTTCCTGCAAAGGCTGCAGAAGAAGCCGCATGCCTACTGGACCCGCAGGCAATCTGTTGACCAGCCCATTCCGCATCTTGCCGTTGACGCAAAGATGGCGCTGATAACAAACAGGTATGCAGGCTCTGGCGGAGATGAGCTGCCTTACGAGTTCCGCTGGTTCGGGATGGGGCCGATAATAGGCACCCGTACCTGGGGCGGACTGGTAGGTGTTTCTATGTTCATTGAGCTGATTGACGGCGGATCCATTACTGCTCCTGATTACCGCATTTACAATGAGAAGGGCGAATGGGTAGTGGAGAATGAGGGTGTGACACCTGACATCATTATTGACATTGACTCGAAAAAATACTCTGAAGGGTATGACACTCAGCTTATGAAGGCGGTGGAGGTGGTGATGAAAAAGATCTCGGAAGAACCGCGCTCGCTGCTGCAGCATAAGCCGTATCCGGTTGACAGGTAACTGGCCGGACATCCAGCCAGATCTGTTACGGGCAACAGGCAATTGAATTGGCAATTAACCAAATGGGGAGGCACCGGTGATGTGCCTTCTCATTTCTTTCCTGCCACCTCAACCAGCTGCTTCCCGGCACGATCTCCGGGGAACCTTTCTGCCAGCCGGCGGGCATATTTCATGGCTTTATCCTTCATGCCATGCTCGAGACAGAAGGTGGCCAGGGCGTATAGGTAATCATAGCTGCCAGGGTCTCTGTTCAATGCTTTTAACAGATACTCTTCTGCCGTGGCAGTATTTCCCAGTGTGTTCTCTAGAAGTCCGAGGTTGTAGAGTATCCTTGTCTGGTCCGGCATCAGCTTTGAAGCCTTAAGAAAGTATATCCTGCTCTCCTCATATCTGCCCTGCTCTGCGAGCAACATGGCAAGCGAGCTGTTGAGCTCGTGAAGTTCGGGATGGTCCCTGATCAGTTCTCGCAGCATCTTCTCAGCCTCGGCAGACTTCCCCTGCTTTGCATAGACTGTTGCGAGGTTCACCTTCGCCATGTAGAACTGATCATCCACTCCAAGAGCTTCGCGGTATGCCGCTTCTGCCCTTCCCAGGTCGCCGGCATTGGCGTACATGATACCAAGATTGAACAGCCCGCCGGGGAAGTCGGCATTGTAAAGATTGATCTCCCGGTATTCTTCCAGCGCGGCCCTCCGGGCTTTGCGGGCAGCGGGGCTCAACTTTTCCTCACTCACCTCGGAGAGCCTGATGGCTGCCTCAGCCCTTATCCCCTTAACCGGGTCATTGAGAAGAGGCAACATAAGCTTCTCATATGATGCAATGTCCGTCGGATTATAGCTCATCACAGCTGAATGCCTCACCAGCGAGGCGGGGTTGGTTAACGCCCGCTCCACGGCACGGTTACTCTCAGGGGTGTTGAACTGTCCGAGGAACCTGACCGCCGTAGCCCTCACCATCAGCGGGAAAAGCTCATTCTCCGGATACAGTATCAGATCAGAAATCACCCTCCGGTCCCCTATTTCCGCTGCCGCGAAGATCTCCCCGTAGTGCGGCCTCGTGCGCTCACCGTACCATTTCAGTATATAACGCTGCGACCACGATGTACTTTTGTCCTTGTGACAGTCATTGCAGGCATTGGGAGCACCTGTCTTTGCCGTCAGGTCAGGACGGGGTATCCGGAAGCTGTGATCACGACGGTAGTCATTGCCAATGTAATACCTGCCGGTCATGTGGCAGTTGACACACTGTGCCCCGGTACCCTCGACATATCTTGGTTCACCGCGGTTGATGAGCCGGCCGGTGCCGGTACTCTCCACATATTTTGGTTCCCCACGGTTGATGAGCCGGCCGGTGCCGGTACTCTCCCGGTATGCCTGCGTTCCCATGCCTGCCGGCAGCCCGTCAGCGATGTTCCCACTGTAAACATTTGATTGGTTCATAAGCTGCCCGCCCGAAACGTTCCCACTGGAGGCACTTGCCTTGCTCATAAGCGGCTCGTCGCCGACAGCCGGATCCATCTTGTGGAAGTGATGCCTGGGGGTATCGTAAATATCCGGACGGTGACACTGAAGGCAGAGTCTGTTGTCTGGCTCAATGGTTCTGACAGAGTGCGAGTCATGGCAGTCGCTGCACATCACCTCCTGCTCATACATCCTGCTCTGGGTGAAGGAACCATATTCATAAACTTCATCCAATAACTGTCCGTCTGTATGATACAGTGGCTGCGCCGTCAGCATAGGAATCATGTAATTGAGCAGATCACTGTTGTCGTCTGTATAGTCTCCCATAATCGCCCTTCGCGAGTGGCACCGTGCGCACACGTTCAGCAGCTCTTCGTTGTTCAGGTCCCGGGTCCGGACAATCAGCCCCGTATTGACATCCTCCGGCCTCGAGCCCTCCGGCAGTGCAGCCCATACCAGGTGCACCGACGCGGGACCGTGGCATGCCTCGCAGCTGACATCGATCTCTGACCAGGTGGTGTTGTATGTTTTTGTGGCCGGGTTGTAGCTCTTCTTCAGGTTGGTTGAGTGGCAGTCGGCGCACATGCCGTTCCAGTTCTGGGCCTGCCGTGTCCAGTGCAGCCAGTTGCCGGGGCCCACCTCTTCATCAGTGTAGACGGTGTCACCCAGGTGGAACCATCTCCCCCGTTCCGTATCCCATGCGATCGGCAGACACTGCAAACGTCCTCCTTCGAACGGCACCAGGTACTGCTGCAGGGGAGTGTACCCGAAGGTATAGGTAACTTCGAAATCCTCGAATTGACCGGTCGCTCCCTCGGTGTTGACAAGGAACTTCCCGTCCCTGCGGAAGAAGCGGTGCACCTCTCCCCTGTGCGTGAACTCAAAATCGTTGAAATCACCAAGAACGGTGCTGTCTGTGGCGATGTCCATCGCCAGGTCATGGTGTGATCCCTTCCAGAGGTCATACTCCCTTTTGTGGCATTCGATGCAGGTTGCAGCGCCGGTGAAAGAGGGACCTTGCACCCGCTCCGTGCCTTCTCTTTCCGGAGCCGTACGCAACAGGTAAACAGGAAATGAGACTGCCAGCAGCACTGTGGCTATGAAACCGGTCCTCTTCCAGTTCCTCATCCCTTCCGCACTGCCAGACCCTTTCATTTCCCTGGCGCTCATCCCGTCTCTGTGATCATTAAAGAGCATAGGTCAGCTGGTTGGATTCAAACCTCTTTCGTCTCGTTATGCTGCCCAAATCGACCTTCAACTTTCCTTCCTCTATGATGACGGGCAGGTAGTCAAGTGGCCGGGGTGCGGGTGAGCTGAGAACGATACCCCTGCGGTCAAATGCCGATGAATGGCACGGGCAGTCGAACTGGCGGCACTCCTCATTCCACAGTACCGAACAGCCCAGGTGCGGGCAGGTCAGTGAGAGCGCCAGGAATCCACCGTCCTCCTCCCTGACGATGTAGAGCCTGTTGACCCTGTCGGGGGTGACTGAGCCTGCCGGGAACTCCTCTACGCTGCCAATCACGCGGAGGGTGTCTGCCGGCCTGCTCTTATGGTTTTCCTTTGATGGTTTGAGAAGGCTGAGGATAAACCACAGAAATTCAGCCAGGGCAATGATGCCGAGTATCTGCCAGAGCCTCTTCAGGAAGTTCCGCCTTACTCTCTGGTGTTCCGACCCTGTATGTTCTATTCTGCCGCTCACCTTCTGACTTTATCCTTTCATAATCACATGTTCCACGGCCACACCAGGTTCATTCCTTCTCCCCTGAAGAGTATCCCGGTAACGGTAAGCACGGTATAAGATACAACCATCAGTACCACAATCGATTGTATCATCTCGAAGCGTTTGAGTGAGTAGAGTTTGCGGAGATATTTCAGGAAGAGCCACATTGTGCCGGCTGCCAGGATGAACGGAACAAGCCCCGTGGTAAGCAGCGATGGCGCTTTTGGCAGAAGAGCCTCAGGGTCAGGGAGGAGCTCACTTACAGATATGAAGATGATTGTCATTATTATACCTGTTGCGGCCGCCATTTTTGCCGATCTGATTCCGACAGGCGACAGGAACCAGATACCCTGGTTTCTATCAGTGCTTTTCATGTATGGCATCCATACAGCTGCAGCCAGTACCGTCACAGGCAGTATGAAGACTGCAAACAGCGGGTGAAAATGAATCAGCAGTTCCTGGAGACCCATGAAGTACCATTGTGCTTTGGCAGGGTTGGGACTGAAGGCAGGGTTTGCCCTATCACGCAGGGGGGCGTCGAGAAGGCTGCTGATAAAAAATATAACCCCGAGCAGCGCCATGGCAACAATAAACTCCCTGTTTATGAGGTGCGGCCTGGTATCGACCATCGGGCTTTCTTTGTCCTTCTCCGCCACGATAACGCCTCCGGCATGCCGGATCCTCCAGAAATGCCATGCCATCAGGGCTATAATGAGCAGAGGGATGACTCCGGTATGCAGGTTGAAGAAGTTGGTGAGCGTAGGCTGGCCAACCTCTGCTCCTCCAAGAAGGACTCTGCGAATCGGTTCTCCCGCCAGCGGGATGTAGGAGAGCAGGCTTGTGGCAACCGTTACGGCCCAGTATGAAAGCTGGTCCCACGGCAGGAGGTATCCGGTGAAGTTGGAGAGTACCAGCAGCAGCAGCAGTGCCAGTCCTGTTATCCATGTAACGTCTCTCGGCGGACGGTAAGCGCCGGTGAATGCCACGCGTAGCATGTGGAGGAAGGCAATCCACACAAAGGCTATTGCGCTCCAGTGGTGGATATTGCGCAGCATCTTCCCGAATAGCAGGCTCTCCTGCATGTTCAGTATCGAGTTATAGGCACTCTCCGGGGAGGGTTCATAGTGAAACTTGAGCAGCAGTCCGGTGATTACCTGTATCACAAGGAGTATGGCTGCCATGCCGCCCAGGCCAAAGGTGAGAGTGAAACGGAATGTCGATTCCCTTACCTTCCGCGGATGCAGGTGAAGAATTAGTCCGAAGTGCGATTTCTCGCTCTTTTCAGTGGCGTAATGCTCTGTCATCAGACTAAAATACTTAATTTTCCTTGAAAATGAGGCAGACTATGAACGAAGAGAAAAAGATCATTACCCCGAGGCTGGTAATCATGCTGCTGCTGGCAGTTGTGGTGATACCGATGCTTCCCCTGCTTGTTTCAGGGCAATGGAACTGGACTGAAGCCTGGATATATGCTGCCATCTGCGTTCTGGGCTTTGTATTAAGCAGGGTTCTGGCTGCCAGGAGGAATCCGGGATTGCTGGCTGAGAGGGCCCGGTTTGGCCAGCAGGCTGACGCCAAATCATGGGACAGGAAGATGACTCTGCTTCTCACGCTGGGTGGCCTGATCATCCATCTTGTGCCCGGGCTCGACAGGCTTAAGGGGTGGTCAGCGGGACTCAGCATGCCGTGGGTGGTTGCCGGGTTCTTTCTTGTTATTGCGGGCTACTTCCTGGGATCATACGCCATCGTTACCAACCGGTATTTCTCAGGTATGGTGAGGATACAGAACGACCGTGATCACAGGGTGGTTTCTTCCGGACCTTACCGTTGGGTCCGCCATCCCGGGTACCTTGGTGCGGCGATAACATACACCGGCATACCCTTTTTCCTTGATTCAGTATGGACTCTGATCCCCGTGGCAATCACGATAGGGATCCTGGTCATCCGCACATCACTTGAAGACCGTACGCTGCAAAGTGAACTGGCCGGTTATGAGGAATATGCCCGGCATACACGGTACCGTCTCTTACCGGGTGTATGGTGAATTCAATTTTATTTTATCTTTGCCCCCGTCCGGGACGTTAGCTCAGTCGGTTTAGTCCGCCAGCCGGCGGATCACACGAAAGGAGCTTTGACATAAGGGACGTTAGCTCAGTCGGTTTAGTCCGCCAGCCGGCGGATCACGCGCAAGGAGCTTTGACATAAGGGACGTTAGCTCAGTCGGCTTAGTCCGCCAGCCGGCGGATCACACGAAAGGAGCTTTGACATAAGGGACGTTAGCTCAGTCGGTTTAGAGCGCTTGCTTCACACGCAAGAGGTCACTGGTTCGAATCCAGTACGTCCCACATAAAGTCCGGGGTCGGACCAATCCATAGCCTTAACTATCTGAATGTTATGATCATGATTAAGGCTGATTCAGCGCTTAGGATTATGTTTTTGACTCATTTTATGAATTGTAAGGATAAAGATAGTCCCCTTCGGCAAGAGTAAAACTATTTTCGCTAGAGGTCACTGGTTCGAATCCAGTATCAATCAGGTACCTCACACTTATTATCAAAACCCAATGTGATTCTGATTAACCTAGCTGTGATTACTCGAAATTCTTTTCTATTTTTCACAGGTGTGACCAATTGAGTGACATCTGAGTGAAAGATTGAACAAGTGAAACGATGAAGAAAAACAGTTTAATCAGCGCTGGTGCCAGTAGCAAGCCGGGGAACTGCCTGCTTTCAATTCGAATAGGGCTGATGATGATCCTCCTGCTGCCGTTCCTGTCGGTATCAGCCGAATACAGAGGTGTTGTATTTAATGACCTGAACAGGAACAGACAACACGATGCCGGCGAAAAAGGAATGAGCGGAGTGGCTGTGTCAGACGGACTGAATGTGGTCCTGACTGACAAAAGCGGCACCTTCAGACTACCGGGAATTAACGAAACGAAGTTCATCCGCATAACCCCCCCGGCAGGCTACAGGTCCTCAGGCAACTTTTACCTAAAAGCCGAAAGCCGGGAGTCAGGGTATGATTTCGGGCTTGTCCCTTTCCGGACTTCGGAAAATAAAACGGTTCGCCATTTGCAGCTCACTGATACTGAAACCGGTACCGACTATGGATGGATAGGTCCGATAAGGGATTATTCTGCAAATGAGGATATCAGCTTTATAATCCATACCGGTGATATCTGTTATGAATACGGGCTGAATTTTCATGGAAGCAATGTCACCAGTGAGACGATGGGGGTACCTGTTTACTACTGCATCGGGAACCACGACCTTGTAAAAGGCAATTATGGTGAAGAACTCTATGAAAAAAATTTCGGACCGGTGTATTATTCTTTCGATGCCGGGAACACCCACTTCATAGTCACTCCGATGCTTACCGGGGATTATCAGCCCTCATACACCAAAGAAGACGTCTACAGGTGGATAAAAAACGATCTCCGGCTTGTTGATCCATCCAAAAACCTCGTGGTCTTCAATCATAACCTCCTTACTCTGGGCGATGAGTTCATCTACGGAATTAATGAAACGGAAAAGATCAACCTTGGTGACCATAACCTGAAGGCCTGGATTTACGGACACAGGCACTCCAATTACCTTATACATCACGGAAACAGCGGTATAGTTTCCTACTGCAGTGCCCCTCCGAACAAAGGGGGAATAGATCACTCCGTTTCAAATTTCCCTGTGTATGAAATTGATGGCGACGGCAATATTTCGGTCCGACCCAGATACAACTTTCTCGTCAATCACCTTACTATCCTGAGTCCCTCAGGCAGTCAGACCCTGGTGGATGAAACGGGACAGCTCCTGATTTCGGTGAATACCTATTCAACAGCCTCCCCCACGGAAACAGTAGCATTCAAAGTTGAAGGGGCGAAGAAATGGACAACACTCCAGAGTCAGACTGATTGGAACTGGACAGGGAAAATAGGGGTGCACAACATGCGCCGCGGTGTCCCTTACACAATCCATTTCAGAGTACAGTTAAAGAACGGCAACAGTTACTCCTCAGTCCGGAGCTTCGTCATACCCCCGGTCGATCCTGTCGGCGCTGACTCAGATAATCCATCCGGTGATCCGCTTCACCTGAAGTGGATTGTAAATGCCGGCTCGGGAGCCGGAATCAGCGCACCGGTATATTCAGAAGGCGTATTGTATATTGCTGTATACGAGGACTATGGAACCGGCAATAAGATATTGGCCTTCGACGCTGCAACCGGAAAAATGATCTGGCAGCATTTGACTGAAAATCCCGTTAAAAACACTATCTCGGTGTCAGACGGCAGTGTCTACTCCACCGACCAGAGAGGGATTGCCTATGCAATTAATGCCCGGAGCGGCGAACTCGCCTGGAAAAGGGATCTCGGAGTCGGCAACCTCCCATTGCCGGTTAACGGAGGAGTGGTACACAAGGGTGTTTACTATTGCGGATACGGAAATTACCTGTCTGCGCTTGATTGCAACGATGGGAGACTGATCTGGAAGAATGCGAGCTGGAACGGAGGTGTTGGAACAGTCTCAACTATGATTGTGTCCGGTAATACACTTATCGCCGGCTCCAACTGGCAGGCCCTTTACGGCCACGACCTCCAGTCCGGTGCAAAAAAGTGGGAGGTGGCAAGTGACGGCATTCGCTATTGTAACGGCACAGCCACATGCGTTGGTGATACCCTGTTTTTCGCAGCCGAGAGAGCCTTGATCAGAATGAACCCTGCCACCGGAGAACTGTATAAGGTTAATCCTGTTCCTTATGACATGCAGGTGGCTTCCGCTCCGCTTGTAAATGACAGGATGATAGTGACCGGCACCTCGGCTGAGGGACTTGTAGCCTGGGACCGTTTTACGTCAGAAGAGCTCTGGAAGGTGAAGCCCGGCACATCGCTGGTGTATACTGCTCCGTATTCAAAACCGCCGGCTTCCACCGTTGAATCCTCGCCGTTAGCGGTGGGACAGATGATCATCTTCGGCGCTTCTGACGGATACCTGTATTCCCTTGATCGCGACAACGGAAGAATCATGGACAAAATAAATCTTGGAGCTCCTGTTTTCAGCACTGCCTGCCTTGCAGGCAACCTCCTGTATGTGGCTGATTTCTCAGGGAATATTTCCTGCTTTAATTTAAATAATTAGCGCGAGTAAATTGCTCTGTTGACAGCCAGACATTCGTACTTCTTTATCTGCAAAAGATAGTGGTCACCACATTCACCCATCGGGTGATTTGTGGTGACCACTATATAATGTTAAAGCAAGATTTTCTCTTTACTCCTCGACCAGGGTGCCACCAGAATATCTCACCCTGAGACTAACCTCTGAATTACGTGTAAATTCCTTTGATGTAAGGACTTGTCCGTTCTGACCGGCATAAACGGTGATGGCAAATTCCTCGTTTTCAAATTTGCCCTTGTTTGTAAACCTGGCCATGCGCGACGAACCCGGTACAAGCTTGTTTGACGGATCAATGGACTCACCGGTGATCCATAAATGAACATCTGAAGAAGAACCGTTAATCATTGTTACTTCAATCTCGAACTCTTTCTGGCATCCCGGACAAACTGACATCAGCAATAACAATGCGAGCCCTGACAGCAGGACAGATAATTTTTTCATTTTCACAGAAACCTCCTTTTTTTGGTTACGGATACAATTATAACGAAAGTCATCCATACCAATTATGCCGCAGAATCATGCTTTAAAGCATCTTTCATCATGGGGTCGGACCAGGCTATTGTTTTGGTTCTATTGATATTAAAATTCGCTTATAGGTCGTTACGGCCCTTAAAATGATGTTTTTGACACAATATTGTCGTCGTAAGGATAGGGAAAGTCCCCTTCGGCAAGAGTAAAACTATCCTCCGATTGTGTAATCCTCCCTGGGGATGGTTTGATATTAAGCTCCAATCTGATCTTTTCAATGAAGTCTTCGTCCCCGACGGCAATGCTCTCTGTCCATTTCGGCTCCCGCTTCTGAATATCTTTTGTTAAAGCCTCCTGCACCCATTCAGCTTGTACGCTTTGTAATTGATCAATTGATTCGTAACCCAGGACATCAAGCAAAGTCTTATAGTCAATTATCGAATATCGCTGTTTTGGATTTGCAATCTCATAATACCCTGACTCCTCCCATTTTATAGGGTGATCAACCATGCCAGCCCTGACCATGTTCATATGGATATATACCATGCAGTGTTGAAGATGCTCGTCGGTTCCAATAGCAGTTGCGTGATACCTGTCTTCCCAGTAAGCTCCGTTTCGCCTTTTTCTGTTATTGTATTCCTGAGCCGTTCTGCCTTGTATCAATTGCATGAATATGGGTATGCTTCTGGCGGGAGTATTGTCACAGATCAACAAATGAACGTGATTACTGGTAACAATGTAGTTCAATACAGAGACTTTGTAACGCTTTTTGGCTTCGAATAACCATTTTATCCAGAGTTTCCTGTCCTTCTCAAATTTCAGTAGATAATCCTTTTTATGGCATCTGTGTGTAATATGCCATATGTGACCTGGAGTGTAATATCTGTTGGCCCTGGGCATTGTTGAATATTACTTAAACTTAGCTTTTTCTCTTCAATTTATGGTTGTAAGGTACAAAATTCATAAATAAGAAGTGCTAACCGCCTGTTTTTCTATATCATAGCTTGGTCTGACCCCGGAAAATGAAATAGACCGGTATGCCCGCGGCGATGAGGGCAAGGCCGATCAGCGCCTCGCGGGGTCTTGTGATTATTGTGTTGAAAAACAGCCCAATGCAAAACAATACAAAGATTGCAGTCACAACAGGATATCCCCATACTTTATAGGGGCGTTTCGCGTCGGGCATGCGGCGGCGCAGGATAAACACTCCGGTTGCCATCGCACCGTAAAAGATATATACCGCGAAGATCAGCATGTCAGTCAGCTGGTCGAAAGTGCCGGAAAGCACCAGCACCGATGCCCATATTCCCTGCCACAGCAGCGAGTTGCCGGGCACGTTGTGGCGGTTCAGCTTCCCGATGCCTGAGAAGAAAAGCCTCTCCTGCGACATTGCATAATATGGCCGTGATCCCGTGAGGATGCTTGCGTTCAGGCATCCCATAGTTGTGATCAGTATCAGAACGGAGATAAAGAGCACCCCGCCGTGTCCCCACAGGCTCCTGACAGCCTCTATCGCAGCAATCTGGTTCCCGGCCTCGTGAACCTGTACAAGCTCCGGGATTGACATTATCCTCATATAGGCCAGGTTGACAAGTACATACACTGCAATCACTACAAGCACGCCGATGGCGATGCCCTTCGGGATATTGTTGTGGGCATTCCTGATCTCTCCTCCAATGAACCCTACTGATACCCACCCCTGGTAAGCCCAGAATGCGGCCAACATCGCGGTGTAGAACGAGGAGAGGGTCACGGTGCCCTCCCCTATTTCCCTGAAATTCATGAAGTTTTCCGGTCTTGGATTGTTCGTGGTGAAGCCGGCAATCACAATAACCAGAAGTCCGGCACAGACAAAAAAGAATATTGCCTTCCCTGTCCAGGCACCGCTGCGAAGCCCTGACATGTTCAGCAGCGTCAGCAGCATTATGACAATGATTGCAACCAGTTTGATGCCAAAATCCTGGAACGGGAAGAACACCCCTCCTATTGAAAAATCATGCAGAGCAGGAAGCAGGTCGGGAATCGGGATGACGCTGTTCAGCGACTGCACCAGCACATACGCCAGGGAAGAAATCGTTGCGGTCTGGATAACGGCAAAAAGCGACCAGCCATAAAGGAAAGAGAAGAACCGTTTATAGATCTTCTTCAGATAAACATAGTCGCCCCCGGTATCGGCAAGCATTCCGGCAAGCTCGGCATTGCTGAGTGCGCCAAAGAGCGTTATGAGTCCGCCTGCTATCCATACGAGCAGGATCCAGACCGATGATTGCAGCTCCTCGGCCATGGGTGCTATCTTCTTATAAACGCCTGATCCTATAATATTGGCAATCACAAATATGACTACGTACCCAAGCCCGAGTGTCCTGGATAAACTTCTCTGATCAGTCATGAGCTGGCATAGTTCTGAGGGTGAAGTCGCTAATTTAAGAAATAAGTCCTGAGAATTGCGAGGTGCGATTTGCGATTTGTGAAGTCTATGAGCGGGTTGGAAGATGAAATCCATATTTTTTGATTTCACGCATGTGTTTTCGCGCAAATGGTATGCCAACGAGACGCGCGACCATCTTCCGGCAGAACATTCCCGGCACTTATGCGTATAAAGTACATAACAATCTCTGCTCCGCAACATGAAAAAACCGGTCATTTCACTTCTGGCAATGCTTCTCTGCACCGGCGTAACCGCCCAGTGGAAGGCCCAAACCGCCGATACATACGAAAAAACCTACAGGATGGCATTTGTTGTCTCCTCCAGCGGTACCGAAACTCTGAGGATCATGCGCGACGTAACACCCGGCACGTCAGCCAAAGGTGCAAATCCTTATGATCAGATTTCCGCACAGATTCTGCTCAATAAAAATGTCGGCACTGAATACTCTGTTAACACTATTGTTTTAAGGTTCGACGAAAGCACAAAGCTTTATATACATCAGCCTGCCGACCTTAAGCAGGGTTGGGACGCCAATGCCGGAAGGTATATTATTGAATCAGACTGGCAGGTCTGGCGAACTGGTGATACCCGAAACAAGGGGGCCGGCAGGGCTGCAGCAGGCTCAGGCACAAACCTTAAAAAAGAGATACTTGATATTATGAAGTCTGGAAAAATGGTTCACTGCCAGGTAATTCTGATTCATAAAATGCATGATACCCAGACCATTATCAACTCAGAATTCAAGCTTCAGAACTCGACGAAGTCAATCAACTACCTGTTCCAATAATCTGCCCGATATCATTTCCTTATCTTCAGAAATTTCTCTCTTTTGAAGGAGAGACCTGTTAAGTAATATCTGTTAGGAGTGGGTATTGCGAATATTTCTTAAACCTAGCTTTTTTACTTCAATTTATTGTTTTAAGGTACAAAGTTCACTAATACTAGATGCTAACTCCCTGTTATTCTAAACCATAGCCTGGTCCGACCCTAAAATAATGCCCGATATCATTTCCTTATCTTCAGAAATTTTGTTCTTTTGAAGGAGAGATCCTTAACTGAACGAAATCTATGAAAAAGATTACCCTCGTACTCTTTGTGATGGCAATGATTATTGGTTGTCATCCGGACCTTTTTGCACAGAAGAAAAACAGGAAAACTGAATCGGCGGCTCAGCCGGCGGCAGACATGAAGCCCGAGGCACAGACGCAGGTGCAGGCAACTACTGTGGTTCCGGTAATAGTAAACGGCGAAGCGCAAAAGATACCTGCATTTGAAAATGCCGGCGACTGGATCCGCGAAGATCTGTGGGTGGAGACAGAATTTGACTCTGACGGCGACGGTAAGCGTGACAGGATGCATGTTGATGTCACCCGCCCGAAGCAGACTGACACCGAAGGGATTAAACTTCCCGTGGTTTATGAGTCGAGCCCCTACTTCGCAGGAACAGCAGGCAACGATAAGGAATATTTCTGGAATGTCAGGCAGGAGCTCAATACCGTTCCCAAACCACATATTTATCCTCCGCAAATCCAAAGGAGAGGTGAGCGGCCTGTTATTTCCAACTCACAGGTAAAGGCATGGCTCCCCTACGGTTTTGCCGTGGTTCATTCATCGGCCCCCGGAACAGGGCTCTCGCAGGGATGCCCCACAATAGGTACGCGCATAGAAGCCCTGGCACCCAAGGCTGTGATAGACTGGCTCAACGGAAGGGCCAAAGGGTACACTACCCCCGATGGAAACGAGGAAGTAAAGGCATACTGGGCCACCGGCAAGGCGGGAATGATAGGCACATCGTACAACGGAACCATACCCTTCGCCGCAGCCACAACAGGAGTTGAAGGGCTGGAAGCTATTATACCTGTAGCACCCAATACATCATACTATCACTATTACCGTTCCAACGGACTGGTCAGGAGTCCGGGCGGATACCTGGGTGAAGATGCCGATGTCCTGTATGATTTTGTCTTCTCCAATCCTGACAACTGCCACTACTGTGACAGTGTGGTAAGGGACGGGGAGATGGCTGCCGGACTCGACCGTGTCACCGGTGACTACAATGAGTTCTGGGCCAAACGTGACCTCATGAACTATATGAAGCCCTATAAAGCAGCCACGCTGATGGCGCATGCATTCAACGACTGGAACGTTGTGCCCAGTCACAGTTTCCGATTCATCGAAAAGCTGAAGGAGATGGGAGTGCCGCTGCAGATCTACTATCACCAGGGAAGCCATGGCGGCGAACCTCCGTTCAAAATGATGAACAGGTGGTTCACCCGTTACCTTTTCGGCATTGAAAACGGGGTGGAAAATGATCCGAAAGCATGGATCGTCCGCGAAGGAGCCGAACGCCTCAGCCCGACAGCATATCCTGATTATCCCAATCCGGATGCCAGGCCCGTTACTCTGTATCTCACGAAGGGTGCCCCGGAGGCAGGCGGACTGGTGATGACGAAGCTCGCAAAACAGGATAAGGAAACCCTTGTCGATAATTATTCGTTCACCGGCTCTGCTCTTGCCCAGGCTGAATACAGCAACCACCGCCTCCTGTACCTGACTCCCGTTCTGACGGAGCCCGTGCATATCTCTGGAGTGGTTAAGATAAAGATCAGGGCAGCTTCCAGCAAACCGGCAGTGAACCTCTCCGTGTGGATGGTGGCATTGCCCTGGGAAGACGGGCGCATCATGAGGATGACCGAGAGCATCATCACCCGTGGCTGGGCTGACCTGCAGAACTATCGCTCCCTGACCGAGAGTGAGCCTCTGGTGCCTGGCAAATTTTATGAGATGAGCTTCGGGCTGGAGCCCGATGACCAGATCATACCTGCCGGAAAACAGATAGGCCTCATGATCTTTTCAAGTGACAAGGAGTTCACTCTTCATCCAATACCCGGAACGGAACTGACCGTTGATCTTGACGGAACGGAGGTGACAATCCCGGTAGCAGGCGGTAAGATTAAATAAGCAACCCGTCTCCTTTCGCTTATAGATTAAGGCCAGCCATTGACGGTGACCGGCTTCAGGCAATGCGGTTCGCCGAGAATGGCAGAGTTTTTTTATCTCTGCCATTGCAGCGTTCCGGCGTGTCATTTCGTATTAGGTTATAAAAGACCTGAATTTCGTAAAACCATTGCTTAAAAAAATCTGTATGAAAAATCCAGTATTGATAATTCTGTGCCTCCTGACCTTTGCCGCATTGTCATCATGTTCAAAGGATAATGGACAGGAACCCGATCTCAACCCGGAAAACCTCACACTGACAGCCAAGAGCTCCGACGTCATCGCATATAACAATGAATTCGGAGTTGAGCTCTTTACAAAAGTCGCTCTTGTCGAAAACAAAAACTTCATGCTATCACCGCTGAGCGCAAGTGCCGCACTAACAATGCTGCTAAACGGCTGTGGCGGAGAAACATATGATCAGCTGAAGGCCACGCTGAAATATCCCGAACAGATGACCATCAGCGAAATAAACGAAGTCTACAAAAGCCTTGTTTCCCAGTTGCTGGTTATTGATCCGAAGGTAAAACTGGCCCTGGCAAACGCAATTTTCTACAGGCAGGGATTCACTGTCAAGCCCCCGTTCCTCAGTACGATGGAAAATGATTTCAATGCGGAAATTGCCGGCCTTGATTTTTCACTGCCGGCTGCGCTTACAACCATCAACAAATGGGCCAGCGATAATACAAACGGTAAAATCCCGGAGGTGTTGAATGAGATTTCTGCTGAGGCTGTGATGTTCATCATGAATGCCCTTTACTTCAAAGGCGACTGGAGCTACCAGTTCGACAAGGACCTGACATCAGACAGGGCATTTTACACTGATGGATCAAACTCTGTTAATGTAAGCACCATGAAGGGGGATGTCGGGTCAAAAGTGACCGGCGAAGCAGGATACAGTGCAATCGAACTCCCCTATGGCCAGACTAACTTTACAATGATTGTTATCGTGCCGACAGGCACATTAACTGATTTCACAGCATCACTCGATGCAGCGAAATGGAACACAATCACCTCGGCATTTGATGGCAAGGAAGAGTACGGCAAAATAACTGTTTACATGCCGAAGTTCAAATTCTCGTACGAGAAGTATCTCAATAAACAGCTGCAGAGCATGGGAATGATTGATGCGTTCAATCCTTATCTGGCAGACCTCTCCGGAATTGTCGACGCCTCAATTTATGTCAGCTTCGTTAAACAGAACACTTTCGTGGAAGTGGACGAAAAGGGAACTGAAGCTGCTGCCGTCACCACTATAGGGATTGAACTGACAAGCATGCCACCCCAGCCGCGGGTGTTCACAATTGACAAACCATTTGTCTTTGCGATAAGGGAAAGAACTACCAATACCCTGCTCTTCATCGGGCAAGTGGTAAATCCGCTTGAAAATTAATCTGTAAACCTTCGCAGATGGAATTAACCGTCTCAAATCCGCCAACCAAAAAATCCGAATATGAAAAGCCTGATCAAATCCGCACTGTTTCTGACAGTTCTGATAGCCGGCCTGACCGCCTGTAAGGACAGAAGAACAGAACTGATTACCTATGATGCCAATGTACCGGTCTACATGCCTTTTGATGAATTCCGGGCTAGCTTTCTGAAGAGTGCCCCGACAGAGATCTCCCACCCCGGAAAAATGTATTTCAAGGACGGCTATCTGTTTGTCAATGAGTATGGCAAGGGCATCCATGTGATTGACAACACAGACCCTTCGAATCCTGAAAAGATTGCCTTCTATGAAATCCTGGGCAACGTTGACATGGCCATAAAAGGCAATGTCCTGTTCGCTGACAGCTATATTGACCTCCTGGCAATAGATATTTCAGATGTCGAAAATCCTGTCGAGATTGACCGAATCGAAAATGTTTTCCCGGAAATTGTTCCGGAAGGAGAGTTATGGTACCCTTACGCGATGGTTGACAAATCACAGGGGGTGATAATTGACTGGGAAGTGCAGAAGATTACCGAGGAGGTTGAAAAATACAATCACGGCGGGTGGATATATCGTGGCGGAATGGAATTCATGATGAACGCCGATGTGGCAGGTCCCACCTGGACAGGCGGAAGCGGAACCGGCGGTTCCATGGCCCGCTTCATGCTGAATGAAGACTACCTGTATGTGATAGCAGTGCCAACCAGGCTGAAAACGGTTGATATCACCACTGCATCAGCGATGGCAGTTGTCGATAGTGTCGATATGCCCCGTAACATGGAGACGCTGTTCCGCCTCGAGGATAACCTCTTCGTGGGAACCACAACCGGGATGCTGATCTTCGACCTGGTCAACCCGAAAAAACCTGTCCAGATATCAGCATATGACCATATCACAGCCTGTGATCCTGTAGTGGTCGACGGTCAGTACGCCTACGTAACCCTTCGCTCCGGGAACACCTGCAACAACGTACAGAACCTGCTGGAGGTAATAGATATATCCTCAATCAAGAATCCTTACCTGGTGAAATCGTACCCGATGTTCAATCCGCACGGACTTGGTACCGACGGAGACCTGCTCTTCGTCTGTGACGGTGCAGCGGGATTGAAAATCTACGACAAATCAAATCCGTTGGCAATCATTACAAGCCAGGTGGCGCACTACCCTGACTTTGATACCTACGATGTGATTCCGATGAATGGCATCCTGATGCTGGTAGGAACAGGAGGTATCTACCAGTATGACTACAGTGACCCGGAAAACATTGTCCAAATCAGCCACATTACGATCAAGGAAGATTAGATATATGCACAGACTCACTGCAATTGCGGTCTGTGTTCTGTTGACACTCTCCGCAACAGGCCAGCACAGGAAATCTACTGTTGTGCTTAACGATGGCTCCCGGATTTCGGGAACCATCGTTGGCGATTCTGCTGACTACCTGGATGTTAAGATTACTTCGCCCCAGATCATCCGAATTGGCAGGGGGCAGGTATCATCGGTTGAAGCCGCGGCCTATCCGCTAAAAAAGAACCTTAAAACCTCCGGATACTATGCAAGGATTAACACCAGCATTCTCTCCGGAAAGAATGAAAATGGCAACCAGGGAAGCATCAGTATCCATCTTTCGAACGGTTTCCAGTTTGGAAACGGGCTGGCGGTGGGTATCGGCTCGGGAATGGAAGAGCTTGACGTGCTCCTGGTTCCGCTGTACGCGGATCTTCGGTTCACACCCTTTAATACTGGTTTTTCACCCTTCACATGGATAAAGACCGGTTACGGTTTTGCCCTTTCCGAACAGCCTGGATCATATATGTATGATTATTCTGCAGACGTTGAACAAGAAGGTGGATTTCTCTTCAATGCCGGGGTGGGCATCTCCATGTTTACATGGAACAGAACGGCAGTAAACGTTGGCATCGGATACAGGTACCAGAAGGTCACCCTGAACCAGCCTTCATATTGGTGGGGAGGAAGCTCAATAATGCAGACTGTTACCCAGTATTACAGGCTTGAGTTCCATCTGGGCTTTGTATTTATGTAGGTAAATAAAAATGAAAACAGCAACCATAATATCGTCTGAATTGAGTTATTTCGGGAAAACTTGATTCCTGGCGGTATAATGGGGAAGAGAACCCGCGATGGAGATAAATATTCAGACTCGGATCTGGTCAGGAGATGTGCCGGTGGCGATATCCGCTCACAGGAACTTCTCTACAGACGATATTTCTCATTTGCGATGTCAGTCTGTATCAGGTATGCAAGAGATGAAAACGAAGCCATGGAAATAGTTAATGACAGCTATATGAAAGTCCTGGACAAAATCTCAGAGTGCGACCCAAACAGGGCGTTTAAAAACTGGTATGGAAAAATACTGGTAAATACTGCCATTGACAATTACCGGAAAAACCAGAAACACAATGATTACCTGTCAGTCAGCGCAATAACGGAGACAGAGGAGAATGAGCCAGAGATCGAAGCGGAGCTTTCCGCAAATGATATTCTCGCTCTCTACAGCCATCTCCCGGCAAGCTGCAGGGTAACGTTCAACCTCTTCGAGATAGAGGGGTATTCACACGATGAGATCGGACAGATGCTGGGAGTTACAGCTTCCACATCCAGAGCAAATCTTGCCAGGGCCAAAAAGATGCTCCGGGAACTTTATTACAGGCAAATTTCTTCGGCCAGGAAGAGTCATGAGTAAGTTTGACGACATATTCAGCCGGAAGGCGAAGGAGGCATTTGACAACTATAATGCAGACCACCTCGCGGGGGATGGATGGGACTCCTTTACCTCGAAGTACGGGAGGCAACGGAGGCGGGCGCTTGTGATCCCGCTCTGGGCCAGGGCTGCGTCAATAATTATTCTGGTTACTGCAGGCATGCTTTTCATAAACCGGTTTATCAACCGGAATCCCGGCGAACCAAATGACCGGATAGCCCAGCAGGTCCGGAGTGAAATGGCTGATTCCGTACAATCCGAAACCGACACATCTGCTGTCAAACCAGCAATCGCTGCATCAGTTCCGGTGAGCGCAGAGAGTGAAAAGGTTTCACGGGAAATGGTTGCCCGTGCGGGGAAGACCTCTGATCCGGGAAGCCGGGCCGGGCGAACCGGGGATACAGGCGGCCGGACACGGCAGGCCAGGGAAACTGGCAGCCTTGCCGGGCAGACCCGAGCCACGGGAAGCAGAACAGAACAGACCCGGGATACTGGCAGCCTTGCCGGACAGACGCGAGCCACGGGAAGCGGGACAAGGCAGACCCGGGAGTCCGTCATCACAGGCGACAAAGCCCCGCAAAATGAACTGACGGCTCCGGTTGCGCCGGAAATCGTTAAGCCTGACGGGATTTATGCCGGGGTGAATCTTGCTGCAAATCCGATTGAGATAAGGTTGACTGATGAAACTGATTCCAGGTTGAACCTGCCACCCAAAAAAGCCCTCATTAATTATCTTGTTCTGCCCCGTAAAAGGATGACCACTACCATCATGACAGGCTTTTCAGGGATGATGGCCAGTGTTGACAATGCAACCACAACTGCCCAGGGTGTTTCAATAGGCTTTTATGTGGAGCGACAGCTCACAAGAAGGATCTCTGTTCGCCCCGGCCTGGCTATGGCAAGACACAGTTACGGAATGGAAGGCACACCTGAAAGAATGCTCGCAGGAGGAAACATAGCCCTGGATTATGCTGCGCCGGAACTGAATGGCCTGTCAGGCACCACTTCCTCCTATGAGGCAGATATCGATGTGGTTTCGATGGAGGTGCCTGTGAACTTCGTTTTCTCGGTCTGGAAGCGGGCGGAGAAAAACCTCTTCGTATCCACAGGTGCATCAACTATGATCTATCTGAGCCAGCACATGACCGGAAGCTTCAATAACACCTATACAAAAACCACGACAGACTCCTATGGCGAAGTCTCTTTTGAAACAATGACCACCACCGTACAGGTTGAGCGTGAGCATGAGCTGCTGAACCGGGTCGACTTCCTGGGGCTTGCAAACTTCTCTGCCGGATACTCAATGCCATTCGGCAAGGGAACTCATCTGCTTTTTGAACCATTCGTGCAGTTACCGGTAAAGGATCTTACCAGCATGAATCTGCGAATCAGGTACGGCGGCCTGTCAATGAAGATTCAGTTCTGAAAGGTCTGACCCCGGGAATCATCCCTGTTCCTGCCTCTTCTCAGCAGAAGGAAATAAACAGGTATTCCAAGCAGAATGAGAGAGAGGCCTATTCCGGCTTCGCGGGGCCTGGTAATGATAGTATTGAAAAAGAGTCCCACGCAGAAAAGGACAAATATTACCGGCACAATCGGGTACCCCCATGTTTTATATGGCCTGTGGGCATCAGGCATACGGCGCCGGAGGATGAAGACACCCATGGCGGTGGCTCCGTAAAAGATGTAGACAGCGAAGATCAGCATGTCAGTCAGCTGGTCAAATGTACCCGACAGAACCAGTATCGATGCCCAGATCCCCTGCCACAGCAGTGATGCGGATGGTACATTACGGTTGTTCAGCCTTCCTGTCCCCCTGAAGAAAAGCCCCTGCCGGGCCATGGCATAGTACGGTCGCGCCCCGGTAAGTATGCTGGCATTGGTGCATCCCAGCGTTGAGATGATTATGAGAAGCGAAATGAACAACACCCCTCCTTTGCCCCAGAGGCCCCTGATGGCTTCGATGCCGGCTATCTGGTTTCCGGAATTGTTTATCTCTTCGAGCTGAGGGATCGAGAGCAGCCGTAGGTAGGTATAGTTAACCACCAGGTAGACGATAATGACTATGGCAACACCCGCAATGATTCCCTTTGGTATGTTCCTGTGGGGATGCTTTACCTCCCCTCCGATGAACCCTACCGATACCCATCCCTGGTAAGCCCAGAATGCTGCAAGCATTGCGGTGTAGAACGATGAAAGGGTCACCGTGTGGCGAACGGGTGACTGGCTTGTTGCCATGTTCCCTGCGGCAGAGTCCTGGTCACCGGTCAGTCCGGCCATGACAATCAACAGGAGACCTGCACCCACAATGAGCAGAATTGCCTTGTTGACCCATGCCCCGCTCTTCAGTCCTGACATATTCAGGAATGTCAGGAACAGAATTAGCAGTATGGTGGTCAGTTTTATTCCGAAATCCTGGAAAGGATAAAATATACCGCCAATGTTGAGGTGGTGCATTGACGGAAGCAGGTCAGGGATGGATATGATACTGTTGAGCGACTGGGTGAAGACGTATGCCACGCCTGAGATTGCAGCTGTCTGGATAACAGTAAAGAGTGACCATCCGTAGAGAAACGAAAAGAAGCGGCCGTAGATGGTACGGAGATATACGAACTCACCGCCGGTGTCAGCAAGCAGGCCGGCGACCTCGGCATTGCTCAGCGCCCCGAATAGGGTTATTAATCCTGCTGCCAGCCAGACGAGCAATATCCACTCGGACGAGTGCAGCTCCGCGGCCATCGGGGCTATCTTCTTAAAGACGCCAGATCCGAGCATGTTGGATATGACAATGATAATGACATATCCCAGTCCCAGCGCTCTTGTCAGGTTTCGTTTCTCCGTCATAACAGAACACGCCAATCAGCGTGCGCAGCAGACAAAAATAGAATTATTATTGAAAATGGGGTCAGGGGCGGATGATGGGCGTGATCATGTTTTTGGGGGTCTTTGCAACAAAATACCTGGGCGCCTGCGGCGCTCCACGGCCTTTCTTATTTCCATCCCTCTGCTTCGCAAGCGAGCGTCGGGCTGTAAACAAAAAATCCCTTTCCTTCGCGATGCTCAGGAAGAGGATTTTATTGAGGTCGGTGGCGGAAAGTAATTAATTACTTCTTTTATTTAAAATTGTTGCACATTTTACTTAATTATCTCATATATAAAGTAATAACATACTTTATATATACAAATACTAAGTAATTTACTTGTCCCTTTATGTAACATATTACTCTTTTTATCGTATAAGTAAGTAAATAGTTACTTAATACAATAAAAATATGGGACAAATTTTTATCAAACCTTTTGAGGTTAAACTACAAAAAGAAAACGAACAATTCAGGCTTCATGTAACGCATCCGAAGTTCAAAGGAAGAATCAGAAAACGACTGGGTGACCGGGACGTTCAGGACTTAGAATCCATTGCTTTTAATTTAAAGTATGACCTTGGAAAACAGTTTAATGGTTCGGAAGTAAATAAAACTGAGGTCGAAGCATTCATCGACAATTTCGTGGCGATGAATGTTAAGTGCACAGCATCAATCTTTGATTACAAGGAAGAGTTCCTGAAAAAGTTGAGTGATAAGTTAAACAAGAAAACCAAATTACACTTATCGAAAAGTACTTTGTCCGGCTACAGGACATCATTGAAATATTTCGAAGAATACATTATAAAAAAGAGGATTCCTGCACATCCTTCACAGATAACTGAATCAGTGCTGAATGGTTTTTATACCTATATTCCGGGTAGTCATAACTACAAGGTAAAACTTCATACAAAGCTGAAAGGATTCATTAAATATCTTGATGAAGCAAGGAGACTACCAGTAGACCCAAGTTATAAGCTATCCAGCTTTACTGAAGAATACGACAATCAATGCCCGGAAGATGATGACATTGCTCTGCCAGTAGATGCTGTATTAAAATTGTTTGAACTCCGGAAAAAGCTTCAAACTGGTGAAGTCCAGATTCAAAAATTTGCAAAATCTGATAAAATTTCGGTTGGATTACAAGACCATCTTTTCAATATGAAAAAAGAAAACCTTATAAAATGTCTGGACTGTTTTCTTTTTATGGTAAGTACCGGACAGTATTTTGCTGATATAAGAAAGTCGATACTTTACTTTTCTTATACTGATAATCTTGCGTATGTCAAATATAGAAGGGCAAAAAACGGAAGTCTCTGTAAATCTATACCAATAAACAATGGCGAGATTTTCATGGGTGAAGAAATTGTGAAACAATACAGGATTAAAAACGGCTCGAATTTCCCCTTAAAATTGTCTCTGACGCATTTTGACAAACATCTGGAAAGAATCAGTTCACTTGCAGGGATAGGCTTTAAAATCACCAATAAAATGGCAAGAAAAACCTTTGCTTCTTATCTGTACTTCAATATAAAACTTCCGATTCAATATCTTCAAATTCTCTTAGGGCATAAAGATGTGAAAGACACAGCGCATTATCTGAGAGTTTCTGATGATGATATCGCAAATGAAGTAATGAGATGGATATCCAATAATACCAGCCATTAATTACTGACCTTAACAGTCCATCTGGGTTCTATAGTAAGGCATTTGTTTGCAATTTTTTGAAAATTTTTTCCAAAAATTTTAAGCCAAGCCAAATGTTTGAGTATCGATTCCTGCCCGGATTTTCAATTGAACAGTATTTATTAAGTGAGAAATAATCGTCATGCTCCACCCCCAGCCAATAAGGTAGGGGTATGAGTGGGGGGGGGTATCATGGGGGGTTACGGTGGTGGTTGCTCTTTTGAACTAAATATTGAAATTCTTATGGAACGAAAATATCCAAACAGTATTGATGAGATGGTAAGCGAAATGGAAAAATACCCAGACGCATATCAACATCTGAAAGTATTCCTAAGACATGAAAATTCCAATGGTATTCCGGATTTTGGAGAGGAATATCTGGCTTTGTCTACAAGCGGGTTTGGATTGTATCGTATAAACTCCATTGATTACCAGAATGGAATAATCAATATATTATTGACAGAAACCTCAACAAACAAGGTAGTGCATTATTCGCTTGACGTTAATAACAAACGTCCAAGCTGCTTATTCATTCGCTGGAAGGACGTGAAGAACATGGTGTTTGATGAATGCATGAAAAGCAAAATAAATGATAACGATTTACTTGAATTGATAGGATAATCTATGGGAACTAACGCCAGAAATACGGTTGGATTGAAGTTAATTCAATTATCATCTGACACTTATGCGGTTAAGCACCAATGTCTGTTAGCTCCAATGAAAACTGTAAAAATTGGAGAACCAATGCTTATTATATATCCTGACACTGTAGACCCGTCAATTTACCCTGCAAAATTACTGGAACTGTGGCAAGAGGGCGATGTCCTTTATTTGAAATTATGGAACTACAAAAAGGATAAATGGGAGCTTCATGCACAAG
>JAAZBN010000300.1 GCA_012513795.1 Bacteroidales bacterium | reverse complement strand
GCTATCCTGGATGAGATGGACGTGGAGTATCATGATCTGCGGACGAGGGCTGCAGGACATCAGCGTTTCGTGGAGTTCCACCTCGATGTGCAGGGAACGGAGACCATTGAGACCATACACCGGCAGTGTGACCTGATTGAGCAGAGGCTGGAGAGTGAGTTTCGCGATATAAGCGTGATCATTCACCCGGAACCGACCAGATGAGAGTAAAGAAATGATGATGGAGAAGGGAAGCGACGAGTATTATATGCGTATGGCGCTGGCTGAGTCAGCCAGGGCGGCTGAGCGTGATGAGGTGCCCGTGGGTGCCGTGGTGGTGGCCGGAGGGACCATAATTGCACGAGCCCACAACCTGACAGAGACGCTGAATGACCCTACGGCACATGCCGAGATGCAGGCGATAACCGCGGCGGCATCGTTCCTGGGGGGTAAGTATCTTACCAACTGTACCCTGTATGTTACCGTGGAGCCGTGCGTGATGTGCGCGGGGGCGCTGGCATGGAGCCAGGTGACCGCGCTGGTCTACGGGTCCCCTGACCCGAAGAAGGGATATACAACCACAGGAGCGGCCATACTGCACCCGAAAACCGTGGTGCGCTCAGGTGTACTCGCCCGGGAGTGCTCTGAGATGATGAAAAAGTTCTTCAGGAAAAAGAGGAAGTGATTGCGGGGGACGTAGTGTGCCAGAAGATGATGAAAAAATTCTTCAGGAAAAAGAGGAAGTGATTCCGGGCGAGGTGCCGGTAACATTTGGGAAAAAATTCATAGGTTTGCTTAAAATGAACTGATCATGACCCTCGACAACGGAAAGCGAATTGTCCTCTTCAGACTGATAGGGTTTATCTCAACAGTGATATATGTGTTATATGTGTTCCTGGCTTACTTCCCGAAAATCTTCAGGAAAGTAATGTCAGAACAGGCTCTGACGATCCTTACTGTGGTGGTTACCGTTGTGTTCCTTTTGATTCTTCTCTGGCCGGCCATAATGAGATTCAGGTACATCTTCTTTTCAGCTGACGAGCGTACAATTACGCTCAGGTGGTACAAGCCGGGCTGATACCCGGCGAGAGCAGGAGCATTGAGATACCCGTCGGCCGATACGCCGGTTATGAGATCACCATGGAGGGCATGGGACTGTTCCATTACCTGACACTCTACCAGCAGGTACAGGGAAGGAGAGCGGCTTATCCGCCTGTCAGCATCACCGCCCTTACCGGGGCCCAGAGAAAAGAGATCGAAGCAACGCTTAAGGGTTATAAATCAGCCAGTTAGTTGCTATCGGACAAAACATGAGCAAAGTCATTTTTCATGACTGAAGGTTCAATGACCTTTGGGAAGTAATTGGTCATTCTTACAAAATCACAAACCACAAAAAATATTTTAAAATGAAAGTAAAAGAGATTCTGGCTGAGCTTGAGAAGAAGCATCCCGGCGAACCCGAGTATCATCAGGCAGTCAAGGAGGTCCTTGAGACAATCGAGGATGTTTACAATGAGAACCCCAGATTTGCCAAGGCAGGCGTACTGCAGAGGCTGGTTGAGCCTGACCGCATATTCACCTTCAAGGTACCCTGGATGGATGACAATGGCAATGTTCAGGTCAACCTCGGCTACAGGGTTCAGTTTAACGGAGCCATCGGTCCTTACAAGGGTGGCATTCGTTTCCACCCGACGGTGAATCTTTCAATCCTCAAGTTCCTGGGTTTTGAGCAGATCTTCAAGAACTCTCTTACCTCTCTCCCCATGGGTGGTGGCAAGGGCGGATCAGACTTCGATCCCAAAGGCAAGTCAGAGAACGAAGTGATGCGTTTCTGCCAGTCGTTCATGCTTGAGTTGTGGAAGCATATCGGTCCTGAGACTGACGTTCCCGCAGGTGATATAGGTGTTGGCGGACGCGAGATCGGTTTTATGTACGGCATGTACAAGAAACTTGCTCATGAGCATACCGGCGTCTTTACCGGCAAGGGTCTCAACTGGGGCGGCTCACTCGTCCGTCCGGAGGCAACAGGCTTCGGAGGAATTTACTTTGTCAAGGAGATGCTGGCTACGAAGAATGACACCCTCAAAGGCAAGAAGGTATCAATCTCCGGCTTCGGAAACGTGGCATGGGGTGCAGCCCTTAAAGCTACCCAGCTGGGCGCTACAGTGGTTACAATCTCCGGACCCGACGGTTACATCCATGATCCTGCAGGCATCAGCGGTGAAAAGATTGATTATATGCTTGACCTGAGAGCCTCCAACCAGGATATAGTTGAGCCTTATGCAACGAAATTCCCCGGCAGCAAGTTCGTCAAGGGCAAGAGGCCATGGGAGGTCAAGGTTGACATCGCACTGCCGTGTGCAACACAGAACGAGCTTAACGGCGATGATGCACTGGCTCTGATCAACAACAAGGTGATGCTTGTAGCTGAGATCTCGAACATGGGTTGTACGCCCGAGGCCATCGCAGAATTCCAGAAGAATAAAGTACACTTCGCTCCCGGCAAGGCAGTTAATGCAGGCGGCGTGGCCACCTCCGGTCTTGAGATGACACAGAACTCGATGAAGCTCAACTGGAACAAGGATGAGGTTGATGAGAAGCTGCAGTCAATCATGGTTAACATCCATGGGGCATGCGTCAAGTACGGCAAGCGTCCTGACGGATATGTAGACTATGTCAAGGGTGCAAACGTAGCCGGCTTCCTGAAGGTTGCCAACGCTATGGTTGACCAGGGCCTGGTGTAACCATCCATATAGATGCAGATATCTGCATCATTGCACGTTGCGACGGGTCTCAGACCCGTCGTTACCTGCCTGTATGCCGGATATCCTCCATTATTGATCGCGCAACCGGTACACGTTGCCGGGGCATGGGGTTATCATACCCGCCAGCTCCATCTGCAGCAGGGTGGTTGAGAGCTTGTATACAGGCATCTCCACCATCCTGGACAGTATATCTATTGTGAGGCCGCCCTCACTCTTCAGCGCTTCACAGATCTTCCTTTCATTGTCGGTGATGCCCGTGAAGAGCGTTGGTTGCCTGGGTGCCGCCAGGGCGGCCGGTTTCCAGCCCAGCATGTATTCTATGTCGCCGCACTTCTCAACCAGGGCTGCCTTGTTGCACCTGATCAGCGCATTGCAGCCGGCTGACCACTCATCACCTGGACGGCCCGGTACCGCCATTACGTCGCGATTGTAAGAGGCGGCAATGTCAGCAGTGATGAGTGCTCCCCCCTTTATACCTGACTCAATGATGAGCGTGGCGTCAGAGATGCCTGCAATGATGCGGTTGCGCCTGATGAAGTTGTTCCGTTCGGGAAGAACCGGCGATGTGAAGTCGGTCACCAGCCCTCCGTTGCCGAGCATCTCCCGTGCTGTGGCAGCGTGCACAGAGGGATAAACCGTCTTCAGGCCATGACCCAGGACAGCCACTGTGGGCAGGCCGGCAGCCAGCGCTGCACGGTGAGCAGTTATGT
>JAAZBN010000299.1 GCA_012513795.1 Bacteroidales bacterium | reverse complement strand
ATATCTCGATGTCAGGGTATTACGGGTATGGTCTCCGTTATGGCTACACCATGGGATACAACTACGGTTACAACTACGGATACAAGTATTACGGTCACGCCCCCTACGGCAAGGGCGCCCGCAACAACGCCGGCTCATACTACAAGGAAGACTAGCCCCGACCAATGAAGGGTCTCCTCAACACTCATTACAAGCAGAAGATTGCATCTCTTCCGCAGAACAAATCACTATTGCCTTCCCTCGTGCCCCCGAGCCCTCATGGTACCACGACTGCAGGACCGCAGGACCGCAGGCGAGGCTCCGCCGTCAGGTGGAGACGAAGTCCCGATAGCGAAGCGTATCGGGAACTGCCGACTGCCGACTGCCGACTGCCGACTGTCGACAAGCATCGCCTGGCGATACTTGTCGACCGCCGCGGTTGGGCATATCATGAGAAGGCTGTGGAAAAGGCAGCATATATTGGCGACGAGTGGCACACCGAAATCTTCTTCCTTGAGGATAAGCCAGATATTGACCCCTCTAAATTTGACTTGCTGTACAATTTCAATCACACCCCGTCTAAATATGATGCGCTTTTTCACGGAAGGCTGATCAAGGGATTATACAGTCACTATTACCTCGGCTCATTTATTCCCTGGAGATATATATATAATATGGTAAAGCATGCCTCGGTGCTTGTTGTTGCCAACAGCGCGCAGGCCGAAGAGATCAGTCCATATTTCAGGAACACGGTGGTGTTGCCCGACGGCGTGGATACGGAGAAGTTTCATCCTGAGCGTGAGCGTACGGGAGATGATATTGTTGCCGGCTGGAGCGGCAATCCCGACCGCCGGTTGAACGGCAGCAGGGTAAAACGATTCTACGAGGTGGTTGAGCCCGCGTGCCGTGCGGCAGGTGTGGAGCTGAAGGTGGGGCGGAACATGGATCGCAATGAACTGCGGAAGATGTACAATGATGTTGATGTTGTTCTCATTGGCTCCCTCACTGAGGGCAATCCGTTGTGCCTGTTTGAAGCCGGCGCCTGTGGCCGCACCGTCATCGCCACCAGGGTAGGAGTGGTACCTGAAGTTATTGAAGATGGCGTTGACGGTTTCATCATTGACTCAACCCTCTCAGACCTTCAGACCTCAGACCTTCTGACCTTCAGACTACGCTGGTGCCAGGAGCATCCCGCGGAAACAAGAAAAATGGGCTTGCGTCTCCGCGACAAAATCCTCTCCACCCGCACCCCAAAAAAAACCGGCGCAGCATTCAATGACCTCCTCAACCACCTGATTACCAGCTAACCCACTACTGCCTACTGTCCCGATCCGCCATACGGCGGATCGAGGATCCTCGGCCCCGGTTTTCGGGGCCGGGACCTACTGCCTACTGCCTATTGGGCTGCCATCAGATAGAAAACTATCTCACTAAAATTGAATGAGCAGAATGTAAAATTTTATCTATATTTGGCAATCTAAGCTGTCCACTGATGGCAGCCCAATCAAGGGGAAGAGTTGACATAAATATAGAGCCGTGAACAAATGATCGGCTCATGCTTTATTTAAAAGAACTTCAGCTTGTTAGGCACTTCACCCGATGTGACTGACCAACCGGAGGATTATCAAAACCCCAGATTCCCGGCCCCCCGGCCAGCAGCAAAAACTATATATTTTAACCATCCCTGACCGCAGGACTGCACGACCGCAAGACGGAGCGAAGCGACAGACCTTCAGACCTTCACCCTTTACCCATGGAAAATACCAAAAAATCCCCCACCCCCCCCAGTGACGACATCGACCTGATGCGCTATGTCTCCCTCTTCCTCAGCAACTGGCTCTGGATAGCCGCAGCCCTCTTCATAGCCCTGGGTGTAGCATACATATATAACCGCTATTCACAGAAAGTATATAATGTGAAAAGCACACTACTGATCAAGGAGGAACAGAACACCGGGGCTATTGCCAACATGGAACAGCTGTTCGCAGGCGACGTGTATAACCCGTGGCCCAACCTCGACGATGAGGTGGCCATACTGAAGTCGTACACCCTTAACTACCGCGTGATAGAAGACCTGCCCGAGGCACACGTTGCATATATCCCCGTGGCCCGTAACGGCATACAGGGACAGCGGACCTATAAGACCTCGCCGTTTGTTCTCCGCAAGCTTAATGACAGCCAGCCCGCCGGAGTGCCGCTGAACCTGCGGTTTACCACTCCGTCAACCCTGACCGTTGAAGTTGATCCTGACGATATCAAACCTGACATAAAGGATGCCCTGCGGCCTGAAGAAATAAGGGAACAGCACGAACTGAAACTGGGTGAAGAGTACAGATATAACGGATTCAGTTTCGTGGTTGATCAACGTGACACCACCAAAGCCATCACTGCCGGAAGCCGGTGGCTCGTCTGGTTTGAATCATCCGCAGGCCTGACCAACACCTACAGGTCGAAACTCAAGGTCGAACCTGTCAATGAGGGAGCTACGGTATTCACACTCTCCTTTGACGGCTACTCTCCCGTGCAGGCTTCCGATTACCTCAATACCCTCATGAGGCTTTACATAGACCAGGGACTGGAGCTGAAAGGCAGGGCTGCCGATAATACTATTAAATTCATTGAGGCTCAGCTGGGACTGATCTCCGACTCGCTCAGGGTGGCTGAGAACTCCATGGAGGACTTCAGGCTCAACAACCGGTTTGTCGACCTCACCCTCGAAGGCACCCTGGTGTTGCAGCGACTGGAGAAGTTCGAGGGCGAGAAGAACATGCTTGGGCTGCAGATACAGTACTACGAGTACCTGTTGGACTATCTTGATGCACGCGACGACAGTGAGAGCATTATCTCGCCAAGTGTCATGGGTGTCACAGACCCGGTGCTGGTTAACCTGGTGGGTGAGTTTGCCACACTCCAGCAGCAGAAGAAGCAGATGGCCTTCACGGTGAGGGATGACCAGCCTCAGTCGCAGCTTATGGAGCAGCAGCTCGAAGATGCACGCCGGGCGCTGCGCGAGAATGTCAACAGTGCTATAAGCCAGCTCAGGCTCTCACAGAGGAACGTGAACCAGCGCATAGCCGCCGTGGAGAAAGAGCTGGGCCGCCTCCCCGGCACCGAGCGAAGACTGATAGGCATACAGCGCAAGTTCGACCTGAACAACTCGGTCTATACCTATCTGCTTGAGCGAAGAGCAGAGGCTGGCATAGCCAAGGCCTCGCAGATAACTGACAACCGTATCATCGATGAGGCCCTGCCGCACAACAGCGCCCAGATAAGACCCAGCAGCATGAAGAACTATGCCATCGCCCTCATGCTGGGACTGCTGGTGCCCATGGCGCTGATTGTCATCTTTGACCTCCTGAACAACAGGATCATCGGCAGACATGATATAGAGACCCTGACAAAAGCGCCTATCATTGGTTATATAAGCCACTCCGACTATCACGTTGAAGATCCTGTGGCAGAAAAACCGGGAAGTACACTGGCAGAAAGCTTCAGGGCTGTGCGCACCTCGCTGGCCTTTTATACCGGTCAGACAAAATGCCCTGTGATAGTTATCAGCTCACCTGTCAGCGGCGAGGGTAAGACCTTCGTATCCGTTAACCTGGCAACAATCATCTCCATGATGAACAAAAAGGTTCTGATAGTGGGACTCGACATGCGCAAGCCGCGCGTACATGCAATACTCAAAGCCGGCAATGGCCACGGAATGAGCCAGTTCCTCAGCAACAGCGCCACCTTTGAGGAGGTGATCGTTCCCACGGAGATAGAGAACCTCTGGTTTGCTCCCTCCGGCCCGGTGCCCCCTAATCCCGCAGAACTGATAGGCTCGCCACGCATGACTGAATTCCTTGCCAGGGCACGATCGGAATTTGATGCCGTGATCATTGACACACCGCCCGTGGGCATTGTGACTGATGCTCTCCTTCTCAGCCAGCATGCCAATGTGACCCTCTTCGTGGTGCGACAGAAATATACCACCAGGGGATCAGTGGCACTGCTTGATGAGATCTACCGGAAAGGGGAGATGAGCAACGTGGCTATCATAGTGAATGATATCTCAACCTCGGGTTATTATGGTTACGGCCTCCGCTACGGATACTCACTCGGCTACGGCCAGCGCTACTATGACCCCGGCAACTACTACACCAAAGGCGGCGGCAAATCCTCCGGCTACTACACAAACGACTAGTTACTCAAGTATTTTTTTCACCCTTGCACGACCGCAAGACCGCAAGACCGCAAGACCGCAAGACCGCAAGACTGCAAGACTGCAAGACCGCAAGACCGCAAGACTGCAAGACCGCAAGACCGCAAGACTGCAAGACCGCAAGACCGCAAGACAAAAATGTAGTTATGAGAACAAACCTCACTCTTTTACTTCTACTGACCTGCATAACAGGAGCCTACGCTCAGCCCGACGAGCGCATTGCAAAATCGCCAAAGATTAACTACGACTGGCGGCCGGGATTCGTGAGCATCACCGAGGTGTCAGGCGCATTTGGCCTGATGTCACAGAGCGCCGTCTATTCGAAATACTATTACGGCATCTCCACCGCTGCCGGGTATCAGTTCACCCGGAATATCAAGGCAGCAATAGGTGCCGGCATACATATCCATAACGACGGGAACCTGTTCCCTGTTTTTCTTGATGCACGCTACAGCTTCAATGCCAATGAGTTTGTGCCTTTTATAGCGGCAACAGGAGGAGTAGCCGTCAATCTCAACGCCCCGGACCAGGAGACACTGAATAACCAGTTCATCTTCCTCAATCCCGGCATAGGTCTGAAATGGGTCGCCGCCAACAAAACGGCTGTGTCGTTCTCAACAGGACTCTTCGTTATGTCAGCCACCAGTAACCGCCACTCGTTCATTAACTTTAAACTCGGGCTTGAGTTAAAAGGCAGGTAGAAATCAGTGCATTTTTGTTAATATTACTGGCATTTAGTTAATTAGCTTGAAAATATTATGTAAATTGTTGCCCATTGTGATTTATCTGCAAAAAACGGTTATTATGAAAAGAGTCTTTCTTCTGGCCTTCTTTTTCGTCATTGCAGCATCGTACGCCTCAGCCCAGGTGGTGACCGAACGGTGCTGGCACCTCGACCATCTGCAATTCCTTGACCACAGGCAGGATTACTGGAGGAGCCATAAGCTCTTCACCACCGCTGAACAGCCATTGTATTCAGGCGGGATGTACAACATCACGGAAGCTCATTACGGTTTTGGACTGGAGATCATTGAGCCTCCCTTTGCGCATCATTATACAGGCGCCACCACGGCCTTCGGCTGGCGTTACCGGGGAGGACTGGCCATAGGGGGCGGCACTGGGTTCTTTAAGTATAATGACGGATACACGGTGCCGCTTTATGCCGACCTCAGGTATTTCATGGGCAGGCAGAGGGTGCAGTTCTTTGTTGCCTTCCCCGTGGGGTTCATGATGAACTTTGAAAACTTCAAGGACTATTCAAAGATTTTTGGCAATCCGAGCGTCGGGCTTATAGTGCCGGTTTTCAAGAACACCCATCTCTCTTTCTCCACGGGATTGCTCACCCAGATTGACCGTGACATCTTTGATGACCCCAGCTTCAGTGCCCCATGGCATGACAGCTTCATCAACCTGAAGCTCGGCTTTCTCTTCGGGTGGTAGTGCTGAAGAAATGATCTTTTATTCATTTTTAGGATATCTAAATAACTATCTAAATAATTATTTGTAAATTGGAACCCAAAGTCACTCAACCGTAAAAAAAGGACTATCATGAAAAGACTTCTAACCCTTGCCATCCTGATCACTGTAACAATATCATTTGCTTCAGCGCAGGTAGTAACTGAACGATGCTGGCATCTCGACAAGGTTCAGTTCCTCCAGCACAAGCAGGACTTCTGGAGAAGCCATAAACTCTTTAGTACGATGGCAAAGGACTACTCTGGCATAAGTGGTGGATTATACAACATTACTGAAGCTCATTACGGCTTTGGTCTCTCTGAGATTGAGCCTCCCTATTCCAATCACTTCGCGGGCCTCACCACAGCCTTTGGCTGGAGGTTCGGAGGCGGCTTTGCCGTGGGTGGCGGCACGGGTTTCCTGAAGTATAATGGCGGTTATACTATCCCGCTATATGCTGATATGAGATATTTTATGGGTAAGCAGAGAGTCAAATTTTTCTTTGCCATGCCGGCGGGCTTCCTGCTGAACTTTGACAACTTCAAGGATTACTCCCGTGTTTTTGGAAATCCCAGTCTTGGAATAACGGTCCCGCTTACAAAACATTCAAACCTCTCTTTCTCTACAGGACTCTTCACACAGATCGACAGGGATATCTTTGATGACCCGGATACAAGTCCTTACTGGCGCGACAGCTTCCTCAACATGAAGCTCGGCCTCCTCTTCGGCTGGTAGCCCCTGTTATTATTCCGTTATACTTTTCCTTACGACTGCAGACGAGGATCCGCCAATCGGCGGAGACAAAGCCCCGATAGCATAGTGTATCGGGAACTGCATGACCGCATGACCGCAAGACCGCAAGACTCATCATCTTTACACATGATCACTCTCGACCTGATTGTGGGCGCCCGCCCCAACTTCATGAAGATTGCTCCCATTATCCGGGAGATTGAACGAAGAAAGGCGCAGAGCGAAGCCATTGATTACCGCCTCGTCCACACCGGCCAGCACTACGACCGTAACATGAGCGGCTCCTTTTTCGAGGAGCTGGGTATCCCCGAGCCGCACGTGAACCTTAACGTGGGCAGCGGCACCCAGGCTGAACAGACTGCCGGCATCATGCTTGGTTATGAGAAGCTTTTGTCTGAACGCAAGCCGGACCTTTGCATCGTGGTGGGCGATGTCACCTCCACCATGGCCTGCTCAATAGCTGCAAAGAAAATGCTGGTACCTGTCGCCCATGTTGAAGGCGGCATACGATCAGGCGATATGACCATGCCCGAGGAGATAAACCGCATCGTGACAGACAGCATCACTGATTACTTCTTCACCACCTCAGAGACTGCCAACAGCAATCTTCGGAAAAACGGAGTAGAGAGCGACAGGATCTTCTTTGTGGGTAATACCATGATCGACACCCTGTTGCATTCGAGGCCTCGTTTCAGGAAACCCCGGCTGTGGGATGAGCTCAGCCTTGATGAGAAGGGCTATATTGTCCTTACTCTCCACCGCCCCAACAATGTTGATGATCCTGCCAACCTGAAACAACTCCTTAATGAGATCATCAAAAGTTCAGACGGCAGGAAGATCATCTTTCCGGTCCACCCTCGTACACGAAAGGTCATCAATTCATACACGGAGCCGCTCTCGGGATCCATACACCTTGCCGAGCCACTCAGTTACCTGGAATTCAACTACCTGGTTGAACACAGTCTGGCAGTGATAACAGATTCAGGCGGAATAACCGAGGAGACCACCGTGATGGGCGTTCCCTGCATGACACTGCGCGACAGCACCGAGCGTCCCGAGACTGTAACCATGGGCACCAATGAGCTGCTGGGCACCAATCCTGATGCCATCGCACCTGCCATGCAACGACTCCTCTCCGGCAACTGGAAGAAAGGCGCCATTCCCCCCCTCTGGGACGGCCACACCTCCGAACGCATCATAGAAATTATTAGTAAAATGTTTGACCGCAAGACTGCATGACCGCAAGACTGCATGACTTTTGTATAAGTATATGAATATCTCCATTGTTGGAACAGGATATGTAGGATTGGTAAGCGGTGCCTGCTTCGCCGAGCTGGGCGCTACCGTTCACTGCATCGACACTGACAGTGATAAGATCAGCAAGCTGAATAACGGTATCATACCCATCTATGAACCCGGACTCGAAGACCTGGTCCATCGCAATGTAAAGGCCGGAAGGCTCTTCTTCTCCACAGACCTAACGGAGAGCCTCAATGATGTCGAGATGCTCTTCATTGCCGTGGGAACACCTCCCGGGGAGGACGGCAGCGCCGACCTCAGTCACGTGCTGACCGTTGCCCGCCAGATAGGTCAAAATCTTCAGAAATACCTCCTGGTGGTGACCAAGAGCACCGTGCCGGTGGGCTCATCAAATCTGGTAAGGGAGGCAATTGAGCAGGAACTGGCAAAACGCGGGAAGAAAATAGATTTTGATGTGGCCTCCAATCCCGAGTTCCTCAAGGAGGGCGCTGCCATAGACGATTTCATGAAACCCGACCGTGTGGTGGTTGGCGTTGAGAGTGAGAAAGCAAAAGAGCTAATGACAAGACTTTATGCTCCTATGCTCCTGAGTAACTTCAGGGTTATCTTCATGGATATCCCCTCGGCCGAGATGACGAAGTATGCTGCCAATGCCATGCTCGCCACACGTATCAGTTTCATCAATGAGATCGCCAACCTTTGCGAGAAAGTTGGTGCAGATGTCTCTATGGTACGTAAAGGCATCGGTACTGACAGTCGCATAGGCAGCAAGTTCCTCTATCCCGGTCCTGGCTTTGGCGGATCCTGTTTTCCCAAGGATGTCAAGGCGCTGATAAAGACAGGCAAGGACCACGACTCCCCTCTGACACTGCTTGAGTCGGTTGAAGCCATTAATGAACGGCAGAAGAAGGTTCTCTTTGGCAAGTTCAGCGATTATTACAAAGCAGATTTAAAAGGGAAGAGGGCCGCTATCTGGGGACTCAGCTACAAGCCCGGCACTGATGACATGCGTGAGGCTCCTGCCCTGACACTCATCAGCCAGCTCCTGGATGCCGGATGTACTGTAAAAGCATATGACCCGGCCGCCATGGATGAGGCAAGACACAGGCTCGGAGACAGCATTGAATATGCCAGTGATATATATGATGCTGTCAGGGATGCAGATGTACTCTTCCATGTCACCGAATGGAAGGAGTACCGCATGCCCGACTGGCAGAAGGTTAAGTCCCTGATGAAACATCCCCTCCTCATCGACGGCCGCGGTGTCTTCAATAAATCCGACCTCGAAGGCATTAACTATTTGCGAATCGGATAGTAGTACGATTATTTTCGTATGAACGGACTGCAAGACCGCAAGACTGCAAGACAAAAAAACTTGACTCAAGTTTTTTTATTTTCTAATTTAGTGATGTCTGATCAACATTACTATTTATGAAGAAGTTAACTGTTTTTGCAGCAATCCCTGTGGCATTCATGCTGATGACAGGCTGTGCCACGGTAAAGATCTACTCTGATGCGGGACTGAAAAACGAGACCGGTCTCCGCTTCTACACTCTCAAACCCTACCTGCTTGTTGAATACATGGCAGAGAAGGATAAAACTATCAAAACATCTGTGGTTTATTTGCCTGATCTCTCCGATCCGCAGTTCATGGTACTGAAACCAGGTGTCGGCTCCAGCGAGCTGAAGATGGCCTTTAAGAACAGTGCCCTGGAGTCGTACGGTGTCGCTACCGACTCGCAATTGCCTGAAAGCATGGAGGCATTTGCTGCCATGCTCTCCAAGAGCGCCTATGCAGCACAGGCCTTCGAAGGGGCACCTCCTTATGCGCCTTCGGACGAAGGAGAACATCCAACTGATCCCGGAGCAACATTCAGGCTCTTTGAGATAATACCCGGACCCTCCGGATCCACTCTGAAGGAAGTAGTATTAGCGGGTGATAAAAACCAGGGGTTATGAAAAACAGGGTCCTCAACCGAAAGATATGGGTCTCGGGTGTGCCTCATAAAGTAGGCACCGGCTGGCTCGCCCCGCAACCTGACCTGCGAGACTACACCCCTGCAAGTAAACAGGTAGCCTCCTTTAACAGAAAACTCAAACTACCCTCACTGACTGCAAGACCGCAAGACCGCAGGACTGCAGGACATGTTGATCTGAGAGAGTATTGTTCGCCTGTGGAAAACCAATTGGATTTGGGAGCGTGTACCGCCCACGCCGCAGCCGGCATCGTGGAGTACTTTGAGAAACGCGCCTATGGAAAGCATATTGACGCCTCACGACTCTTCCTCTACAAGACCACCCGTAACCTGATGCAGGTCTCGGGCGATACCGGCGCATGGCTCCGCGAGGTTATGGGGGCGCTGGTATTATGCGGCGTGCCGGATGAGAAGTACTGGCCATACAAGGTAAAAGACTTTGATAAAGAACCGACAGGCTTTGTATATGCACTGGCCGAGAACTACTCTACAATAAAATATTTCTGTCATGATCCGCAGGGCTCGGAGACTCAGGGTGCAGATGTTTTGGCATCGGTTAAAAGCTACCTGACAGCCGGCATTCCTTCCATGTTCGGATTCTGGGGATTCGAGTCATTTGAGGACTCCGATAAACCAGGCGACATACCTTATCCCTGCAAGGGAGAAAAGGCACAGTGGGGCCACGCAGTCATGGCTGTCGGATATGATGATGATCATAAGATCACCAATCTGAAATGCAACCTCTCAACCAAAGGCGCCCTGCTTATCCGCAACTCCTGGGGAAAAGGCTGGGGCGACGACGGCTACGGATGGCTGCCGTATGATTATGTGCTCAACGGCCTCGCGCTCGACTTCTGGTCATTGATAGACATGAAGTGGATTGACACCGGGCATTTCGGGCTCTAGGCCCTCACCGGCTCGCGTTTGAACATCTGGTCCTGCGAGTTGGTTGCCAGGCACTTCAACAGGTAAGACAAAGCGGCAGAGATACCTGCAATCAGCACTGGCTTGAGATTCACCCAGGTAAATACGGCACCGGTGTCAAGAAGGTTGATGACACCTGTCAGTACAGCAGTCAGAAATGCAATCAGCAGACCTCTTGAAAAGTCTTTCCAGTCAAGTGTCAGAAATTTTGATTTCATAGCTTAATACTTTTAGTTGAACTTTCACAACCATAAAGTTATACCAAACTTAATTAGGAGTCAAGTCACGTTTCGATACTGAGAATAAATCTGTAAAAAATGAGAAAATTCCTGGCTCTGCTGTTTTTCATATGCTCCGTTTTGCCTTCCGGGGCACAGACATGGACTGTCTATACCGATGTAAACACTTCAACACAGCTGCCACACAACCTGGTCTGGTCGGTAAACAATGATTTACAGAATAATTTGTGGTTTTGCACGGAATACGGAATATCAAAGTTTGACGGCTCCAACTGGACCAGCTACCCTGCTGTCAATGGCAGACCTGTGCAGCACGTTTATGCAATGGCTGAAGATGCCCAGGGGAAAAAGTGGTTTGCAACGTCTGACGGACTGCTGACATTCGACGGCTCTTCATGGGAGAGGCTGACTTATGGAATTGAAACCTGTGTCGTAGTGGATTCTGAAAATAAGAAATGGATAGCTTCTCCAGGAGGAATAACTGTTATGTCCGGATCAGCAACGACCAAATATTCTGAAACCGATGGCTTGGTAAACAATGCAGTTACATGCATCGAGATTGACAATTCAGGGCGAAAATGGTTTGGCACAATCAATGGAGTTTCGATGTTTGATGGAACCAGGTTCGTCAATTATACCACATATAATGGCCTGATAAATAACATCGTTCATGCAATAACCTGTGACAGTGAAGGCAATCTATGGTTTGCCACTGAGGGAGGCGTTTCGAAATTTGATGGCACACAATGGACCGGTTATGATAAGGATGACGGACTGCCAAGCAATTCTGTCTGGTCGGTTTTTATTGATGACCAGGGTGCTAAATTGTTTGGAACATGTCGGGGTGTTGCGGTGTTTGATGACGTTAGCTGGAGCTTAATACCTGCCTCAGTCGGACTCGCAAACGAGAATGTGTACTCCATTGCATACGATAGCCAGAAAAATATTTGGTTTGGAACATATGCCGGTGCGACAAAATTTAATGGCTCTGTTTATGATTCCTATTTCAGGGTCAGCGGGTTGTTGTCCAACATTATAAATTGTTCAGCTATTGACAATCATGGAAACATCTGGATTGGAACCAGGCAGGGTGCCTCGCGCTTTGATGGAACCCGCTGGTTCAACCTGACCGTGGAAGAGGGACTTCCCAATAATAATGTTAACTCAATAGCTATAGACAGCAATGATAATGTCTGGATGGCTACGGACGATGGTGCGGCGGTATATGATGGTAGTTCGGTAACCATTTACAATACGTCAGATGGATTGGCCCACAACTCCGTGAATTGTGTGGCAATAGATCCGCAGGGAAATAAATGGTTCGGAACCTACATGGGAGTATCCAGATTCGATGGTACAAGCTGGACCAATTATACTGTGCAGGATGGATTAGCTTCATACGTTGTCCGGACAATTGCCTTTGACACAAAAGGCAATATCTGGTTCGGTTATGGCCTTGATATCAGTACTTATCACAAAGGTGTAACAAAGTTTGACGGGACAACTTGGAAAACATATACAAAGGATGATGGTCTTGTTGATAACGGAGTCTATGTAATCGTTGAGGATAAGACTGGATTAATATGGTTTGGAACCAATGAAGGCATGTCATCTTTTGATGGAACAAACTGGACTTCATATACAACCGACAATGGATTGCCCAATAAGTTAGTATTTTCAATCGCTGTGGATGATCAGAATAATAAATGGATAGGCACCGGCGCCTATTTAATGAAATATGACGGGAAAAACTGGTCAACTCATTATAACTGGGATATCTATGGTCCTGGATGCATTCAGACTATTACCATAGATGAAAGCGGTACAATCTGGATCGGCACATGTGCTGATGGAGTGTGGAAGTATAAACAATAATTACTTCTACCTGATCTAGTTATACGAAATTATTGGTTGCCATGAAGAACATTAAGTGTTTCAAGATTTCCTCCAGAATTTTACTGGTTCTCGGTTGTCTTCTCATTTCAGTATTAGCCAAACCTCAGTACAACATATATCGGTTTCAACCTCCTAAAGGAGAAGTCAATCTTTTTACTGCTTTAGATGATAATGAAGCATCACGAGAATACAATTCGGTTACCACAAGACAACAGCGGGATAGTATTATTGCCAAGAGGCTTGCCGAGGATTGGGTAGACACAATAGAGCCACTGCAGGTCCCCCCAGGCTGGTTGTGCGGTAATTACTCACTACAGCTATTGATTAATTCACATGCTTGGGGAGATGGTGTATTTAATGGAGAGGCAGGACTGTTATATGGAGGTTACCGCGGATTTGATCTGGATTCGATCTATATGAATAGAGGCACATTGAAAGATATGGGCAAACTCGGACTTCCATTGTTTGAGGTTGGAATATATGATCCTGTTACATTGCCTTCAGGTCACGCCTTGAATGCTGTATTGGTTGGCGATGACTTTACAAAGTGGGAGGACTGGAACTTCATTGAGGGGAATTATGAAACAATGAACAATGTTCCTGGAGGAGAAGGCACAAATCTGCCGTTGAATTGTGAGCAGGTCAGCATTGGTTATTACTATATGACAATTAATGATCATGGACAGAAACTGCTTAATGGCGTTTTAGTTCTTGAGTTTAAACTTGTTGACGGTATTCCCCATATTACATACAACGTCAATTATGTGTAATAGTCAGTACTTGATCTGACAGTAGGGGTATTTTTACTAACCATTTACCGCTTCAGCAAAGTTAGCATCCTCTTCGATTCCTGCAAGGCTGGTATGAACGGATGATAAATCATCCGGCCTT
>JAAZBN010000298.1 GCA_012513795.1 Bacteroidales bacterium | reverse complement strand
CCCATGGATGTCTTCACTGTCTTCGACACTGCCAGGTATGAGCACATACCCAGGAAGTATGCGAAGATCATGTTGTCGATAAAGATCGACTTAACGAATATGTTGAGTAGATTTTCCATGACCCTGACGTTACTTTGTTTCTACAAGTGACTTGTTACGGCTACGCTGGACCCAGATTATCAGGCCCACGGTGATAAGTGCCATCGGAGGAAGGATCATCATTCCGTTGTCCTCATACCCGAAGTTGTATACTCCCAGCTTCTCCATCACGGGGAAACCCATGATTGTGCCGCTGCCCAGGAACTCGCGGAAGAAGGAGACTATGACCAGTATCAGGCCGTATCCCCACGCATTTCCCAGACCATCAAGAAAGGCAGGCCACGGTTTGTTCGCCATGGCGAAAGCCTCAAGGCGGCCCATGATGATGCAGTTGGTTATTATCAGACCCACGAAGACTGAAAGCTGCTTGCTCACGTCAAAAGCGAAGGCTTTCAGGAACTGGTCAACCAGGATGACCATTGTGGCTATCACCACCAGCTGGACTATTATTCTTATTCGTCCGGGAATCATCTTCCTCAGCGCGGCAATAACCACGTTTGATACAGCCAGCACCACCATAACGGATATAGCCATGACAATAGCAGGCTGCATCTTCACCGTCACTGCCAGTGCCGAGCATATGCCCAGTACCTGTACGGTTATCGGGTTATCCTGCCCCAGCGGATTTGTTAACAGTTTCTTGTTCTTGGCCGACCACAGCGGCTCCTTTTCAACTTTTTCCATATCTACTTCCTGTTTTGGCTGAGGTATTTTTCATATTTAACAAGCCCGTCATGCACCATTGCCTCCAGTCCATTGCTGGTGATGGTTCCGCCGGAGATGCCATCCACTTCGTGCGGATTGCCCGGCCTGGCGCCACCCTTGACCACCTTCACCGAGACGAACCGGCCATTCTCAAACAGGCTCTTATCGTGAAACTGGCTCTCAAAGGCGGTGGTATTAATCTCCGCCCCCAGTCCCGGGGTCTCACCTTTATGGTCAAAGGTTACTCCTGCAATAGTTGAGAGATCCTCCTTCAGTGAGACGTATCCCCAAATCGGGCCCCACAGACCCTTGCCCTCAAGAGGCAGGATATGCAGTGTGTCTCCGTTATCGGCCACAGCAATAAAGACAGGCAGGCTCTGGTCACCCAGCGGCTTCTTCTGCTCTGAACGAAGGGTGACGGTGAAGGCGTCAACACCTTCTGTACGGTTCCCTTCCGTGTTTATCACGAAGCTTTCCCTGATGTACTTATCGTATAGCCGGACGGCGTCCGACTTGTCTGATTCAACGTTAATGGATGAGAGGATCTGCATCTTCTTTTCCACCTCAACGTTCTTCTCCTGTCTTGGCTGCAGCAGCAGCGCGGTGAGCGACAGGAGGATGGCGACGGAGACAACCATCACCACCGAGAATATCATTATATATCTGTTGCTGAAATCTTTCATCGTGTGTACAGTTAAGCTGTGGTTACTCTTTTTAACCTTCTCCTGATGTTTGCATTAACCACGTAATGGTCTATCAGCGGAGCCATCACGTTCATCAGCAGTATAGCCAGCATGGTTCCCTCGGGGTAGGCCGGGTTAAAGACCCTGATGATCACCACCAGTATACCCGTCAGTGCACCATAGATATATTTGCCTGTATTGGTCTGTGCCGCAGTCACCGGATCGGTAGCCATAAAGACCGTACCGAAAGCGAAGCCGCCCATGATAAGGTGATAGTATGCGGGTATCTGAGTGTATTCGTTGCCTCCCGTGGCGTTGAGCAGCAGTCCCATCCCCAGTGCTCCGAGGGTCATGCTGAGCATTATGCGCCAGCTGCCCACCCCCGTCACCAGCAGGATAAAGGCTCCTATCAGTATTGCCACCACGGAGGTCTCGCCCACTGACCCCGGGATTGTGCCGATAAACATCTCCATCGCCGAAGGCATATTGGCCATTCCTTCCAGCTTGGCCACCGCCAGCGGGGTGGCCCCTGAGAATCCGTCGAGACCGCCGCCTTTGACAAGCCCTTCGATCCAGATGGCATCGCCAGTCATCCAGCCGGGATAGCTGAAGAAGAGGAAGGCCCTGGCCGTCAGTGCCGGGTTCAGTACGTTCATCCCGGTGCCACCGAATATCTCCTTACCTATTATCACGGCAAAAGCCACCGAGACGGCAACCATCCAGAGAGGCACATCTATAGGCATGATAAGAGGGATGAGCATCCCTGTGACAAGGTAACCCTCATTGATCTCATGACCGCGTATCTGCGCTGCCACAAACTCAATGCCCAGACCCACCAGGTAACTGACGATGATCATGGGGAGCAGCTTCAGGAAACCGAACCAGAACATGTGCATCAGTGTCCAGTCATTGATGCCAAAAGCCCTGGTATGCTGGAGGCCTATGTTGTAACAGCCGAACAGCAGGGCGGGCATCAGCGCCAGAACCACGATAATCATGGTGCGCTTCATGTCCATATAATCCCTGATATGCGCTCCGCGCGACGTGACTTTGTCCGGCACAAAGAGGAAGGTGGCAAAGCCGTCATAGACGGAATGCAGCTTCTCAAACCGGCCTCCCTTCTTGAAGAGAGGCTCTATATTCTTCATTTGTTTCAGCAGGAAATTCATAGCAAGCTCATTCCTTTATTAGTTCATCTCTTTAATCATCAAATTGATCCCGCTGCGGATGATCTCCTGTATCTCTGTCTTGGAAGGATCAATATACTCACACAGGGCGAAGTCCTCCTCTGCCACTTCGTATATTCCCAGGTTCTCCATCAGTTCTATATCTCCGGCCATGATTGCCTTTATCAGATGGATAGGGTAGATATCCATTGGAAGCACATTCTCATAGTGTCCTGTGACCACGAAGGCCCTGTTGCCGCCATGAAGGTTGGTATCCATCTCATACTCTCTCCCGGGGATCAGTTTTGAGAGGAATGTTCTCCAGTAACTGAACTTCTTCAGCCCTGGCGTAGCCCAGCCGAATAACTCATGGTAGTTGCCCTCGGGAATGACTGTCACCATGTTGTCATAGAAGCCGAAGGATCCCTCAGGTGATATAGTCTTGCCCGTCAGCACGTTGCCGCTGATAACCCTGTAGTTACCCTCCATCAGGTTACCCTTGAGGATGCCGCTCACCGAGGCGCCGGGCCTGATACGGTGATATTTGCGGTGATTTACTCCCGGGCCGGCCAGCGCAATGATGCGCTCACGGTCATGCAGACCCGTGTTAAAGAGCCTGCCAATGGCTACTACATCCTGCAGATCAAGGGTCCATACCAACTCACCCTTCGATACGGGCGCTATATGGTGTATCTGCACTCCCACGTTGCCGGCAGGATGGGGCCCCTTAAAATAATGAACTTCTACGTTCTGCAGACTCTTCATCCCGGCAGCCCTTGAGCCCCCGGCCTCCTGGGATATGTGTATTCGGCCGTCAGTGAGTCTTGAGAGAGCATTTATTCCCGTCTGCAGATGCCCGCCATGAGTGTTTGACATAACGAAGTCGATGTCAGGCGCCAGCGGTGCCGTATCAAAGGCACTGATGAAGATATCCCTCGGCACAGCGCCCGGCTTCGCCACGACATGATACGGACGCTGCCTCAGTACCGGCCAGATGCCAGACTTCAATAATTTGTCCGTCACCTCTTCGCGACTGAGAGAAAGAGGATCGGCAACGCCGAAATCAACCTTCTCTGTACCCTGCTGGTCAATGACAACCTCCCTGAGTACCCTCTTCTCGCCCCGGGTGATTTCCCTGACCACGCCGCTCACCGGCGAGACATACTTAATCTCCGGACAGGCCTTGTCATGAAACAGCACACTGCCGGCCATGACCCTGTCTCCTTCCTGAACATCAAGACGAGCAACAAGACCCGGAAAGTCGGCAAACCTGACCCCAAAACGGGTCACCTCAACCTCCGGAAGGAGTATCTTCTCGGCCTTGCCGGCAAGCTTGATATTCAATCCTTTGCGTAATTTGATCAGTGTTGACATATTTTAACTGGAACTTTATTCCTTTTAGATGCTAGTATAATTGTTTGTTAATACATTCACAGAAAAAATCACATTTATCACATTACTCTTTTTACTACGTGGTACTCAGAGTGCGGCAGGATATTTGTATTTTAGTCCTAAAATATCTGAGATGTGTAAAAGATTCTCGCGGATAAAATTATTAAGTTTATCGATATTCCTGCTACCTGTTCAGCTCTTTTCTCATCCGTCACCGGATTTTTCCCCGGTTGAATATGCAGCTGAGAATGTCAAGACCATTGTATTTGAAAAAGAGGACCGGATGCTTGCATACCCTTTCATTCAGCGGGGCCCGGACGATGCTCTTATCCTCAGTTTCGATGTCATTGATGGCGAAGGGGGAACGCTGTGGTACAACATTGTTCACTGTGACCGAGACTGGAACCGGAGCGACCTGTTCACCAGTGACTATCTTGAAGGATATGAGGAGAATCAGATAACTGATTTCCTTCCCTCGTTCAACACGCGGGTCAGTTATACCCACTATCGTCTTTCGTTGCCCAATGATGACATCCGTTTGCTGGTCTCAGGCAACTATGTTATCACTGTTTGGGAGCCAGGCAACCCTGACACCCCGCTGCTTGTCAGGCGTTTCTTTATCAGTGAGGGCAGCTCATCCGCAGCAGTGGTCTTTCGTCGTCCGATGAAGCCCGGTGCCACCGAGACCCACCAGCAGGCAGAGATCACTGTAAGCATCGGAGGCCTTGCCGTTACTGACCCTTACCGCCAGATTACTCTTACCATAATGCAGAACGGGCGCAGTGACAGGATGAGGGCAGGCATCACACCCGACTTCGTGGGAAGCGGCAGGCTGGAATTCAACACCCTGTCAGACAATACCCTGATGCCGGGAGGGAACGAGTTCAGGTATTTCGATATCAAGACCATCCGGCAGACAAGGCAGAACGTCAGGTCGATAGATTTCGTCAACGGGATCTATCACGCCCTCCTCCTTCCCTCTGAAGACAGGGAGTTCAAACCATATTTTTTTAATGAGGACTTCAACGGCAGGTACGTTGTGGCAATGGAGGAGAGCAATGAGCCGGACAGGGAGGCCGATTATGTATGGGTCTGGTTTACCCTGCCGGCATACAGTGAACTCAGAGGGGGATCTGTTTATGTGGCAGGCGACTTCTGCGGATGGCAGCATGGTGCTGCCAACAGGATGACATGGAACACCGCCAGGGGATGCTATGAGGCTTCACTCCTGCTCAAGCAGGGATGGTACAACTATGAGTATCTCTTTATCCCGTCAGAAGGCACTGACCCGGAGGGTTTTGCCTTTGAAGGGAGTCACTGGGAGACCGAGAATGATTATGTGATCCTTACCTACTTCCGTGATCCCACAGAGCGGTATGACCGGCTGACGGGTATTACCCTGGCAAATACCAGGGCTCAGTGAGAGTCGGCAGTCGGCAGTCGGCAGTCAGCAGTCAGAAGTAAATCAATGACTTAATGTCTGCCAGCTGCCAATTGCAGACTGCAGATTGCCTACTTGTGGTTATCAATTCCGTGCAGCATGTAGAAAGCATGCTCCATGGTCTTGACTATCTCCGCCATGTACTCATGAACGGCCTTCACTGATCCCGGCAGGGTGTAGACAAGAGTGTTGCCGATGGCGCCGGCGACGCCCCTGCTGAGCAGAGCCTTCGGGTTCTTTGTGCCGTACTTTACCCGTATCTGTTCCATGATACCGGGTATCTCTTTGGTAAGCACAGGTGTGACCACCTCCGGGGTGATATCGCGGGGGCCGATGCCCGTGCCGCCCGTGGTGATTATCAGATCAACGTCCGTCGCGTCTGTCAGGGCTGCCCGCAGAGCCACGGCATCATCAGGAAGAATAATCTTTTTTATCTCGCACTTCCATCCGGCAGATTTCATTGCATACCTCACATACTTGACAACAGCCGGGCCGCTGAGATCGGCGTAGCCTCCGCTGTGAGCCCTGTCGCTAAGGGTGATCACAAGCACCTTAAATTTTTCAGGCAATGTCATTTTTCTCTTTTTTTATCAGTTTTACATCAGTAATGGTCATTGTCTTGTCCACTGCCTTGCACATATCATAGACAGTCAGCAGGGCCACAGTCACGGCCGTCAGCGCCTCCATCTCCACACCGGTTCTTCCGGTGCACCTGACAATGGCAGTCGCGAGTAGGCCCTTTTGGTCAGCCTCCAGTGACACCCTCACCTGGTCAAGTGTAATATTATGACAGAGTGGTATCAGAGTGCCGCACTGCTTGGCTGCCTGAATGCCGGCTATCTCTGCCACGGTGATGACATCGCCTTTCTTCATCATATTTTCCTCCACCAGTCTGAGTGTCTCAGGCTTCATCTCTATTCTCCCTGATGCTGTGGCTGTGCGGTGCTGTTCCGGTTTTTCCCCGGTGTATACCATATGGGCTCTCCCGCTCTCATCAGTGTGTGTCAGCTTATTCATCTGTTATCCTCCGATATTATAAAAGCCATTAATGTGATTTACGCTTCCCTTTTCAGGCTTGGCAGCCACTGCCCTGCGCAGAGCCTCCTCTGCCCCCAGTTCCCGTATGCTGAATCCGAT
>JAAZBN010000297.1 GCA_012513795.1 Bacteroidales bacterium | reverse complement strand
TTTGGTACTTTGCCGCATTACTGCTATGCGAATTTTAATTAGTTTTGTCGCTGGCATGTCAGAGATGCACAACAACTACGCAAAAATAGCATTTAACTTGCATTTTATCGCACAAAGATTGTTTGTGGCAATTTTCATGCCGGTTCTCTTCACCACGGCATTGTCTGCCCAGGTGCCTGAAAGTCCCGACTCTTTGAGGAGAACGCTGCCCGATACGCTGATGGTGGCCGGACAGGATCTCCCGGAAACCCCGCTTATCATTGACGCAATCCAGAATGATCAGCAGGACACAGCAGGTGTAAAACCTCCACTGGTAATCTCTCCCGATGCCGTTGATGAACCAATCATATACAACGCCGAAGGGTATATGAAAACGGACCTGCGAACCCGCAAGGTGAGCCTTGTACAGAGCGCAAAGGTCACCTATGGAACAACTGAACTGACAGCTGATTCCATAGTACTTGACATGGAGACCGGCTCAGTGTACGCCACGGGCAGGATTGATTCAACAGGGAGGATGATCGGGCTGCCTGTCTACAAGGATGGCTCGGAGGAGTTTGAATCAAAGGAACTGACTTACAATTTCAAATCAAAGAAGGGGGTTATCCGCAATGTCACAACAGAGCAGGAGGGAGGCTTCCTACAGAGCCTGACTACCAAGAGGCATGAGGATGGAACCCTTCATGTCAACCGCAGCAAATTCACTACCTGTGATGCGGAGGAACCTCATTTCTATCTCGCGCTGCCCAAAGCCAAGGTATACCCGGGAGAAAAGATTGTCTCCGGACCGGCTTACATGGTGGTTGCGGATATCCCGTTGCCCCTCATCCTGCCTTTCGGCTTCTTCCCCGTACAGCAGAAGAGAGCCTCAGGAATCGTAATGCCCAGGTACGGACAGGAGACACGCCGTGGTTATTACCTCTCAAACGGAGGTTACTATTTTGCTCTGAGTGATTACTTTGATCTCAAGCTGACCGGTACAATCTATACCAACGGCACCTGGCTTGCCGATGCGGCTACCTCATACCGGCTGCGATACCGTTTCTCGGGCTCCTTTGCTTTCAGCTATGCAAACAACGTTACCAGCTACAAGGGTATGCCTGACTATGCCCAAAATGTCAATTATGGAATCAGCTGGAACCACTCACAGGACTCCAAAGCCAATCCCGGCTCCAGATTCTCGGCCAGTGTAAACATGAAATCAAGCGGTTATGACAAGGAGAACAGTTACGATGTGACTGATCACGTAACCACTTCAAGACAGTCTAACATAAATTACTCCAAATCATGGGCAGGCACCCCAATAAGCTTTTCCTCAAGCCTGAACCTTAACCAGGATACACGCAGGAAAACAATGAACCTCAGCCTTCCCAGGGGCTCCCTTACTGTGTCCAGAATATATCCATTCAAGCCAAAGAAACTGGCCGGCGAGAGCAAGTGGTACCATGATATCACCACCCAGTATACGGCCTCTTTTGAGAACAAGATCAATACCTATGACAGTCTCCTCTTCACCAGTGCCGTCTGGAAAAGTATGCAGACCGGGTTCAAGCACGAAGTGCCGCTGAGCCTCCAGATAAGGCCTTTCAACAACTTCTCGATCTCACCCTCTGTCCGCTATACAGGGGTCCTTTACACACAGCAGATACACAAGCGATGGGATCCGGATTACTATGACGAGTCAAGGAACATGGTGGTTCCGTCAGTGGTCAATGACACAATACGGGGATTTACCTATGGCCAGGCACTGGTGCCCACACTCAGCGCCTCATTCAACCCATCCCTCTATGGAACATTTTCATTTACAAAAAAGGGTTCCAGGATTGAATCCATCAGACATGTGATGAAACCTTCAATAGGCTTCTCCTACTCTCCCGAAGCCGACTGGCTGACCTCGAAAATGCATGACAGCGTCCAGTATGATGATTCAGGCAGGAAACGGCTTTACTC
>JAAZBN010000296.1 GCA_012513795.1 Bacteroidales bacterium | reverse complement strand
TACGGAAGAGAGCCGACCAGGTGGCAAAAGTTCCGGAATATTTTCCTGCTGAAGGGTGACAGCCCGTGGCTTTCCCGGTATAACTATTTCGGCAAATCGGTAGCCCTGGTCAATGCCCTGATAATTGCTATTATTGCTTCCCTGGCCACGATGCTTATTCTGCTTCTCGTCATCCTCCTAAACAGGAGAAGGATGGAGAGGGAGGCAAGGCTGCGGCAGTATCTGCTTGAACAGTACCAGACACTGATCATCGATTACCTCTTCGGTAACACCAATGCTGATTCGTTCAGGAAGATTGCCTCGGATGACTATCGCAGGCAGGTGCTTATTGACCAGATGATAGACGTCAGCGTAAACCTGAAGGGTGACTCAAGAGAGAAACTCACCAAACTGTACAATGATCTGGGGCTTGACAATGACTCTCTTGCCAGGGCCCGAAGCAGGCGTTGGCACAAGAAGATAAAGGGATTCCGTGAACTGGCCTTCATGGGTATCAGGGAAGGGAATGATGATATGTACAAATGTCTGAACTCCAGGAACGAGATTCTGAGGATGGAGGCCCAGATTGCACTGGTGCGCCTGAGCGACCATGATCACTTTGAATTCCTGTCGCACCTGAAAAGGCCATTCTCACTCTGGGAACAGATAACGCTGCATGATCTTATCATCCAGCATGATCTCCCTGTGCCTGACTTTCAGCGATGGCTCTCTTCAGAAAATCCGACCGTGGTGATGTTCGCCCTCAGGATGATCAGGGAGTTCAAACAGAAAGAGGTTGAGCCGGAGATGAAGAAAGTGCTGCTTCACCGCGATCCGCGGGTAAGCCGGCTGGCTGTGGAGGTGGCAGGCGACATGGATATGAGAAGCACCCTTGATACCATGAAACGCATGTACAAGTACCAGGAGTATAACAACTGCCTCGAGATTGTAAGATCAATGGGCAAGATGCCTGATACATCAATGCTCGGCTTCCTTAAACTGGTGCTTGACAAGGAGGATGACGTGCAGCTTCAGATAGAGTCAGTGAAAGCCATTGAGAACATGGGTGAAACAGGCGTACAGGCTCTTGTCAAGGTGATGAAATCGGAGTACAAAAATTATAATATAATAGTCAGGCATGTGCTTGACCGCAGGATATACTGAATAACATGGGATTTATCTTTGCACATCTGATATTCTACCTTACTCTCGTCCTCTTCGGGACATACCTGCTGCTCGGCATATACTCTGCCCTTGCACTGAGAAAGTATCTGCGCAAGAACAGTTATGTCAACTACAACTCACTGGTACTCTCACCGCTGAGCCCGCGGATAACAATAATTGCTCCTGCATTCAACGAGGGGAAGACCATCATTGATAACGTCCGCACACTGCTCTCTCTTTACTACAACAATTTCGAGGTTATCATAGTGAATGACGGCTCAACAGATGAAACTTTTGAGAAGATCAGGGATGCCTATGAGCTTGTCAGGGTCAACTATTACTTTGACTATCGTATCCCCTGCGAGAGGATAAGAGGCGTTTACCGTTCCAAGGACCCGGCATACAACCGGCTTACTGTCATTGACAAGAACAACGGTGGCAAGGCTGACTCTCTCAATGCAGGTATCAACATCAGCCGAAGCAACCTGATAGTGACAATTGACGCTGACTCAATCATTGAACCGGATTCAATTCTCAAGCTGGTTAAGCCCTTCCTTGAGGAGAAGGAGAAGAGGGTCATTGGAACAGGCGGGGTTATTCGCATTGTTAATTCATGCGACATTGAGCGAGGCCATATCCGCCAGATCAATCT
>JAAZBN010000295.1 GCA_012513795.1 Bacteroidales bacterium | reverse complement strand
GACGTATTTCGCCGGTCGGGATCATTGTTGAATTCAGCGGAGTAAATGCAGATGCTCTGAGAGTCATTTCATGATCAAAAATATTACCGTTACCTGCACCATGCAGGTTGAAATATGCATGATTGGTTACATTAATAACACTTTTCTTATCTGTTGATGCAGTGTACTCTATAATGATCTCATTCTTGTTCGTCCAGGTGAATACCACTTCTATATTGATTGTTCCCGGGAATCCTTCTTCCATATCAGGGCTCACGTAAGAGAACCTTACGGCAGGCCTTTTCTTGTTATTTATCATTTCAGCATTCCAGACCTTCGCGTACCAGCCGCGGGGTCCTCCGTGAAGAGTATTGGGTTTGTTGTTCACGGGCAGATCATATTCCACACCATCAAGGGTGAATTTTCCGTTGGCTATCCTGTTAGTGAACCTTCCTATCGTTGCTCCGCCAAAAGAACCTCTTAATATCGATTCAAGATCATACGAACCAAGAACAACATTATCCATTTTCCCGTTTCTATCAGGAACCTCAACACCTACAATCCTTGCACCATAATTGGTGAGCTTCAAAACATTACCTGCTTTGTTCGTAAGTGTGAAAAGATACACTTCTGAACCGTCATGAGGTCCAAGAAGTTCTTGTTTGACAGCGCCGGCATCTTCCCTTTGCTGATTGCTGAAGACCAGCAAGAATACCAGTACGATCAATGATATCAGGTTCATGTTTATATTACTTATTTATTGATTTTTTTATTTGCCCATTCGATGAAGTATTTCATATTCGGTGCATCTGTATGTCCTCCGTCATGCTGTCGCCAGGCAAGCTCTCCATCCAGCATACCCGTATTGTATTGAGGCATCACTTCCTTTTTGTAATCATTTGACACACCAATATCTTTTGCTCCAAGCAATTTAAATACTGCTCCGGCAGCCACAGTTGCCATATAACTCCCTTTCTGATCGAGCCATTTCGCATCTCCCTTTTCAGGAATGCCATAGCTGATGAATGTAAGCCTCGGCGCACACATGGCTATAAGACTGTGAGAGTCCACACTCAGCTGGTTCGCGTTTCCAGCTCCTGAAGCCGATTCGGCAGCGCCATACTTCAAATAGTTCCCGGCCATCCAGTGATACTCACCGCTTCCGGTAAGGTTCTCAACAGCTTCGCCAAAATTGCGACGGTGAAGAGTAGCTCCGCCTTTACCCGACGATCCAATTAATCCCAGGGCAAAACGATCCTCAAAAGCCAGTGTGACAAGCGCTGCCTTACCATAACGCGAGACACCTTCGATACCAACATGTTTTGCATCAACAGCAGTGTCGGTTTCAAGGTAATCGAGTCCCCGGGCTGCCCCCCAGGCCCAGGCCCTGAGTGCACCCCAGTCATCAGGTTTACGGGGCTGACCCTTATTTACAAGCCCGATAATGCCTTTGGTCAATCCGGCCCCGTTGTCTTCCTGTATACTTGAAGGGTCTATCATCGCATAACCCCAGCCTGCCATAAGAAGCTGCTGTGTTGACGGAGGATCGGCATTAGCCTGGCTTCCCATTCCGCCAAAAGGAAAAACAGCAGTTTCCCGTGTAACGGGATTATATGCCGGATACCTTTCGAATATTTCCTTTACACGGGGATCGCCTTCAGACAGCAGCTTCCTGAAGGCCTGGTTCAATACTTCCATGTCATCAGGACCAGGCTGCGCGGGAGCAGGCAGGCTTGCCCTGCCGAACATCATCAGTACCGGGACCGGTCCTTTGGCGTTTGCCGGGGTAACCAGAACCATCGATATATTTACATCAATGAGAGGGTATTCCGAATTATCGACATGCCCTGTGAGCTTTTTCGCAATTACCGGAATAAAGCCTACCATCTCTCTCTCCGAAATATCCACTTTCCATCTGACAGCGGGGATATTTTCCGGCAGGCGGCCGTAAACCTCCTTCTCCAGATCTTCTATGATCTCGGGACGCCTTTGATTCCACCATATATCAGGTGTCGTAACCTTCTTCCCGTTTTTCAATGTAAGCAAATCAGGCAGATCAGGATATGGTGTTGCCAGGAACTCGTCATAATTGGCATGGTTGGGGGCTGATT
>JAAZBN010000294.1 GCA_012513795.1 Bacteroidales bacterium | reverse complement strand
GATAGAGGAGACCGCAGCCACAGGCACCAAAGCCTCGATGGCATCCGCCTTCAAACTGCTGGGCAACTCTTATATCCTGATGATGGTTCTCTCCATCTTCCTGGTAGTGGGGATTGATGTGGGATTCAACTACTTCTCAGGTAAATACCTTACAACAAGGTTCGGGTTCGAGGAGGTGAGCGCACAGTCGGGACGAAGTGTCTACTTCTTCGGGCGTATGCTGGGCACCTTCCTGGGCGCACTGATACTGACGAAGCTTGCTTCAACCAAAGGATTCTTCTACAGCGCTCTGCTCTCAATAATCACAATACTGCTGATCATGATCATCCCCGCATCAAAGGCTGCCGCATGGATCCTGGTATTCCTTATCGGTCTGGGTGTGGCAAACATCTTCCCCCTGGTATTCTCGCTCACCGTCCAGAAATACCCTGAGAGAAGCAATGAGATATCAGGCCTGATGATGATGGCCATCTCCGGCGGGGCTCTCATCCCTCCGCTGATGGGACTGGTAAGTGACTCCATAGGGGTTGTGCCGGGAATGGGGGTGCTCCTGCTTTGTGCAGTCTACCTGCTGATAGTGGCATGGATCATTATCAGGAAAAAGATTGTAACTATATGACGGCAGCCGGGGAACCCCGGCATACTAATTCATCTGCCTGCAACCGGAAAAGAAAACCAAAACATGAAAAAACTGAAAGGACTCTTCCTAATTCTGTTGCCCCTGATGATCCTGGGCTGTTCTGGACCTGAGCCGGAACCACTGAAACTGAACATCGTCTACATCATGACTGATGACCATGCCTATCAGGCTGTCAGTGCATATGGAAGCCAGATAAACAAAACCCCGAATCTCGACCGGATTGCGGAGGAGGGAATCATCTTCCGCAACAGTTTTGTATGCAACTCCATTTGCGCGCCCAGCAGGGCTGCGCTCCTCACCGGCAAGCACAGCCATGCCAACGGCCACAGGGACAACCGTGCCAGGTTTGACAGCTCCCAGGTGACATTTCCCAAGATGCTCCGCGAGGCTGGCTACCAGACAGCCCTCATCGGCAAATGGCACCTCAAGAGTGAACCAACTGGCTTTGACTACTGGAGCATCGTTCCCGGTCAGGGCAGCTATTATAATCCTGACTTTATTGAGATGGGACGTACCTACAGACAGACAGGCTATGCCACTACAATCATAACCGATAAGGCAATCGGGTGGCTTGAGCAGCGTGACACCACAAAACCCTTCTGCCTGCTGGTGCACCACAAGGCTCCCCATCGCAACTGGATGCCTGACACATGTGATCTCGATCTCTTTGACGGTACAGAGTTCCCCGTCCCGGATAACTTCTTTGATACATATGAGGGCAGAGCCGCCGCCGGTCTCCAGGAGATGAGCGTCATCAGAGATATGCGCATGTCCTATGACCTCAAGATCACCAGCGCTCAGGGCGACTCCCTGACCAGAACAGAGCAGGACTATCTGTGGTACCTCAACCGCCGCATGACCCCGGAGCAGCGCGAGGCATGGCTGAAAGAGTATGACAGCATCAGCGAAGCTTACAGAACCAACCCGCCACAGGGTGATGAGCTGGCACTATTCAAGCTGAACAGGTACCTCACTGACTACCTCAGGACAATTGAGTCCGTTGACCGCAACACCGGCCGGCTGCTTGATTACCTTGAGGAAGCCGGCCTGCTTGAAAATACTCTCGTGGTCTACACCTCTGACCAGGGCTTCTACCTGGGTGAGCATGGCTGGTTTGACAAGCGGTTCATGTACGAAGAGTCTTTCCGTACTCCTTTGATGATGAGACTGCCTGAATCACTCACCGCCCATGGAGACATAACCGAAATGGTACAGAATATTGATTACGCTCCCACATTCCTTGAACTGGCCGGGGTGAAACCTCCTGAAGAGATGCAGGGTGTCTCACTGGTGCCTCTGCTCAAAGGGGAGAAACCAAAAAAATGGCGTGACGCACTCTACTATCACTATTATGAGTATCCTGCCGAACATGCGGTTAGAAGACATTACGGTATCCGGACTGACAGGTACAAGCTGATTCATTTCTATAATGATATAGACCAGTGGGAGTTATATGACCTCACTGCTGATCCGCATGAGATGTATAACCTGATAGATGATCCGGCTTATGACAGAGTGGAGAAGAAACTCAGAAAGAAACTGGTTGCTCTGAGAAAAGAGTACAATGTTCCGGAAGACTAAATAATTAATAGATCATGTCAGTAAATCCATTAAAGAGAAGAGAATTCATAAGGAGAGGAGCAGTGGCCGGTGCCGCCATTACAATTGTTCCCAGGCATGTGCTGGGCGGCAGCGGTTACATGGCTCCCAGTGACCAGCTTACCAAGGGAATTGTCGGAGTTGGAGGAATGGGTCTTGGCCATTTCAATTATGAGAACACCCGCCTACTGGCTGTCTGCGATGTTGATTCAGGGCACCTGAAAAGAGCGCTTGACCGGGCAGGGAAAGGAGTGGTTGGATATCACGATTTCCGCGAACTTATCAACAGACCTGACATTGACATAGTGCATATTGCCACTCCGCCGCACTGGCACGGAATTATTGCAAGGATGGCCGCTGAGGCCGGCAAGGACATTTGGTGCGAGAAGCCGATGACCCGGACAATCGGTGAGGGCAAGAAGCTGGTAGAGGCTGTCAGGGCCAACGGCAGGATGTTCAGACTTAACACCTGGTTCCGGTTTACAGGCCAGTTCTACGGTCTGGGCACTACCGTCATGCCTCTTAAAAAGGTTGTTGCAAGCGGAGTGCTGGGTTGGCCATTGAAGGTAACCATCAGCGGGATCACCGGATATGACTGGAAGTTCTACTGGAGCGGACTCACTGATCTCGTCCCCGAGCCTGTGCCGGCTGAGCTTGATTATGACATGTGGCTGGGACCTGCGCCATTCAAGCCTTATAATAAGATGCGCGTCCACGAGAACTTCAGGGGGTACTGGGACTATGACGGGGGAGGACTGGGTGACATGGGTCAACATTATATTGATCCCGTCCAGTACCTGCTGGGAAAGGATGACACCAGCCCCGTATCCGTGGAAATAGATGCTCCCCAGCAGCACTATGACGCTGTGGGTTCATGGCGCAGGAT
>JAAZBN010000293.1 GCA_012513795.1 Bacteroidales bacterium | reverse complement strand
GGTTCCGCGGGCCCAATTTCGCAACCGTGTCAGCCTGTTCATCTTCAACCAATGCCATCATTGATGCATATTACTACATCCTTCTGGGCAAGGCTGATCTCTTCATTGCCGGAGGCTCGGAAGCATCGGTCAATCCTCCCGGCATAGGCGGCTTCAACTCCATGCAGGCAATGTCAACCAACAATGAGGAATATGCCACAGCCTCCCGCCCGTTTGATGTCACCCGTGACGGGTTTGTCATCGGCGAGGGTGCCGGTGCCCTCATCCTTGAAGAGCTTGGGCATGCAAGGGCCAGGGGCGCCAGGATTTATGCCGAGGTGATCGGATCCGGTCTCACGGCTGACGCCTATCATATCACTGCACCTCATCCTGACGGCATGGGAGCCGTCAACGTGATGAAGCAGGCTATTGAGGAGGCCGGAATGCAGCCTTCAGATGTTGATTATATAAATGTTCACGGCACCGCCACCCCGCTGGGTGACATTGCCGAGGCCAAGGCCATCCTTCAGCTCTTCGGTGAGCATGCATATAAGCTTAACATCAGTGCCACAAAATCAATGACCGGGCATCTGCTGGGAGCGGCAGGCGCTATAGAAGCCATTGCCACCATCATGGCCGTGGTACATGACATAGTGCCCCCCACCATCAACTTCAGGTACCCTGACCCGGCCATTGATCCGAACCTGAATCTCACCCTCAACAAGGCACAGCACAGGCCGGTGAAGGTAGCGCTGAGCAACAACTTCGGCTTCGGGGGCCATAATGCATCCATTCTCCTAAGGAAATTCGAGGAATAGTGTTCCTGCTTAACAGGAATAATAATCAAACGCTCATACACAACAGGAGCGAATTCCGGTCAAATCTGAAAAGACTTCTCGGCATTCGGCCCCGTAATCTCAGACTTTACGAAAAGGCCTTCATACATCGTTCAGCAACCTATACCCTCCCCGACGGCACAAAAATCAATAATGAACGGCTGGAATACCTGGGCGACTCGATTATTGACGGCATAGTTTCGGATTATCTCTTCCGCCTCTACCCCGAAGCCACTGAAGGATTCCTGACAAAAACCAGGTCACGTATTGTCAACCGTGAGACCCTGAACCAGCTCGGACTCTCCATGGGGCTCGATAAACTTATTGTCTCCAACCTGGCGCCGTCAGACTCACCCCGCAATCTCTACGGCAACGCTGTTGAAGCCCTGCTGGGCGCTCTGTTCTTAGATACCGGTTTTGACCGCACACGCAGATTCTTCATTGAAAAGGTGCTGAAAAAGCATCTCAACCTTGACACCGTGCTGGCCTCGGAGACAGATTATAAAAGCATTATCCTTGAGTATTGCCAGAAAAACAAACAAAAGCTTAACTTCACCTCACGGGAGAAACCATCCGCCGGAAACGGGCACCCGCTCTTCACAGTAACCCTGGAGATCAACAGTGAGGTCATCTCGCAGGGCGAAGGCACAACGAAGAAAGAGGCAGAACAGGAGGCGTCAATGGCAGCCCTGAACAAGCTCGGGATAACGAAAAAATGAGCAGGGACAAAAAAATCACCAGACATACGATTGAGAGTCCGGACCCGTTGCCGTTCCATTACCTGGGAGTGGTCTCGGCCGAACCGGACTACCGCCTGTCAGTAATGATCAACCGCCAACTGGGAACAGACCTCCGTAAATGCCAGGACGACATAACAGTCAGTACTGACACCGGCACCCGCTACTTCTCCAGATTCTCACCAACAGACCAGGCGTTTACACTTGTGTCAAACCGCAGTGAAGGCAGATTGCTCCTCCGCAGGCTTAAAAATATAGATTACCTGGTTGTCCCATGCAAACAGCACGGCCAGAAGGAGACAGCAGAACTTGCCGCCCTGCTCAGAACAATACCCGAAATTACCGCTGTCTTTATCTTTGACAGCAGGTTAACAGCCGACAGAAACCTTTCACTGCTGGTATCCTGAAAATGAGAGAGGAGCCGATCTCCCGGCTCCTCTTCAGTGTTAACCCTAAAACTAACCTAACCTATGAAAAAAACTCCATTAACGTTATAACAATTATCGTGCCATAACTGATGCAAATATCAGCAAAAATATTCGGATAATCTCTTAAGGATATGTTAAGAAATTGATTTTTAACATTTTTTTAATAATTTGCGAATCAATTTTTCTGGCGGAACCTGTTAAAATAAGTTAAGGTTAGGGATTAAGGTTTTAACGGATTATTTTTGTTAAGATATGAAGCGCTCCCACATAGTACTTCTGGCTGTATTTTTCTTCCTGGCCATCTCAGCGCTGGTGATAATCCAGTTCCGATGGATCAACAATGTGGTGAGCGCCGAGGACCAGGAGTTCAGGTTTGGAGTCAATGAGGCGCTGAAAGAGGTGGTGTCAGAACTGGAAGAGGCAGAGACCTACAAGCGTATAATAGGTGAGATCAACCCAAAACCCGAACCGGCCGGTATAGAGGAACCGCCGGATCTGTCAGGGCAACATTCGGCCGAATCAAAGCTGCTGGAGAAGTACGGCTTTGATCCTGACGTAAGGTCAGTGATAATCAGCAGGGCCGGTTACACCTATCTGCTTGATTCAGAGAGCCTGGAGCCGGAATCACTGTTTGATGAGACTGAGCCGGAAGAGCAGATACTCTCTGCCGGAGCAACGGCGAGAATGACCAATAAAATCATCTCTATTGAAAATATTGTCAGCCGGATTCTTCATGAGACCCCTCCGCTGCGTGACAGATTCACCCCTGAGGAGATAAATACGCACATCCGGAAATCACTTGATGCCGTGGGCATCCATCTCGACTATGAGTGTGCTGTCAGGGGCGCTTATGGCGACATCATCTTCCGTACACCCGGCTATACCGAAGGAACAGGAGCCAACAAGTACCTGCGCCAGCTGTTCCCCAATGATCCGGTACCGGGAAACAACATCCTTACCATCTACTTCCCGAAAGAGGAGGAGTACAAGTTCAGCCAGATAGCCTTTATGGCCATCTCCTCAATGCTGATTGTCTTTCTGCTTATCATCCTGGCGACAGGCACCTTCATTGTAATATTCCGCCAGAAAAGGCTTTCGGAGATAAGGAGCGATTTTATCAACAACATGACTCATGAGCTGAAAACGCCCATAGCCACCATATCACTTGCCTCGCAGATGCTGGCTGACACAACTATACCTGAGGGTTCGCGGAACACCTCAGGGCTGGCCACAGTGATAAGTGAAGAGAGCAACAGGCTGAAGGTCCTGGTTGAGAGGGTACTGCAGACAGCCATCTTTGAGAAAGCGAGGCTGGAGCTTGATAAACAGAAGGTTGACCTCCACGCAGTCATATTGCGCGCTGTGG
>JAAZBN010000292.1 GCA_012513795.1 Bacteroidales bacterium | reverse complement strand
GAAAACGTGTCTGAATATTATAATGCCTATACATGGAACTCAGGTAACATACGTAACGGGGTCATGGTTGGCTATCCGGTCACCACAATCACCGGATTGGCATTCCAGCGCAATGATGCCGGTGACAGGCTGATCAGCCCGACCACAGGTCTGCCTCTCGTAAGTTCGCAGTACAGCGTACTTGGCGATCGTGAACCGAAGCTTCGCTTCGGCATAACTTCAGCGCTGAGCTACAAGGGCATCCGGCTCTCTGCAATGTTCTCAGGCCGCTACAAGGCAACAGTTGTCAACGGCACAAAGAGGGACATGATGCTCAGGGGATACAGCGTGGAGTCAATGGAACTGAGGGAGAGTCCCCCGGTTGTCTTTGAGGGCGTACTGCAGGACGGCAATGAGAATACAGCAAACCCGACAAAAAACAACATCGCTGTCGACTATAACCTTTACTCAACTATCTACTCAGGCGGTGATGAAGACTGGATTGAAAAGGATGTTCACTACCTGAGAATGCAGGAGCTGAGACTTTCTTACAACCTGCCATCAAAATGGCTTGAGAAGACCGGTATTCTTTCAACGGCCAATGTTTTCCTGGCAGGCAATGACCTATTTGTAAGCACCAACTATTCAGGTATTGATGCGGTTGGTAATACCATGTCAGCAGCAGGCGGCGGTACAGGCGGTGAAGGTATTGATGTATGGGCGCTGCCTAACCCGAGAGGATACTCAATTGGTGTTAGCCTGACTTTCAAATAATTGATAACCAGAAAAAAAAGAAACAATGATAAAAAAGACATCAATTTCCGTTCTTTTGCTGGCATCATTCATGTTCATGACAACGAGTTGTGAAGATTGGCTGGATGTTAACAAAAACGTGGATGCTCCCGACTACGTGGAAGGTTATCTTTACCTTGCCGGGATAATCCAGCAATACCAGGGCATGTACTGGGATATCCGTGCTACCGGTCCTCTGACCCAGATGATGGGTACTACCTCCTATACCAGTTTTGCGACTCATTATTACAGTGCTGCAAGTGACGCTGCCGGTGAGCAGTGGAGAATGGTTTACTGGCTTCAGGGGATGAACCTGGAGAATATGATCAACCAGTCAGTTGAAGCCGAAAACTGGACGCTGGCTGGCATCGGATATGCTATTAAGGCATTCTCATGGGACCAGCTTACCAAATTTCATGGCGAACTTATTCTCAAGGACGCATTTGTTCCCGGGCTGCTCGCCCATAGGTATGATTACCAGGATACCATATATAAGGCGGTTCGCGACTGGGCATATAAAGCCATTGAATACCTCGAGATGCCTGACGCCACAGGATATGGCACCAAGCTAAGCGACAATGACTATATCTATGGCGGAGACAGGGATAAGTGGATTAAGTTCGCATATGGCGTAATTGTCCGAAATCTTACATCGCTGTCCAATAAGTCAGATTTCACCACTGAATATGCACAGGAGCTGATCTCCGCAGCATCAAAGTCTTTCTTATCATCTGACGATGATGCTACTTTAAAGGTTGCCGGAGGAGGGGCCGCTGCACCCCAGTCAGGATACAACAACTTCTGGGGAACTACCAGGGTCAATCTCTCGCGTTCATACTTCCAGCATGAGTATGCCGTTCAGGTCTTCACAGGCACTGTCCCTGACTATGATGAAGAGACGGGAAACAAGCTTCCGACACCCGAGGGAAGTGATACTCCCTATCAGCTTGCTGCCACACAGATAATCTGTGACACCAATGTTATGGTTGCCGGTCACTATGATCCGCGCGTTGCAGTGAAGCTTGCTACCATTGATGATGCCAACTATGAGTATATTGACAAGATTGATTCCATAAAGAGGCGCAAGTATTATGGCGGCGGCTTCACCGGCCTTTCCGGATCAATAGGAACAGCACCTTCATTCTATGGAAGAAACGCTGTTTCTTCAACCGCCCTTGACGGTTCAGGACGCTGGCTTTACAGAGACGATGCACCCTATATCCTTATGACATATGCCGAGTTAAGGTTCTGTCTTGCTGAGACATACTGGAAGCTGGGCATGAAACCTGAAGCACTCCAGGCATTCAAGGAGGGTGTGGCTGCTGATCTCGAATTCACTGCCACTTATATCGAGCCGGGATCCAAGGGAGAGGCAGCAGGCGGAGATAAGATAACCACGTCAGTATTTACTGCCGCAGCTGCCGAGTACATTGCCGGACCATATGTCAACGGACTTGACATTAATGATTTCACCCTGTCACACATTATGATGCAGAAGTGGGTTGCCCTTTATCCCTGGGGTGCCTCAGAGGCATGGGTTGACATGAGGAAATATCATTATGACATTGACTATACCGGAGAATATCCTTCAAACGGCAATGGCTGGACAATCACCACCCTGGAACAGAAGTGGGACACGGATGAAACGAAGGTTTACAAGGGTCTCTACCTTGCCCCGGCACAGGTACAGAACCGCAGGGGATCATATAATGCCTTCAATGACGGATCACCCTGCTACAGGATACGCCCCCGCTACAACTCGGAATATATGTGGAACAAACCTTCTCTTGAGGGCCTGAAACCCATCTCGGGTATGGCCAACAACTACCAGTGTTCAATACCCTGGTTTGCTTATCCGGGTGCAATGCCATTGAATTAATCGTCGAACCTGAAAAATCAACGAAAATGAAAATAATAAAATATTTAAGTCTGCTATTGGCAGTGACTCTGATGGCATCGTGCGAGAAGACACCGATCGAGTACCAAACTGAACCAGTCGGAAACAGGGCTGAATTTCAGCTGCACTATGTGGTTCCGGTGACTGCCGTTACTGCCAATAACATCACAAAAGTGGAGATCAACGGTCAGTTGTATTCAAACAACACATCCACACTTAATACCTACAATGCCATACCAAGCGGTTCGGCAGGAAGATTCTATGTTGTTGATCCCGGTACTGTCAATATCAAGATGTACCAGGGAGACAATATGGATCAGCTGGTGTACGACCAGAATACCACGTTGACTACCGGAAAACAGAATGTCTTTATTCATGATTTCAACCTGCCTCCGGTGGTTATTGACAACGGTTATCCCTACATTCGCAGGGAGACAGTTGAGACTGACTCAATGCAATGGGTGAAGTTTTACAACTTCCTCTATGAAACAGAAGGAGTACCTACTGACCTCAGGCTGCAATACCAGTACGTAAGTCACCGCACCGGTGAACTGGTTAATGTAGGTGAGCCGGTTGCCTTTGGTGAATCAACCGGGTGGGAATTGGTTCTGATTGTTAAGACAGACCTCGTCTCCTCGGGATCACGCCGTGTAGACTACAAGATCAAGGTTGTTGATGATGCCGGTAACATACTTGGAGATCTCCAGGTGATGAACTCAACCGGCAACTTTGTAAACTATTCAGATTACTGGACAGGCTATATAGGCAGGCGCGTGCATCACATATATTGCGGCATGAGGGCTGCAAACCCACGGGCTGCCGTAAGGCTGTTCTATGCTTTGTAATGTACAGTTGAAGGTTTTACCCTGCTGAGGGTAGAATCAGGGTTGGTTACTGCAGAGACACCTTTTATGGTGTCTCTGCTTTTTTACTGCCTGGCAAAGCCGCTTCTCTCTATCAGCGGCTCTATGGAGGGTTCACGGCCGCGGAAGGCCCTGAAGAGCTCATCGGGCTCACGGCTGCCGCCTTTCTCAAGAATATTGTGCCTGAATGACATTGCCGTCTCCCTGTCGAATATGCCTTTCTCCCTGAAGAGGCTGTAAGCGTCGGCATCGAGCACCTCAGCCCATTTGTAACCATAATATCCTGCGGCGTAGCCACCGGAGAAGAGATGTGCAAAGGAAACGCTCATGCAGGCGCCTTCTGCCGGGGGCAGGAGCTCCGCCGGAGCCATGGCGGTGCGTTCAAACGTAACGATATCCTCATTTAAAGGTGCTGCCAGGGTATGCCATGCCATGTCAAGCAGTCCGAAACTCAGCTGCCTCATACAGGCATAGCCTTCATTGTAGGTGAGTGACTCTTTGAGCCTCGTGATTATCTCTTCAGGAATCTTTTCTCCTGTCTGGTAATGGGCTGCCCATGTGTCAAGCCACTCCTTCTCCCATGCCCAGTTCTCCATAATCTGCGAGGGAAGCTCAACAAAATCGCGCTTCACGTTGGTGCCTGAGAGGCTCTCGTAGGTACAGTCGGAGAGCATTCCGTGAAGCGCATGCCCGAACTCATGCAGGAAGGTGTTCATCTCGCTGTGGGAAAGCAGCGAGGGCCGTGCCGGGGTTGACCGGGTGAAGTTCATTACAAGAGAGACCACGGGAATGATCCTGTTGCCTGATCCTCCTTCTGTTCCGGATTCTGTTGCCGTGCGTGGTTCCCTGCTCTGCTCGCGGAATCCTGTCATCCATGCTCCTCCGCTCTTTCCTTCCCTTGGATGGAAGTCGAGCATCAGGATGGCAATGACGCCCCTGTCACCATCAAGTACCTCACAGGCAATGACCTCCTTATTGTATACGGGGATATGCGGATTCTCCCGGAAGGTGAGACCGTAGAGCCGTGTAGCCAGACCCAGTATGGCCTCTTTCACCCTTTCAAGCGGCATGTACGGTCTGAGGGCTTCGTCATCAATATTAAACCTTTCCAACCTGAGCTTCTCTGAATAGTAAGCCCAGTCCCATCGTTCCAGTCTGCCTTCATGGCCATGGTTGCGTGCATACTCTTCAATATCCCTTAGGTCCCTTCTGCCTGCCGGAGCGGATGCCTCAAGCAGTTTTTGCAGGAAATCATTGACCTCCCCGGGGGTTGACGCCATACGCTCCTCAAGGGCATAGGCCGCATAGTTGTCGTAGCCCAGCAGTCGGGCCATCTCCAGCCTCAGCTCCGTTATTCGCAGGACAAGCTGCCTGTTATCATGCTCGTTGCCCCTGAAGGCACGCCGCGAGTAAGCTCTGAACATCTGCTCCCTCAGGTCACGTCTGTCAGCATACTGCATGAAGGGCACGTAGCTGGGCGCGTGGAGGGTAAATAGCCATCCCGGCAAGCCCTTTTCACCGGCAAGGGCTGCAGCTGCCTCGCGGGCACCATCGGGCAGCCCGGAGAGATCCTCTTCCTCAGTCAGATGAAAAGTATAGTCATTTGTTTCAGCAAGGACATTCTCCTCGAACTTCAGCGCCAGTGTGGAGAGTTCCATGGTGATTGCCCTGAATCTCTCCTTGGCCTCATCGGACAGTCCGGCTCCGCCACGGACAAAAGCTTTGTACCTGCGGTCAAGCAGGATCTGCTCTTCCGGGTTGAGGGCGAGGTTTTCCCTTGACTCATACACGGACTTAACTCTTTGAAAAAGCCCGGGATTGTGGGTGATGTCATTGGCAAATGAGGTGAGCAGAGGGGAGACGTCACGCGCAGCTTCCTGCAACTCCGGTGTGGCGTCTGAACTGTTCAGGTTAAAGAGGACCGGTGTGATGCGGTTCAGCAGCATGCCGGCGACCTCAAGTGCCTCTATGGTGTTGTGAAAGTCAGGTGCAGAGGAGCAGGAGACAATCTCATCTATCTCCTGTTTTGCTGCTGTAATGGCCTCTTCCACTGCCGGCTTGAAGTGTCCGGGCCTGATAAGGTCAAAGGGAGGGATGCCGAAGGGGGTGGTCCAATCCTGCAGGAGGGGGTTATCGGTGATCATAGGTCAGGTATGTGGTTTGGACAAATATACAATTTACAATTCTTGATGCTCTACGAGCATCGGGTTTGTGTGAGATCTGGCAGTTTTACAATTCTTATTGGTCTACAGCCATCCCTACGGATGTACACCCGGTAATACAATTCTTTATGGTCTACCAATTTCCAATGTATTCGAGTTACCAATCAGTTTTACAATTCTTGATGCTCTACAAGCATCGGGTTTGTGTGAGATCTGGCAGTGTTACAATTCTTATTGGTCTACGACCAATTTCCAATGTATTCAGGTTACTAATCAGTTTTACAATTCTTTATGCTCTACGAGCATGGGATTTATGGGGGAGTTCTGCTGTTACAATTCTTGATGCTCTACGAGCATGGGGTTTGTGTGAGATCTGGCAGTGTTACAATTCTTATTGGTCTACGACCAATTTCCAATGTATTCAGGTTACTAATCAGTTTTACAATTCTTTATGCTCTACGAGCATCGGGATTTATGGGGGAGTTCTGCTGTTACAATTCTTGATGCTCTACGAGCATCCGATATCAGGCAATAAGGATTGTTACCAACAGATCGTCGTAGACGATCAAGAATTGTAACCCTGTATCCAGACACACTCCCCCAAAAGAAAAGTGCCGCACCCCGAAGGATATGGCACTTATATTTATGATTCAGGAAAATCAGAATGGCAGATCGTCCATCTCGGGGCTGGGGGAAGGGGCATCCTCGAGTTTCGGGTTGATGATAGCCTGCTGGCCGTTCTCAGCCACGGCTATACCCCTGGTCACAGAGATGGCATTCAGGTTTGTGATATAGTTCACCAACCCGTTCTTTTCCCAGCGGTTACCCTTGATATTGAAGACTATGGTCACCTCCTGCTTCAGCCATGACTCATCAATGATCTCGCACTTCTCCTGTGTGAGCTGGAACTTGATAAAGTCAATGTAAGCCTGTCCGCCGCTGGTATCCTTGTGTTCAATAACGAATTCGCGTTTACGGAAGCGCTCATTGATCCTGTTGACGGGGTAAACCTCTGCTATCTTACCGGTGATCTGGTATTCCATTATTCTGATTCAGTTATTACAATCTTCTCTATCCTGTCGCCTGCCCTGATAAGGTCAATTACTTCAAGTCCCTCAAACACTTTGCCGAAGCAGGTGTGCTTTCCGTCAAGGTGTTTTGTGTTTGCCCTGCTGTGGCAGATGAAGAACTGTGACCCGCCGGTATCTTTGCCGGCATGGGCCATTGACAGCACTCCGCGGTCATGGTACTGCTTATCGCCGTCGGTTTCGCATTTGATCCTGTACCCGGGACCACCTGTTCCCACGCGCGGGTCACTCATCTCTTTTGAGAAGGGGCATCCGCCCTGTATGACGAAATCAGGGATGACCCTGTGGAAGGCCAATCCTTCATAGAATCCCTTTTTCGCCAGGGTTACGAAGTTTTCCACGGTAGCCGGGGCATCGTCATCATAGAGCGATGCTTTCATTATCCCCTTTGAGGTATGTATCTCGGCTGATATCATTGCTTAACGATCTCAAGGAGCTCAACGTCAAACATCAGTGTTGAGTAGGGAGGGATGGGGCCTGTTCCCTGTTCGCCGTAGCCCAGTTCGAAGGGGATGTAAAATTTGAATTTTGATCCTACGGGCATGAGCTGAAGACCTTCCTGCCATCCCTGGATAACCTGGTTGACAGTGAACTGTACAGGTTCGCCACGGTCAACAGAGGAGTCAAAGACTGTACTGTCTGTAAGCATGCCTGTATAATGGACTTTTACAACGTCTGTCGGGCCCGGTTTTTCGCCTGTGCCCATGGTGACCACCTCGTACTGCAGTCCGCTGGTTGTCTCCTGTATGCCATCGCGCTTCTTGTTCTCGGCAAGATATTTTTCACCTTCGTCGATATTGCTGGCGTACCTCTTTTTCAGCTGCTCCATCTGCCTGTTCTGCATGTAGGTCATTACATAGGTCTGTGCAGTCTCTTCGTCAAGAGTGTTTTTGCCGTCTTTGGCATCAAGCATTCCTTTTGCTATCAGCACTGGATTAATATCCAGGCTGTCGGTCATATAATAAAAATAGTTGGCAATACCCAGGGCATAGGCAAGAGAGTCATCGGAGCTCTTTACTTTTGTGCCTGTGACACTTGACTTTGTATTGCATGATGAAAGGATCATGGCCGCAGCCGCGGCAATAATAACTAAACCTCTGATTTTCATTGTGTATGTTTTAAGAAATTAAATTTTGGGCAAAGATAATATTTTGAATCTCAAGTCAGGGCAATTGTTCGTCTTTTATTACCTCCAGCAGTTCAACTTCAAATATAAGTGTTTCAAAGGGTTTGATGATATTCCCCGCGCCCCGTTCGCCATAGGCGAGGTCATAGGGGATATAGAGCATCATTTTGGAACCCTCCTTCATGAGCTGCAGGCCTTCCACCCAGCCGCGGATGACGTTATTAACGCGGAACTCAGCCGGTTCTCCACGGTCATATGATGAGTCGAACTGATTACCGTCAGTTGTCTTTCCGGCGTAGTGCACTTTGACCATATCTTCTGGTCCGGGGGTTGCTCCCGTACCTTCCCTGAGTACCCTGTACTGTAATCCGCTGGGGGTGGTTACCACTCCTTCCGCCTCTGCGTTTCCGGCCAGCCATATTCTGGCAGCCTCAATCTGTTCTCCGTACTCGGCCATCAGCCGCGCCTTCTCACGTCTCTGCATATAGCTGACAATGAATGCGGTGGCAGTAGTATCGTTCATCAGTGGCTTCTCTTTGGAGGCATCGCTCATTCCTTTTGAAAAGAGTTTTACATTGATATTGATGCTGTCTCCAACGTAGTATTTGTAGTTTGCCACCCCGAGTGCATATGAGAGGGAGTCATCGGCTCCTGCAAGTTTCGATTTCTGTGCTGCTGCGGGTAACAGGCTGATGGCGGCCAGTGCCGCGACCAGGATAAGTCTGGATGTCTTCATATATCTGCTTCTTTTATTTGCTGACAGGTGGCGTTCTTTTGCCCTGTCTTGTTTCAGTGGCGCAAATATACCATAAATCATTTCCTGACAGCTCTGGTGATGACTCTTTTTCCGGGAGGGCCTGGAAGGAGGGCGACTTCAAATCCCAGTTCCCTGAGCATCCTTTTCAGATTGCCTTTGGCGGAGTAGGTTACGAAGACCGAGCCGGGCCGGGTCACTGCAGTAATTTTCTGCATCACCTCCATGGTCCACATCTCAGGCTGTTTGTCGGGACCGAAGGCATCGAAGTATACAAGGTCATATTGCCCGTCAGGTTCATAACATGTCAGGTCTGTCACTCTTTTTTTGATTGTGAACCAATCTGACAGTGCAACTGGTTCGTTCCATGGGGTATCATGGATAGCTGTGAGAATCTCCTGTGCCTCTCCGCCGATCAGGGTTCCGTAGTTAAGGAGGCTGACCAGGGAGGGATCAAGCGGATATTTTTCGAGCGCGGTGTAGGTGACAGGCAAGCTTTTCTCACCTGCATACAGTGCCGTGAGAAGAGCATTCAGCCCGGTGCCGAGGCCCACTTCGAGGATGGAAATATTGCTCCTGTCCATACTGCCCAGGCCTGCATTGATGAAGATATGGCGTGACTCGGTGATTGCACCAAACCGCGAGTGGTAATGTTCATCCATTCCAGGCACGTAAAGTGTGTGGGAGCCGTCTTCTGTTATGATAAGTTTTGTATCCATCTGACAGGACAGGCAAGAGGCATTAGGTCCCGGCCCCGAAAATCGGGGCCGGGGATCCTCGATCCGACGGATGGCGGATCGGGACATTAGGCAATAGTGTTGACAATGAATCTAAAAATCTTCAGACCTTCAGACTTGTGACTGCCAGACCGCAGGACCGCAAGACCGCAAGACTTCAGACCTTCAGACCTTCAGACCTTCATCCCTTCCGACCTTCAGACCATGTTGAATCATACCATGCCCTCACATCGGTAGCAATCATTCCTGCTCGTCTGGCTGCCTCAATCCCCAGGTCTCCGTCTTCAAACACCTCGCATTGAGCCGGAGGCACTCCCATCAGTTCTGCACACTTAAGGAATGTTTCCGGGTGCGGCTTATGGTGTGTAACATCATTGGCCGTAACTATTATGTCAAAGTACTCCCTGATGCCTATTATCTCAAGTGTCTTTTCCACCGCCTCCCGGTGCCCGCCCGTCCCTACGGCTATCGGCATTTTCCCGTGGTATTTCTGCACCAGGGCTGTCACCGGCTCAATAGGCGTGACATTATGCTGTATGGCAAAGAACTCTTCAAGCTTTACACGCATTATATCCTCAGGATCAACTATCCCCGTCTTGCCGTTGACAGCAATTACCTCTTCTGCGATCTTCCATCCGGGTGCTCCGGTATGGGCCTGAAGGAAGGCAGTATCCATGATAATGCCGAACCTCAGGCATGCTTTCTGCCATGCCTGGTAATGCCATGGCATTGTGTTGGCAAGGGTGCCGTCAAGATCGAAGATGAGTCCTTTGACTCCGGGGGTAATGTCGTACATGTGAATCAGGCAATAGGCAATAGGCACTAGGCAATAGTGTAAATTACTGGTTTAGCGGCTATTTGTTAAGAAATTTCTTTACCTCTTTTGCCACGTTTTCGCCGGTGAATCCCAGTTTCTGGTCGAGCACGCCGTATGCGGCTGAGAAGCCAAAGCTCTCCATGCCCCACACTTTCCCCTCCGGTCCTGCAAATCCAAGCATAGTCACCGGCAGTCCGGCCGTCAGGCAGAATACCGGGATGCCGGGTGTCATTACACTCTGACGGTATTTCTCATCCTGCAGACGGAACAATCCTTCTGAGGGAGCTGAGACGATCCGTGTTTTCACTCCGTCGGCGGCAAGGAGCGATGCTGCCTCAACAAGTGTTGCCACTTCGGAGCCGCTGGCCACCATTATAACGTCAGGACTGCCGTCACTCTCAGCCACGGTATAAGCGCCCTTAGCTGCCATAGTGGCGGCCTCAATGCGTGATGCACCTTTAGCCGGGAGGGTTTTTATGCCCTGTCTTGACAGTATCAGGGCCGTGGGTGTTGTTTTATTCTCCAGTGCCAGTTTCCATGCAATATTCGTCTCAGGGGCGTCAGCCGGCCGCAGCACAAGCATGCTGTTCTCTCCATGGTGGTTCTTAAGGTGCTCCATAAGCCGTATCTGTGCTTCCTGCTCCACCGGCTGGTGGGTGGGACCATCCTCACCCACGCGGAATGCGTCATGGGTCCAGACATATTTGACCGGCAATCCCATCAGGGCAGCCAGCCTTACGGCAGGCTTCATATAGTCCGAGAAGACAAAGAATGTGCCGCACACCGGAATGACGCCACCATGGAGAGCCATGCCGTTAGCCACTGCTGCCATGGTCAGCTCGGATACTCCGGCATGGAGGAAGGCCCCGGAGAAGTCTCCCTTCATAAATGGCTTACTCTTCTTCAGGAAACCGTCTGTCTTGTCCGAGTTGGCCAGGTCAGCCGATGCGACAATCATATTGGGAATTTTCTCAGCGAAGAGTGAGAGGAGCGTTGCAGAGGCATTGCGAGTGGCATCATTCTCCTTCTGTGCCACCGCGTTGAAATCAATGTCAGGAACGT
>JAAZBN010000042.1 GCA_012513795.1 Bacteroidales bacterium | reverse complement strand
CGCAGACATCCTCCTCGTCCGGCGTTATGTCTATCTGACCATTCGCCAGGGCGATATCATCCTGGTGCCAGTTACCGATGAGCTGAACCTGCCTGGAGTCAAGACAGGCGGAACCATTGTCAATCATTTGCATCAGCACCTCATACTCACATAGCCCGTCGGCAGGGAAGGTGTGGGACAGTTCTGCTCTGACGTAGTACACAATTATACCTCCAACCACTCTCGACTGAACGGCAGGAAAGGTGTTGGTTGTGTTTCCGTCACCCCAGATAAACTGAACCCTGTAGGTAGGGTTCGGGGGCATGGTGGAGAAAGTAAATTCATAATAGATCACTGTAGTGGCAGGTGCACATGTATTGGCAAACAGGAAGCCCGATCCTGATACTCCGGATACCGTGCATTGGGCATCTGCTGAACGACTGAATGAGCCAAACAATAAGCCGGTCAGCAAAATTATACCGGACAGGTGACTTAATTTCCTGTTTATTTTTCTGCCATAAATTTCTTTAGATCGCATGATATCATGGTTTGGTCCCAGGTTAAAACGAAGTTTGTCATACTATTAGTACACAACTTCATGACTAAGATGAAATAAAAAAGGTTGCACCAAACGGGCAACCTTCATCCATTAGCGAATTTGAGTGTCTGGTCTTCAGTATCTTCTGAACCGGTGGTACAGGTTTCTGACTATTTTTTGGTATTTAGGCTCATACTGTGAATTGTCCGATTCAAGAACCGCCCTGGCATAGTTTTCTGGTGTAATATCGCTGTTTTTCAGGTATTTAAATAATTCAGCCGGAGGATCTTTTTCCTTTAGTTCCTCCTCTTCCATTCTCAACGCATCTTCGCGTTTGAGAAGACCCTGCCTGATCAACCCGCTTCGATGAAAAGTGCCGGCCGTAATGCCCGGTATTTTCAGGGTATCTTTGTAAAAGGGAATGTCGTGCAACTCACAATCAAGATGTTCCACTGAACCTGCATGATCACTCCATTTCATCTCCCGCCTGATGATCTCAACAATCTCAGGGTAGGGTTTGTATATATAATCATACAGGCCAATATGCTGGGTCATAAATCTCATGGTTCTGCTTCTGCTGATTCCGAGTATATCAGGAATTGCACCGGCTATCTTTATAAATTCCCCTCTTCTCCTGCCGGCAGAAAAGTGTGAAAATTTTTTCCCGGCTTCAGTGCCTCTGATCACATTGGCAAAGTAGGATGCCGTATTCAGGTTTGATACTTCCTTTATCTGAGAGACATACTGTACTCTTCTGCCCGAGCCTTTGATTACCAGAGGTATCCTGAAGTTTTTCACTGCCATCTCAATGCTGTAGTTAATGCCTCGCATGCATGCAGTACAAAAATCCCCCGTCTTCAGTGTGAACTCGCGGAAAAGCTCCCTCGAGTTCTTTATGTTGATGCTGTAAAAGATATGATCTGCATCACAGGATTCAAGAGCATTTTTTATGTTCTCCCTGGCAGGACCTGACAGAAATCCGTTGTCAAGGGTTACCGCCAGTGTACGGAGCTTGTACACTTTTGTGCATAGATAGAGGGCATAGGTGCTGTCCTTCCCTCCGCTGAGAGGCACAAGGCAGTCGTATGGCCTGTTCAGTGACACAGCTTTTTTGAGAATAGCCCTGAACTCCTTCTCTTTGCGGTCGCTTATCCGGTCCCACTCAAGAAAATCCCTTTCATAATTCCTGCAGTGATTACATAATCCCTTTTCATCAAATGTAACCGAGCTGAGCGTATCAGGCAGGATACATCTGGTACATCTTTTAATTTCCTGATCCAAAGCGCTGTCTTTTGATAAAATATTTTACCACGTTCTTTAAATTCTGTGTCACCAGTTCAGAGATCCAGACCGGCAGGCTGTTGCTCCATCTCTGTGGATGAATGTTTAAAAGCATCTTCTCCGGAAGGTTACCGGCAATTGCTGATTCCATAATGTCACTGCTTTTCCTGAATTTGTGTTCATAGTGAAGCACACGGCCGGCCTCCGTCATTGCCATTGCGCTTCCGGTAACCGGTTTCCTGGCCCACCCTTCGTAATATGCCCTGTCACGTACATAAACCCTGTCACGAACAGAGACTGCAGTTCCGTCCCAGCGCCTTCCTGTATCTGTAAGATATAGCCTGTCGTCAAGCGGGATATCAAAATAAGGTTCAGTCCCTATCCCCAACTCTCCGTAATCAAAATACTTCCACAGGAGCCGGCTGTCATAACGGCTCCTGGGACTGCCATGCATGCAGATAGTGCTTACCGGAGCTAACTCTCTCAATAGGGACAGGTTTTTCCTGAAGCGTGAATATGCCATTTCTGCCAGATCCTTCTCACTTACAGTGCCGGGCTTTTGCTTTGCGGCCCTCAATTCTCTGGCAGACAGATCAAGATCTTCATAATGATATCCTATCTCATGTCCCAGAGACATTATCTGTCTGATAACCTGTACATCATAGCTCTCAGGCATGATCCGGAAATAGTAGGTACCCCTGACACCCAGATTATGCTCGATAACTGCCGTTGCCACTGATCTTTCTGCTGCTCTGTCTACATCATGGCGTAAGAGGATTTGCCTCTGGTGCCCGGATTGCTTATTCATGTTCCAATCAGAGACAGGCATCAGCTGGTATCCGGCATCATTCAAGGCCGTCAATAATGAGCTGAAGAGGTCAAGAGTAAAATCCATTCAAGATGTGAGAAGCACAACAGTATAAGTCACTGTTTCGAGATAATAGTACTGTAAACAGTATCAGCCGTCAGCTTTAAGATATAATTGCCCTTCCTCAGGTTTATCAGATCAATTTGCAGTTCCGTGCTACCCCGGGGAAATAATGTTTTAATAACCCTTCCATAATAATCCATAAGTACTATCTCTGTTACCGGGCAGGTATAATCGGTCATCTTTACTGTAATCCTCTCCCTTGCCGGATTGGGATAAACAACGAAGGGACAAGCTTTGTCTTTTTGTATGTCAGCATTCGTAAAGCCCTTGCTTTCAGCCGCTTCTTCAATGCACTCGCCCGGGCAGGCGCCCCGGGTCAGAAAACGGTCCAGGCTTTCCAGGGGAATGTAACGTGTTCTGCCTTTTAAGCAGACAGGAATAAAGTCTGTATTCAATCCGAATTCGTAGGAATTAAATATTTCTGACCTTGTTGCGGTCTGCCACTCCCCATCCAGCCACTGCTCAGTTTCAGTGAATGACGGAGCGCCGCAGTTATCGTAATAATAAAATGTCCTGTTTATGTTTATCCACTCATCATTAATAAAGTCCTGGCGAAGCTGCTGGTTTTTTCTGCCCTGAACATCATACTGGTATAACTGCCGTGTCAGATATTCCCCTGTTGATTTCAGCCTGGCGCTTCTTTCAACAAGCTGACCGTCTTCATTATAAAATGAGCTGTCAGCGGCCAGATCAGTCCAGACGCTATTCCTCCATACTTCCCGGTTATATACTATGAGGCGGTCATCTTCATCATATGAATAGGCAAACTTATTGAGATTAACCCAGGCATTATTGTACCATCTCATCACAAGTCGCTCTGCAAGCAGACCGTTACCATCATAAAAAAAAGAATGGTGCTGGTCGTTTGTCCAACTGCCGTTGATACTGGAATATGATCGTAGCTCATCCAGGCGGGTGTTTTGGTAAATGTATTCTGTCATGGCAGTCGGTATCCTGTCACTGTTTGCTGTTACAGAATTGATCAGCAGACCCAGGTCATATTCATTGTAGACAACACCTGATAGCTCCCATGATTCATTATTACTATCGTACACGTTCAGATATGTTGAATCATTCTGCAATCTGAATTCGCTCTGCGAGAAGGATTCACCAGTCTGAATTGCCATCATGCCAGGGATAAGAAAAAGGGTTATCAATAGCCGTGTTTTCATAAGTCGTTACTGGACCTCCTGTATCTGCCCGCTATCGCTTAAATATGAGCTACATGCTGCAATAAACGATGATGGCCAGACCATGGTACATTGTGTTCATCTTCTTAAACGCTTATCTCATTCCTTTGTTTCAGTCGCAATGTCATTGAACGCTAATGCAAATTGTCCATTTTCTTTCAGGATACTCTAAATGAACCGTTCCTGAAAAGCCGGTGATTTTTTCATTATGTCGAAGCTATCCGGCCATTGTTCAATAAACCAGGTAAGGAAAGCCGTCGGATCAATTTTTCTTTCGAAATATTCCTTCGATAGCCCTGAGGCTTCCTTTTTAACCTGAGGATCAGCCAGGATCTGCCGGCCCGTGCGTGTCGCATTATCTATGCTTAAAAGGTCCAGCCTGTAATTATGCATTAATCCTCTTTTCTCAGCCTCAAGAGTATAACCGGGCCAGTTTTGATTCAGATAGATCGCCGGAGTACCCAGAATAGCGCTTTCCATAGCCATTGTCGCACCCTCTCCGAAATAAAGATCCGCTTCTGCCAAAACAGAGTGTATCAGGGCAGGGTCAGTTGTAAGTCTGTAAGATTTAAGCCTCTCGGGCAAGTCTGATTCCGAACTTATGAAAACCCTTGCCAGCTCAGAGAATTCACGAACAACATCAATTTTCTTTTCCTGACTTAATCCTGATAATCCCTTATCATGATGGGCCTCCCATGAAACAAAACGCAATACTGCATATTTCTCTCCCGGATGCAGTCCCAGTTTGCTTCTGATCTCGTCATCTTTCTTGAAGTAGTCTCTATGCAGATAAAACATCTCCATGAAACTATCAAACCTGATATGCTTCCGTCCCAGATCAGGCTGGAAAACATCCGGTGTCAGAATTGCACTTATTAAAGGCATGAAGAGAGCCCTGGCCTTATGTGCAGACTCAGTGTCATCAAATACTATATGTGGCTTCCTGAGGATCCTGGATACAGGAGCTGAAAATATTGTGCCCATATCAACAAAGAAATCCGGCCTGAACTCCTTTGCGGCCCTGTAAATATTCTTAATGGCATTAATAGCATAAACAGGCTTTGAGTTGCCCTCCCTGCTGCGAACAACATAATTCAATCCGTAAGACGCTGCCAGGGCTTTAATGATTCCCTTGTCCCGGAGAGTAAACAGTACCTCATGACCAGCCTCTTCAAATAACCTGGTGAAATTTCTGAAATAATGCAGGTGAGCGGGATGAGCTATATCAACCAATACTCTCATTTCTTCTCCTCATTTTGTAATATGTCGGGATAGCAATAATGTTTTCAGCAACATACTCTGACACCGGACAATCTCCTTTCATATATCCGTATTGACCTGCCCATTCCACAGAGTGAGAGAAGTGCCTTCCCAGTTCATAACCGTTTTTTTTCGCATTGTCAATCACCAGGTCTCGTTCGTGAGACAGCACTGGCACCATGAAATGATTCCAATTACTGCCGCTGATGACATAAAGGTCCGGACAAGGCTTGACAAGATCTCTTACAACTTCGATATTATTTCGTGCATTATGCAGGTGTTGCTCCACAGACTGCCTGTAATTATCAATGCCGTTTAGAAGCACACTGAGGTTTGACTTCAGTATTGCTTTTACCCTGAAAGATGATTTCCGGTACTGCCTGTCCCCATCACTCTTCAGGAACGGACTGGTAAAAATCCCGTAAACCAGAGGATTATGAATAACAGAAAGTAAGATGCTGCCGGTTATGCTCAGCAATTCATCCGTGAGTGAACGCGCAGGGAGCTGCTGAGTCAACTCCCTTGTACGGTCAAGATATTTGCTGTTATTTACCACGATGATGCCTCCGTCACCTATGGAAGGGAACTTCCCCTTGCCCATGGAAAAGACTCCGAAATCACCACCCGTACCGGCATAATTCTTATCATCCCCTGATAAGAAAGCGTGTGCACAATCTTCAATTACCGGGATGCCGGGAATAATCCGTTGGATCTCATCAACGGCATTAACCAGGCCGTACAGGTGAGTAACAATCAGTGCATCAAGATTTCTGCCCTGTTTTTCCAGGCTTGACGTATCCAGTCTCAGACCCTTTGTTATGTCAATAAAAACCGGATTATGACCGGCTGCCTCAATAGCCTGAAAAACTGTTCTGCAATTGTAAGCGGTTACTCCTATGCGCGACCCGGGCTGTAATGATAAAGCCGTTAAAGCAATCCTCAGTCCGGTTCTCCCATGATTAACAAAGAAAAAGTCTCCGTAATCAAAGAGCTCGCGCAGAGGGCTGTAATCTGGTTGCTTTCGTGATAATCCCCTTATTGCATTTGTGCAATCACGAAGGCAATAGTTATAGTTCAGCCTTGGAACAAGTGAGCATTTTTGCATGTCATCACGTTAACCCGGGGCCTGTCTGACACCCGGGACAGGTGTTATCAACGTCCCAGCCGTTGCAGCTTCAACCCGGTTTTACCGATGAAGTAGAGAGTGTGATTGGTTACCCTGAGATACCTCCCGAATTCGTTCATCTGACTGCCGAATTCCTGCTTGTAGGTCCGCACACCATATTCCTCATCTTTCAGTCCGGCTCCCATAAAGTCAAAAACCTTCAATCCTGCAGTGACAGCATAGTCAATGGCAGCACATACAGCAAGATGGGTGGGGTAAATCTTCCTGTCATAATCTCTCAGGCCGCAGTAGTACATTGTATAAATACTTCTGCCCGGAAGAGCCAGGCAAAAACTGCCCCCGATTACCCTTTCTTCATGCAAAACAACAAAAACCTTCCCGGGATTATTAAGCCATAAGGCCTCAAAGAATTTCATCCCGGGCAGGGGAAGCTTCAGTTTATCACTGTAAAAATCTGCCAGGATATCATAAACGGCTTTCAGCTCAGTCTCTGATTTACACTCCCTGTAAAATGCCCCTCGTTCAAGAGACATATTTATCTGCCTTCGCCGGTTATAATTCATGCCGGACAATATTTCAGTAAAAGTCCTGCCTTCAATGTCAATAGTAAGATTCAGATAAGGCACAAAAGACCATTGATTCTTAATGAAATGCCGGCCATAAGCACTGTAATCCGTATAGTTTCTCGATTCAAGATAGATGACTGACCTCCTCAGAAGTTTGTATAATTCGACCAACAGCATATCAAGGGCCTCTTCGCTTCCCTCTTTTACCAATGGACCACCGTAAACAATACCTCTCCGCGTTAACAGGCTTTTAATTCCATGCTCATACTGAACTGCAACTACCGCAAGAGCCAGAATACATTCATTGTCGCACACGGCTACGGCTTTTGCCCTGAAGCCGGGCACTGAGTTGCACAGGCTGTAAAACTCCTGCGTCTGAAAAGGTGAGGAATGACGGCTGTCTGCCAGGAGTTGGTTCCATTGATCCAGCGGGATCAGATCGTCTGTAAGAACAGTCATACAGGATGCCATTTATCTTATGCTATACTTAGGACTGCAGGGTCTCATGTAATGCACAATCATCTTATGGAAGCGAGCCATGAGTCTGATCGCCATTCAAAACTGTACCATAAAGTCTATGCAGCCTTTCGGCTACCACATCAGAACCCAGATCCAGATCAATAATGCGTTGTCTTCCGGTGGTTCGTGATGAGAATTGAAGAGCCTTGCTGACAGCATCACTGAGTTCACCTGCAGAAAGGGAAGTAATATAGCATCCACTTACACCTTTCATCACCCACCCTGCATCACCCACATCAGTTGATACCACAGGGCAGTTACAGGCCATCGCTTCCTTGATCACATTGGCACTGCCCTCCCACTTTGAAGACAGGATCATCACATCAGCTGCATTAAGGAAAAATGGTATCTCTTCATTGGGGACTCCTCTCACAATCCTGAAATCAATACCCGGATCATGCAACTGCCTTACAGCCTCAGATGCAAGTTTAATATTCTTTGCCGGCTTGTCGGTGATAGATATCAGTATTACTATCTTTTTGTCAGTCGGATAACCTACCCGCTTCCTGGCTTCAGCCATGGGCAGAGGTTTGAACCGGGACAGATCAACGCCGTTGGGAATGACAAGGACTCCTTTGATCCCGAGTGTTTCTGCCATCTGCCTTGTTTTTACTATTGTTGCACTCCACCTGCGCCTATGAAGGAACCTGATCAGAAACCTGACCAGCCCTGACATAAAGATGTCTGATCCCATCAGCGATACGATCAGAGGCCGGCATCCGGCGATAGTAGCTACGAAACCGCTAAGACTGTAGTGAGCATGAACAATATCATACTTCCCTCGCGCAGCAGTGCGTCGCAGCCTTGGAATACCTCTCAGATACCCGAATAAACCAGGATGTATCAGAAAATAATCAACCTCAATTCCGGCCTCTGCCAGCGATTCACCCTGGTTCCTTACCACCTGCCCGACATCACCTGCCTTGCCACTGGAGACAAACAGTATTTTCATTACCGGCACCTGTGAAGATGTTCGTTTATTATGAAATCGAGCCGCAGATCGTAACACATATTCCTGGCCCAGTCGCCCGGTTCAAAAACCCATTTATTATCAACATAGATATATCTTCCGGGCACACCATTGACCTTCATCTGAAAAGGATCACTCTGTCCGAAGATACATTGCATTTCATTTACAAGGTATCCCCGATCAGAATCGAAAACATCAACCGCCTGGCTGTAGAAGCCATGTTTATCGGTAATCTGCCTGACAAAATCCAACAGTTCGGTTGGAGGATCATCATAGTTTTTCAGCAGGGTGCCGCTTGCTTTGTCTTTTATTTTAATCTTTTTATGGGCAAAAAAACTATTGCCAATCCTTACGGTACGCCACTCAAATGCATGTGGTAAAAATTCCTGAAAAATCACCATGCCCCTCTGCCTTCCATCAGCCCTTATACGATAAAGAGCAAGCTTTTTCATAATGTCAGAGGGGTGGTGAAAATAATGAAAGCCTCTTGCCAGCACTCCACTCTTCCCAAGATTGGGGCCGCTTCTTTGAGGTGATCCTTTGCCTGTAAAGGTTTTGCTGATATAGTTTTGAACCTCTTTCCTTGATTTAAGAATCTTCACGCCACTACCGGAAGCGCCAGTGCTTGTCTTGGCTACGACAGGCATCGGGCAGGTCGCGGCATAGGCTTCCGCTTCTCTCATGTCATAAAAAACACGGGTGGCCGGATGAGGAATGCCGTTAGCCTTTAACCAGTAAGAAAGAAGGCGCTTATTCTCATAGATGTAGATCTCCGCCGGAGAAGGAAAGATAAGGCTGTTACAGAGAACGGAAAGAATATAAATTCTTTCATCATAAAGCTGTTTATAATGGGCGCTCAATGCTCCCGGTTTTGCCAGCAAAATATCATGATCCATTCTTTGTACCTCTTCCAGCCAGTTGGATGCTGTCAGATTAATAACCCTGTATTCCAGCTGCTCTTTACGACTCTCACATGCCTTCACCCAGGCAAGATGATCATCCTCAATCTCATTCGCCAGAATTACCGCTCTGATCTTTTTCATTGACAGATGCGAATAATTAATAATTCATACAATAAGATAAACTGCAAATCCGGTAAAGTAAATTTTCGGACATTTTTCCCGAAATCCCGGTTAACCTGAAGTACTCCTCAGGAACAGGTACTCTCATCCAGTAATGCCGGTTCGTCTCCCACGCCAGTGACACGCTATTGGGATCAGGAGCAGAGATTGATTTGCCGGTTTTCTTATGATAATACCCCTTAATAACCCTGGCTTTGCCGGCAAGGGTCAGCAGGTCATCAGGCCGGTAACCCTTGTCCGTCATCATTTTGCCGAATTCGGGATAAGCCTTTCTGATAATGTGCGAGTAGAGGATCTGTCCTTTGTACCTCTTCAGTGGATTATGTTCAAAAAAACCTGAATGGATACCTGCAAGGTCCGTCCTGAAAATTTCTTTCAGAAAATCGATGTCAAGATATGGCGTACGGTTTCTAACATGACGAAACTGGTTTATCATCTCAGCACCAAAATATTTGCGAAAGACCTCTTCCATTACAAAAATGTAAAACCTCTGGTTTCTTGTGAGCACTGAATATTTAGGCTCATAACACTGCAGGTTTTTCACGTCCTCTTTAAATTGTGCCCACTCATTCTTATATGATGCCGGGTTAAGACACCGGTATTCATCGCTTTGCTCAATTGCAGGTAATGCTTTTTCGGGTACGTCTGAATTAAACAGTGCATAAAGATTATTGGAGAACATTGACCCTACAACATGTGCAGCCCTGAAGATCTCACTTCCAAAGTTGCCGGTGATTATATGCTCTGTTTCTGATGCAAGCTGCCTGGCGGCATAAAGGTAATGCGCACGGGCAAAGGTAGCTGTTCCTGATGAGTTGATTATAAACTCCTTCCCCGTCTTTAGACTTTCCTGCATTACATAAGCCTCGTCAAGGGCTATCTCTCTGAATCCCAGACCTGCCGCCTGGGATAACCCCCTGGACAACAAGAGATCTTTTGATCTGTCGATACCGAATGCATAGGTGGAAAAATCCTTTTTATACATCAGCCCCGCTGAAACCAAAGTCCTGCTGTCAAAGCCTCCAGTCAGGGCAGATACATAATGCCCTGAGGGCAGGTACTTTGAGACTGACTGCAGAAAGATATCCGGCATAAATCTCAATGCAGCTTTCAATGACAACGGATTCTTTCCAAAAAGCCCGGCTGTCTCAAAATGGCGATCAAAGGAGATCTTCTGGTCTGAATACCTGATATATGAATTGGCAGGCAAGAGATCTATACCCTCATAAAAACTGTTATTAAAGAGCGGATAATTGAACAGGCACGTTTCAAGGATGAAACGCCTGTTGATTTTATTAATACCCAGAAATTTGCTTATGGTGAATACGTTATCAGAAATGGTCAGTACTTCCTTTCCTTGATGATAATATACAGGCAAGATGCTGAACAGTGAGTTCCCTGCAGTGATGCTGCCTGATAATTTGTCAAGCCAGATATAATAATAGTGCCCGTACACCTTGCCCATCAGCTTTCCGGGGGTGAGATCATCATTCAGTATCTGCGAAAGATCACCTTCCAGAACAGGATCACCCCAGGCAATAAACTCAGTGTTATTGTGGCTGATCTTCATTGCCGGCGAAGGCTCATCAATGAGCAGATCATTCAGTCTCGTTACTTTTTTGCCGATTTGTATTTGCAGCAGGAATCCTGTCATCTGCCTTTGTAATTAATTCTCCATGCCTTCATCAATGCCCGGTAAGGAAACTCTCCTGATAAAGCCCTTAGCCTGGATACTGTTTTCAACCTGTTTGCGGGGGAAGAAAGATTTACGCCAATTCTTTCCGGTATCCTTGTGGTATCGTCCTCAGATATTCCCTTTGCCTTACCTATGGTTGTCATCAGATAACCGGCATCAAGGGCCAATCTGTGCGCCATCTCATTATTGTCACCATGAGGCCAGCATAAAAACTCCACACTCTTCCCGAGATTTTCTTCAAGTATGAGCTTGCTTCCAAAGATCTCCTCCCGCAACCTCTCAGCATATGCCTCGTCAGATTCCCGGCTTGTTATTATACTGTTTGCATTCCTGTACCTGAGGTAAATATCTTCAATGAGGCCATAAGCTGTCCGGAAGCTATACCGACTGAAATCATATTCGGATAATCTGTCAAGGCATTCTTTTATAAAATCTTCATCGATCCAGACCCTTTTTGCAGTAACAGCAGATGCTTCTTCAAAAATGGGATACCCGTATGGCAATATCTTTTCGAAACAGGGGTCACCTATATGATCAGTCCGTCTCTCCGGGTAAATATTTATTGCCGGATGCAGAATATCTCTCCCCGGATGATGAAAATCTTTTATACCATCAGAAACAAAATACCTGGCGTGAGTCATGGTATGAGATCCAATTTCCACCAGACCGGACTCAATCATTACTTTCATCTCACTCCACGACAGGAATCCGGGAATATCGTTTGCCGTTCTCCGGATATCTCTGTCATCAACAAAGGCCGGACTTACAAAAATAGTGGCTTTGATCCCATATCTCTTCAGCATCGGGAAAGCCCAGGTAAAATTGTCAGAATAACCGTCATCAAATGTTATAACCAAAGGCTTTCTGACCGGAGCTGATTGCCCTGTTCTTATATGCCAGAGTTCCTTCAGGGAGATTATTTTATAGTTACGGCTGAGGTAATCAAGATGCCTCCTGAATATCTCCGGATTCAGAGTAAGAAAATTGCGATGCCAGTTACTGATAACCGGTCCCACACTATGATAATATACTACCGGAATGGTGTGAATTCTAGTCATCAAATCTACCGTATATTTCGGCAAGGGTCTTAATGTGTGAATCCATTGAAAAGCGTTGCTCAAACTGACGGTGCGCGTCAAGAGTCCTGGTCTTCAGCTCTTCCATCTTCTGCAGGTTGATCCGGATCTGCTCAGTAATTGAAGTATCTTTCCTGAGAATGAATTCAGGATAATCCCTGAAGATCTCTCTCATTGAAGGAATGTCAGACACCAGAACGGGTGTCCCGCAAAGAATGCTTTCCACAACCACATTGCCAAATGACTCACGCTCTGACAGGAATAGCAACAAGTCAGCACTCCTGTAAACATTCTCAATGTCATTCCTGTGACCGGGCATCGATATATATGATGATGCCCCTTTTTCTTCAATCTGAAGCTTAAGCATTTCTTCAAGCTTTCCGCTGCCATATATTTCGAAACATATCGCGGGAAAATCATGATGGAGTTCAACGGCAACCCTTAGCCATTCTTCAAGCCCTTTACCCGCCGCTAATCTGCCCACATAAATAATCTTATTCTTCCCACTCTGGTCCTCAGATTCAGACTTGACTTTAAACCGCCCGGAATCGCAATAATTATAGAGTAAGCGGCAATTGACCGTTGAAAGTACCTTTTCATTGAAAACATTACCGCTATATTCGGAATTGGAGGTAAAGATATGTCTTCCGGAATCTATGGCCATACGCCATATTCTTTTAAGGACTACGCTTTCAATCCGGTTGTGCCAGTAAACTGTTCCACGAATTGAATAAACAACTCTGCTCACACCGGCCAGCCGGATGGCCAGCAAGAAGAGCGGTCCGACATTAAACAGGTGAAAGACTGATCTCCTGTGTTGGCGTGCAAACTGCATCAGTCTCCAAATGGCCTTTGTATTACTCCTGCTTCCAAACGTTATTTCGCAATCCAGGTTTTCATACACAGAGGGTCCATCTGAAGGTCTGATAACAAATATGTGGAATTTCCTTCTGCTGAAAGACCTGATTATGCCCGGCATCAGCAACTCAATACCTCCGGGCGTCTTATTGAAATGTACAAGACAGATGCTTCTCTCCATTTTTGCTGACTGCTTTACAGGACTTCTTCAATCCTTGCGGCATTCTTAGCGGCACTGTATTTCTCTGACAGATAGTCAAACATGGAATCTGCCATCTCCCTTCTCCCTTTTTCATCAGAAAGCCAGTATGATGCAATATCACCCGCCTTGCTGTAATCACGTATAAGTGGTATTTCATGCCCGATATCCTTAAACAGGATATTTTCAACATCAATTCTGTATTCAATCAGCGGGAGAGCGCCAGCAGCCAATGCTTCCACCATTCTGATGTGGGCGCCGGCAAGTATCCCGGGATTGCCATCCACCGGTATAAGCCTGGTCAGGTTAAACATGCGGTTCAAGGCCTCAGTTGATATATAACCACTCTCTTTGTAAACAGACTTTAACTCGGGGAAAAAATTGAACCATCTCTTCCATGCACTGTTACCATAAATTTTGAAGTTGAAGTGCGTGAACCGGCTCATCAGATAAGCTTTCTTATATCCCCAGGAATTAAGGTAACATGATCCCACATAAAGAATATCAGTTTCCCCTGCTCCGGACTGGTCATCTGTGCTTTCTGCCCTGAAATATGATCTTTTATCAGGGCCCGGATAAAGATGCAATGTCTTACGCAGGCCCATTGTATTGAGCTGTTCATTCCAGATGGAATCCGGAGAGATTATCAGGTCAGCATATGACAGGCATGACAGGTAATAGTTATTCAAAGGCGTGTAGAAGGGACTGTCACCCATGAAGAATACAAGCAGTGATTTTTCCTTCATCACAGCACAGGTCTCAGGCAGCAGGAAAAATGAATTATAAACCATAATCACTCCCGGCTTGGTCCTGCTGACAAGTTCCAGTAAAGCCTTATTTGCCTTTCTGCTGAACCATTCTTCCCATCTCTTTCTGATGCTGTACGGAAACCGATAAATCTGACTGTTGATCTTCAGCTCTCCGGCGCTGAGGTCAGAGCCCGGATCATGAACTATGACCTCACCCGACAGCTCAGCAAGGATATCATATAGTGAGTTGGTGAGTGAATATTTTCCTGGACAGAGCAGCAGAGCCTTGTCAAACCTTTTTTCCATAAATTCTCTTTATTGATTGTTCATACCTGAATGCCCCAAAACTGAAAAATATTGCCTGGGGTATGATCTTGGCGGGCATCCCAACATAGTTAAACTGCTGACCGCTGGTGGAATGGATAAAGAACCAGCCTGACAGAAAAATGATGAACATCAGCAGGGCTTTGTCCCTGGACTTAAATCGCCCTGAATTGATATAGATGTTGATTAGCTTTATTGAAAAGAATACGAGGAATCCATTTAACAAAACAAACCCTACTACACCTGACATCGCCAGCAAGCTTTGATTACCGACATGTCCGTCACCATACATGTAACCTGTATCTGACAATCCCCATCCAAAAATGGGATTTTGTCTCCAGCCCTCCATGACCCTGTTGCTTCGCAGATCAAGTCTCTGCAGTGTTCCTCCGGCCGACAGGTCACCCTCGGCAATGCTTTCCATCTTGCCAAGACGCTCGCGTGAGAAATCCAGCTGGTCCCTTATGGTTGGATTGGAGACTGCAAAATATATAAGCGGCAATACAATTACTGCAAATTCTGCCAGCCTTTTTGCTTTGGTAATCCCTGTCAAAAAAAATCCAAGTATCAGGATAATACTGAAACCAATAATCCACCCTCTTGTTGCTGACAGGACCGCCATTGCCAACGAGGCCAATACGACAGAGTAAAACAATAACCTCTGCCAGTATTTCACCACTCCCAGGTTTAGATAATAGAGGGCGCTGAACAGGCCAATAAGAGTACAGTTTGCACTGAAAAAAACCCTGAAGTCACTGCTTCCCTCTTCAGCCTCGCCGGTATCAAGGCCAACTATATCAAGCGGTGACAGCCCTCCCAGCAAGGTGATGAGCTGCGCTGCAAATGCAGCCAACACTATTACAAAGATTATACGGAAAAGCCTGTCATAACTATCCTGATCGGTGAACAACCTTGGAATAGAATAGAACAACATCATGGGTAAAACGCCTTTCAACACACGGAAGTAGACGTTCAACTCTCCGCTTAATCCCATCATCTGACCCCAGATGATACTGAATAACAGATAAACAAGAAGAACTTGCAGGTATTTGTTGTAAAAGATCTTCGGACTTTTTCTTGTTCCTGCAGCTTTTATGACAGTAAGAATGATGTAAAGCTGTGAGATTTCAATGGCAGGAAGACCGGGCAGCGGAGTGAGAGTTACAGTATAGAGACCGAAAAAACTCATAAACCCATCTGAAGTGGCAAGGAAAACAGCAAGCCACAAAGCTTCATTTTTTGAGAAATAGTAAGCTGTCAGAATTATCACATACCATGCTGCCTTTACAGGATTGGGAGCATAATAGGTTGCATAGATTGTAATTACGATTAATGCCAGGAATTTATAAATATCATGCCAGGAAGAGACCCACCCTGTCAAGCGGTTAATGGTACCTGAAGTTCCTGAACTCATTTTTGTATCTTTTTGTGGCGGGTCATTATCTCTTCCTGGAGTGATGTGGCTATTCTGTCCCAGCTTAAAAGGGTGTCAGCGATCATGCCGGCCTGCATAGCCGTGCGGTCTAATAGACCATTGTCCTTTATAAGCCTTAACAAGGCCTCTGCAAGAGCCCCGGGATCATCTTTTTTTACCGCTATTCCCACTCCGTACCTGTCAATATGGTACTTCAGAGATACTGCATTGGTTGTAACAACGGCATTCCGGAAAAACATCGCCTCGGGAAAAACATTCGGCAAACTGTCAAATCTTGAAGGCAGACAGAATATTCTGGATCTGGAGTAAAGTGAGTAAAGCTCCTCCCTGCCAAGAGGTCCATGAAAAACTATTCTGTCTTTCAGATCCGGATTATCACACAGGTATTTTTCATCGTAGTCAGCAAATTCAGGGACTACTGCACCGGCAAGGTGAAGATCATAATTACTGTTTCTGGCAACTGTCGTAAAGGCTTCCAACAAGACATCGGTCGCTTTCTGGAACGTGCCGAGCCTTCCTACAGTAAGAATGATATTTTCCTTTCCTGCCAAATCCGTTGATTCAGGAAAATCTGCAAGATCAACTGAATGGCCATTATAAACAACTATGATCCTTCCTTTCATAAAAGGATGCCTTTCTTCGTACACCTCCCTGCTGTATTCGTCCTCAATGCTCCACAGGTCTACCTTCCTTAAAAGAAATTTTCGGGATATCCTGTTCTTTGCTTTCCTTTTAAATCCTGTCCGGCCTGAATTTACATCACTCCACTCTTCCCTGTCTATCTCCCAGGGGCTATTGCCCGAAAACACGCAATCATCGAGCTTCAGATATGCAAAACCTTTTCTGTTAAACAATTTATAGAACCAGATGAAAACAAGGGAACTCCATGTTAAATGAAAAACGTGCAATACATCTATCTTCCTTGCATTGACTATCAGGTAGATAATAATTCCAAGATTAAATCTTCTCCAGCACAATTTCCCCGGGCGTTTGATAACCTTTAGATATCTCTGAGTATGATGCAAATCCTGGCCTCTGTCATAGCATACAACTGATGCATCCCAGCCAAGCTTTGCAAACCTGTATGGAATCTGCCCCGGATCCTTGAAAAAATGAAAATCCTGATAGTTGGGAAAAACCGTGCAGAATTTACGCAGACGTTGTCTCATGATTTTCGGCGCTGCAAAATGTAACTCCCCAGAAAGTCTTTCAAATCATCAATAGCCTCAATGTGCATGATCCTGCCAAAACCATAAAACATGACCGGAACCATAGCACACTTGATAAGCAACTCTGCCCAATCAGATATATTTAAAGGCTCGATGAGCAAAAAACTAGTAAGGAAACTAATCCCCATTATTACGCATAGCCTGATAAGTGTAATGCCAATCTTGTTTAACCTGACGTTGTGATATTTGCTTATGACAACCAGGGACCCGACAAAGCTGATGAATGTTGCTGTTACCTGCCCAACTATGAGCGCTTCAATTCCAAACCTGAACAATATGATAACGCTCAAAGCTATAAGACTCTTTTTGATGATATCTATTTTTAATGAGGCACCGCTTCGGCCTGCAGAATTCAGAATATTAAGATTCATCAACAACAATGGGAAAAAGAATCCTTCAATGAAAAACAGCTTCATCAGCGGTACCGCAGGTAACCACTTCTCCGTCAGAGCCAGTTCAACAAAAGGCCGGCTGACAACAATAAGCAAAACAGAACCCATGAACATTGCAGTAGCCAGCAGGTTAAATGACCGGATATAATTTGTGTTGAACCTTTCCTTATCATCCTGAATAATAGCAAAAGCAGGGAAGATGACGCGATTGACCGAATTTGACGTCTGACGTATAAATAAATCATAAAACCTGTTTGCATTGGTATAAAATCCCAATTGGGCCAGAGGAAATAATTTCCCTATCAGCGGAAAATAACTCTTGGTAAAGATTACATCAGTCAATCCCTGCAACAGTATCTTATAGCCAAAATTGAACAATGACTTAAATGATTGAATGCTAAATACAATTCCAGGCTTCCATTGCGATGTGATCCATAATCCTGCCAGGTATATTGCGTTACCAGCCAATGTCTGAAACACCAATGCCCATACCTCATACCCCATCAATGCCAAAATGAGTCCGGTAGTCCCTGAAATCAATGCACCGGCAAGATTTATCCAGGCCAGCTTTCTGAAGTCCATCCTCTTTGTCAGGAGAGACATCTGGACTGAACAGAGGGAGTTCAGGATAATACCTATTGCTGCAACCCGTGTGATACTTACAAGTACCGGTTTCCCGAAAAATGAGGCGATACCTCCTGCGCTCATGAACAGGATAGCATAAATAATCCCGGCAGTGATGACATTGAACCAGAATGCCGTGGATAAGTCATCCTGCGTGGTTTCCTTCTTCTGGATCAACGCCATCGAAAAGCCGCTCTGCATAAGCATCTGGCCCAGAGAGATGAAGATCACTATCATCCCCATAAGGCCATAGTCCTCAGGCGAGAGAGTCCTGGCAATGACTATGGTGAATCCGAACTTGACCAGGTAAACCCCGAAAGAGTCAAGAAAACTCCAGAACAGTCCCCTGGTTGTACGGGTTTTTAAACTTTCCATGAAGGTTGATTAAGTGCATGATGCACTAGTTGGAGGTGTTACTCTTCAGCTTCCAGTATTTGTTTCTCTGGCGTGGTATCTCAACAGCTCCCTCAAAAAAATCATCAGATATTTCCCACTTGCGCCTTAGGTAATCAGTATTGTATGAACTGTATCCTCCTGCTTCATTTGTCATATCCTTGCCGTAGGAATTCAGCTGTGGCACACCCCTTCTCTTTTTCTTTTTCCTGCCAACAGTATCACACCTGTAGTCTGCCGGCCTCAAACCCTTTAAAGCCAGACGGGCCAGATAGTCGTCATCCTCACCACCTACCTCCCTGAGCTCCTCGTCAAACGGACCTGCCAACGAAAATATCTGCTGAGAGAGCAAAAAATGGCTCCATGAAGAATTGATTGTGGCAATCTCCTCCTTCAAAATCCCCGAATTCACAAGAAATTTTCCGAACCCTGTCTTTAGCTTCAGATCATCATTCAGCATCAATACTCTGTCTTCACCGGCTTGCTTCATAATGCTGTTCCACAGTCGGCTCAGACCCACGGGGTTTTCATAAGCTATGAGCTCAATTTCAGCATATCCGTCACAAAACTCCCTTAACTCATGCAGGTATCTCTGCTGCTCCTCCCTGAGCACGCTGCCGTTTGCTGCAACAATGACCCGGCACCCGGGAAACAGGAAAACCAGCTTTCTGACAAGCGGTTTAAAAAATATGTCGAAACGGTTCAGGAAAGTGGTGATGCCGATGGCTACTGGCAGCCTGGCCTTCTTCTTTTTTGCGAATGCGGGAAAAACCCTTATGAATCCCCAGATAAAGGAATCCAATATCCATCGCACGCGGTTGATCATTCTCCGAAGCACCCTGTTCTTGATAATCATCAGGCCTTTCCTGCTCCAATAGGTTTGGCGGGTACCCCTCCGACGAAGGTGCCCGGCTCTACATCCTTGTTTACCAGTGAGCAGGCTCCTACACGGGCATTCTCACCTATTGTAATCCCGGGGGAGACTATCACCCCGGAATAACAAATCGAATTGCGCTTTAGCGTTACCGGTCCCTTGTTCTCGGGACACGGAGGAATGAGCGTTGTCGTCTGGTGAGTCCATACCTGGCAAAAGCCTCCTATGCCTGCATACTCTTCAAAAACAATCGGCTCAGTAAGGTCCATTATTGCCTTGTACCCCACAAATGATCCCTCCTTAAGAACCAGGTTCTTAAAAGGCCTTACCGCATCAGGCCGCTGAATGATCATGCCTCTCTCAATCCTGGTGGTGTCCGACACTGTTGCCCCGTACCTCCTCAGGTACTTGACAATATACCTGAAAGGCATCTTCTCAATGACCCGTGCAAGGCCATAAGGTCCATGCAACCAGAAACCATAGCGGCACTTGATGTTCCAGCCCAGATCCTCCAGCCACCAGAAAAACCTCTTTAACATCTCTTCTATGCTTTAAAAACCTTTTTAACAGCCATTACAACAGTCTCCTGCTCCTCCTGTGTGAGTGAAGGATAGAGGGGTAGCCTCAGGAAACGACTGAAGAACTTCATTGACCCGGGCATCTCGTCGTCCCTGGCCAGCTCGCGGTAGAATCTGTTCATGTGCAGGGGCGAATAGTGAACATTGGCCATCACTCCTTCATCCCTCAGGGCATCCATTACCCAGTACCTCTCTTCCGGTGGCACCAGTATGCCGAATATATGCCAGTTGGTTTCGGCTCCTTCAGTGATGCGAATGAATTCAATCTCTTCTATACTGCTGAGATTTTCAATGTAGTACTTCGCAATGCTCCCGCGGACACCGTTCATCATATCAATTTTCTTCAGCTGTGATACGCCCAGGGCGCCCAGGATGTTCGACTGGACATACGAGTTCCCTGTATCAACGTATTCATAGAAGCCCCTCGTGCGGTTTTCAGTGATGAAGGTATGCTTGTCTGTTCCTTTCTCGCGAAGCACCCTGATACGCGCGGCAATGGCATCATCATCAGTGACCACCGCACCTCCCTCACCGGTAGTCAGGTTCTTGGTTCCGTGAAAACTGAATGTTGAAATATCAGCCAGGGTGCCTGTTCTGCGACCTTTGTAGAGAGACCCGAGCGACTGTGCCGTGTCATGCACAACGTAAAGTCCATGCCTGCGGGCAATTGCGTTGATCGCTTCCATGTCGGCCGGGATACCGGCATAGTCAACAGGAGCAATTGCCACTGTCCTGGCGGTGATGTACTGCTCAAGCTTCGAAACATCGAGGCTGCCGTTATCAGCATACACATCAGCCAGTACTATTTTCAGATTATTGTAGACAGCGCCGAGGGCGGTTGAGGTATATGTAAAGTCAGGCACTATCACCTCTGATCCGGGAGGAAAATTTTTAACCCTGAATGCCAGTTCCAGGGCAGCCGTTGCGGAGTTGACAAACAAAACGTGCTTTGCGCCCAGATACTCTGCCAGCATTTCTTCAAACCTGCGGCACTCCGGGCCATCCCCTGAAACAAAGGTTGATCTTACAGCCCTGTCAACCGCGGTAAAATCATCCTCATCGAGGTAGGGCTTGTGTATCAGCACCGGCTGACCGGTAACGGGTGTCCCGCCGTTTATTGCCAGGGTGGGATTTGATTTATCCAGCATTGGAGTCTAAATTGTTTTATAATGTGAAAAATACTCGTAAAAACCATATATCCTTATCAGTTCGTCAATGCCGTCCTCAACCGTGCGGGCCGGTTTGAATCCCATCTTTTCAATCCTGTCAAAATTGACAATGAAATGCCTGAGATCCTTGTCCTTAACCTCTGAGTTGATGATTGAGAAATCAACTTTCTTCCTGATCTTTTCCGCTATCTCCTCCTTGGAGAAATTCAGGTTGTTACCGCCTGCATTGTAAATCCCGCCCTTCAGCAGTTCAAAATTCTTCATTGCAAAAATATAGCAGTCGGCAGCATCCTCCACGTGAATAAAGGTTCGCTTTGCGAAGCTGTCAAAAAGTACAATTACTTTCTCCTTGACAGCCTTATACACGAAGTCGTTGACCATAAGGTCCATACGCATACGTGTGCTGAATCCGAACACAGTTGCAAACCGCAGTGAGACAACATTCGGTTTATCGTGAAGTATCTGTTCTGCAGCATGTTTCGTCTGGGCGTATGAGCTTACAGGATCAACGGGTGTATTCTCGTCACATGGTTCACCCGATTTGCCATACATCGAGGTCGTGGATGCATTGATCAGCATCTGGCCCGGGGAGAGATCCCTGGATATCTGACGTACCGCCTCAACATTGATGAGCTGAGCTGAATGAGGATTGGATGCACATGCCGGGAACCCGCTTATGCCTGCCAGGTGAAAAATGACATCATAATCCTTCATCCCCGGTATCCCGTTGCGGATATCATGCTTTATAATCTCCAGCTTGCTGTTTGTGGCAAGATGCATCACTGGCTCATAGCCATACATAAAGTTATCAAGCAGGGTTACATCATACCCCTGGTCAAGCAGTTTCCTTACAAGCACCGTACCCTTGTACCCTGCTCCCCCTGTTACTAAGATCTTCATTGTAATTCTCTATTTAAATTCTTAGCGAAATTGAATATCAACATTTAAAATCGCTGACTCATTGCACTATCTTATCAATTGCACCCAAATATCTATCCCTGTGTATTACCAGTGCTTCATATGCCTGTAACCCCCAGATGATTACCATCAAAAGCACGAAGGATAACCTTATCATCAGTTCTTTTCTTCCATCCCTGCTCACAAGTATTTTAAGTCTTTCTATGTTTATTCCTATGACTGGAATGATAAAGGTCACCACGGCTACTATCCTGTACCGTTCTGCCCATGCACCGTAAACTGAAATTGCTGTCACAAGATATAATCCAAGCAGGTATGTCAGAAACAACTTTCCTGGCAGACTGAAAATGCGGCGCAGGTTTATATCCACAGTCAAAATAAACAGTAAAATGATGAACAGAAAGGGGACCTGTAACAGAATGGCAGAAGGGACAAGCGTCAGAGGAGCCCTGCCTGTCATAAGCATCGTCAGACCATCACGCTGAGGCATAATCCCAAATGTATAGAAAACCTTCTTCATCTGAAGGAAGAGCCATTTGTGAGGGGTGGTGGTCACAAACCTGCGCACCTCTGAGGCCTTGAATGCGTCTACCACCTCCGGGGTGATTTCTGATAGTCGTCTCTCATCTGCATATGCCTCGAGCCGACCATTGAACCTCTCTTCGTTTTCTCTGTAAATGAACCCCACTTCCCCTCCGTTGCCGCCATAAGTGGTGTGACCCCAGAATTCCAGTGCAGCGGGCGGACTGTATTCTCCCTCCCGGAAATGATCCAGCGGCTTGATCACGAACATTGTCATGAAGATAATAACCGAAAGAAAAAGAAGGGCAGCCCCGGATTTTGCCTCCTTGCTGACCAGAAACCAGATGCCGGCAAGCAAAAGGTAAAAGAAGATGGCAATAAATGTGTTTCGGAAGAAGAGGGATAACAGCACAACCGCCAGCACGGCAAGACTGCTCAGTATTGTTTTCCTGAGTGTTCCTGATGATGCAATATCTATCACCAGCAGAAGAAAGAGAACGGCAAAGAAGTTTTCATATACCTGGTTGTAAAAAACAGAACTCAATAACAGGTATTCCATGTAAACCGTTGTGAGAAGGAGTGATACAACACCTGACATCCTGGAGCCGGAAATCCTTACAGTGACATAATAAACAAGATATGATGTAAGTGTCGCCAACAGGCATTGAAAAATATAATAGGCATCAATAGTGCCAAAGATGCTGATAAAGAAGTACGCAATATATGCAGGCGTGAAATACCAGTAAAAACCATATAGCGGCTTCGGCCTGTCACCTGCCAGTATAGCATCCAGCTTCCCCAGCAATGCTCCCGATTCGGATATTCCTGCAAAAGTAAGGGTATTACAGTAGAGAGCCAGATGCAATACCAGCTGGATGGCCAGTAATATGGGCACAGTATTCCCGCCTTCAGCAAGCCGTCTCAGCCACGGAACTCTGTGTGAATCAGTCGACTGTTGCGGTTCGTTCATTACGTGTAAATATCATTTGCCTGACCAGAAAAATCAAAGAGATGAACAAGCCGGTGATCAATATATCTGCCGGATACCTGAATCGGTTGGCATCACCAAGAACATTGGCATAGGTATTTGCCAGAGGGAAATACCAGATAAGGCCATACATAATCAACCATGGCAGAGCCTCCCGCAACCTGCCTCTCCTGCTGATCATCCAGATAATATGCACCACTGAACCTGAATAGGTCAGGACAACCATCAGAATGAACAGAATCTTGAATGCTTTCAGAATGAAGGAGGGAAGCACATTCAGGTTCACCGGCTCCTCCATGGGCAGGGTGGGTGAGATGTGCTTGAAGGAATAAAGGAAGGAGTAGACCCTCAGGCGGTTGATCTTGCCCCTGTTCTGTTTGGCAATCTCCTCATAATAGGGCT
>JAAZBN010000291.1 GCA_012513795.1 Bacteroidales bacterium | reverse complement strand
TCATTCACAGTGAATATGTCAGGATACGCGATCAGATCCATAACGTTTTCCTTCGTTTTTTCAACGAAGTGATTCAGGATCGCGGATAACATTTAAGGCAGTGTAATTTTCAATCCCTGTTTCGAAAGATCCGTGGAATGAATTTTGGTACCTCCTTCTGATAGGTTGAGTATTCAGGGTATTTGCTGCTGCTGATCTGTTCTGTCATGATTGAGCTGCCGATGAAAAGGATCACAAGCAGCACCGGTCCCAGCAGGGTGAAGTTGATCCATCTGCCCGAGACGGCTACGCTGAAGAGATAGAAACTGATCCAGACAGCCTGTTCGGAGGCAAAGTTGGGGTGCCGCACAAATTTCCAGAGACCTTCCCGGAGGAATCCCCTTTTCAACGAATCCCTGAACATTTCAGCATCACTCTGCTCAGAGCGCTTCATTGTCTGGAATCTGAACTGCTGGTTATCGGCCACAGTCTCAGTTATTATGAATGCAAGCATTAGAATGGCTGCTGCAATATCCGTAATGGTAAAAGGCTTGCCCGGGTGCAGCGCTGTCATCAGTATAGGTGTTGTAAACAGCAGTATGATTATGTTTTGATATAAAGAAATAAAGAGCAGGTTGAACAGTCCGAACCTGAGCCTGCCCCTGAGGGCATTGCTCTCCCTCAGAATCTTCCACCTGTAATCCTCTTCACCCTGCCACGGGATAATGCTGTAACCTCCCTTGCGGTAGAAGTTGTAGCTGAGCCTCAGACCCCACAGAGTAACCAGCAGAGCCATGATGACCGTCCTTGCCGTCGGAAAGGCGGCCACAGTCATCCAGCTGTATGCAGGAGGCAGCAGGCTCCATAGTTTGTCGACCTGGCTGTAGTTGCGTGTCAACTCGCTAACAATGAAGCATATGATCACTACAATAAACATCAGGCTGATCCAGGAAGAGACAAGAGTCTGAAAACCGGGATCATAACCAGAAAGAAATCTTCGGGAAACATCAAGAAAAGCAATGGTACTCATAACGGCAGAAAATTATTCCTTCAAATATGCAACAAATGATCAGATCACGGAGTTTCATCTGAAAAAAAGTATCTTTTTGCCATGAGTGAGAGTCAGCACTTCAGTATTAAAGTATTTCCCTGCCGGCCTGGTGAATAAAAATTTTCAGCCTGTCAATATTTAATCGAATAGTTTTGATAATTTTAAGCAGTCTACTTACAAACCATGTTGAAAATGACTTCATGTAATCGTCCTTGCGGCGTGGCTTTCAGGTTATTGCTTGGCCTGACTGTCGTTTTTGCAGTACATCCGTCTCTGAATGGCCAGGAAGCCATCAGGGGTAAAGGGATTTACATGCCAGGCCAATCACTTTCTCCCTCGCTTGAGGGGAAGACCTTACAGGTGCTCTTCGATGGCGTGGTTGACATGTACTTTTTAGCGGACAGAAATGCTGGCATCTATTATATATCGGACATTGACGGCAGGTTGTTTACTTTGAGTGTTCCATACAGTCAGAAGGACAGAGAGGAGAGTGAGGCAGGAAGCTGGCGACAGGGCGTCATAACAATCCTTGAGCAGATCTTGCATGATGCTCCGCAGCTTTTTGAGCGCATTGAGACAATCAGGCCGGTAAGACATGAGCTGACAGCGCTGTTGCATGATTATCATACTATTGTAACGGGGTCCGGTGAGGGGATCATATATGAGTACCCGCAGCCGGCATTTATACCCCGGGCAGGTTTCTT
>JAAZBN010000041.1 GCA_012513795.1 Bacteroidales bacterium | reverse complement strand
GGTTCGGTGCAGCCGCAGCTAACCTGATAGCCAGGGGTGAGTTCGGCAGGATGGTGGCTCAGCGCAATGGAGAGATCACCTCTGTCAAACTCTCCGAGGTAGGTGGCAAGACCAAGCTCGTGGAGAGTGATGACCCGATGGTCAGGCAGGCCATGGAGATGGGAACCTGTTTCGGGGTATGACATACTGGGCAAGAGAGACAGATCAGGTTCCGCAAATGATCAAAAACAAAGACTATGGCAAAGAATAAGAATACAGACACAGCCGGGAAAAGAAAACTGATTTTCATAAGGCACAGCAAGGCAGAGGATCACTCGCCGGAGATAACTGACTATGAAAGATCCCTGACCCTGAGGGGTAAGGTGAACACCAGGCTGATGGCAGAGATATTGAAAGCAAAGGGCGAGCACCCGGGACGAATAATAAGCAGCCCTGCTTTCCGTGCCCTGGAGACCGCACTGATATTCTCCAGGGAGTACGGGATAAGTGCAGCAGAAATAAGGTTGGCCCCTGAGCTTTACCTTGACCTTGGCGAGAATGAGTTTCTGCCTTTTATCAGGAGCTTTCAGGATGACGATCCTGCCGTCACCATCTTCGGGCATAATCCGCTTATCACTGAGATGGCCGCATACTTTGCGGCCGACGAGCCGGAGTCACTGCCCAAGACCGGAGTCTATTGCCTGGAGTTTGACACAGGAAGCTGGTCTGAGGTTGAACCGGAGAGCGGGAGAACCCTCTACTTCCTGACACCTAAGGAGAAATAATGGGCAAAACCTACATCCCCAAGGAGATAAGCTGGCTCTCCTTCAACGCCAGGGTACTGCAGGAAGCTGGCAACAGCGACGTGCCCCTGCTGGAGAGATTCAATTTCCTTGGAATCTATTCAAATAACCTCGACGAATATTTCAGGGTAAGGGTGGCCACGCTGAGGCGTCTTGTGCTGCTAGGCAACAAGGCAAAGGCAATACTCGGTTACAGCCCCAAAGCCACCCTGAAGGCTGTTCAATCCATTGTGCTCACGCAGAGCGAACGGTTCGAAGAGATCTACGCCGGGCTGCTCAAGGAGCTAAGGAAGCATCGCATCCACTTCGTTCACGAGGATCAGCTTGATGACACGCAGGCAGAGTTCGTCAGGAACTACTTCCGCAAAGAGGTTCGTTCGAGGCTCATGCCTCTGATTATCAGCAAGGAGAACAAACTGCCGAACCTGACTGATGACGCCATCTACTTTGCAATACAACTACGCAACAGCGAAACGGATAAGAAGAGATACGCCCTCCTTGAGATCCCTTCACGCAACATTCTGCCAAGATTCATCCTCCTGCCGGAAAGGAAGGGCATCCGCTATGTCATCTTCCTGGATGACGTCATCAGATGGGGGCTGAAGGAGATTTTTTCAATCCTGCCCTTCGATGAGTTAACGGCCTATACGATCAAGGTAACGAGGGACTCGGAGCTGGAGATTGCCGACGATATCTCTGAAAGTTACATTGAGAAAATATCAAAAAGCCTTCAGCAGAGGAAGAAAGGTGCGACTGTCAGGTTCGTACATGACAGGGAGATACCGCCTGAATTCCTTAAGATACTGTCCAAGAAACTGAATCTCGGAACTGAGGATGTGATCATGCCGGGCAACCGCTACCACAACTTCAAGGATTTCATGAAGTTCATTGAGATTGAGGGCGAAGGGCTTAACTATCCGAAGCTTACTCCCGTGAGGCATCCTGCACTGCAGTACGGGCAGAGCATCCTCTCGGTCATCAGGAAGAAGGATATAATGTTCTATTTCCCCTATCACCCCTTTGACCACTTCATAGACCTGCTCCGGGAGGCATCAATTGATCCGTATGTGACCTCCATCCATATCACTCTGTACAGGCTGGCAAGGAACTCAAGCGTCATCAACGCACTGATGAATGCCGCCCGTAACGGCAAGAGCGTGACCACCGTGGTTGAACTGCAGGCGCGGTTTGATGAGGAAGCAAATATCCTATGGGGAAACAAGCTGCTTGATGAAGGGGTGAATGTGATCTACGGGGTGCCGGGACTGAAGGTGCACTCCAAGCTCTGCCTGATAACCAGGGTCAAGGGCGAGGTGGTTCAGAGGTATGCCGCAGTAGGTACCGGTAACTTCAATGAGGATACTGCAAGGGTCTATACTGACCACCTGCTGCTCACATCCGACAAAAAGATCACCAACGAAGTGCTCAAAGCCTTCAACTTCTTCAGTGCCAACTACCGGAAAGATAAATTCTATCATCTCCTGGTTTCACCTTTTGGCCTGCGGAATAAGCTGGTGAGTCTAATAGAGAACGAGATCAAAAATGCCAGGGCGGGGAAGGAAGCCTGGATCAGGATCAAGATCAACAATCTGACCGATGAGGAGATCATTACAAAGCTTTACAAGGCGGGAGATGCAGGCGTGGAGGTCAGGCTTATTGTCAGGGGGATGTTTTCAATGACCCCCGGGGCCTCCGGTGTCAGTGACAATATCAGGGCTATAGGGATTGTTGACCGCTTCCTTGAGCACTCACGGTTCATGATATTCTGCAATGATGGCAATGAACTGGTCTATATCACCTCTGCCGATATCATGCCGCGTAACCTCGACCGCAGGATAGAGGTCACCTGCCCTGTCTGGGACCAGGCTATCAGGAAGGAGATAAGCGATATCTTCAATATCCAGTGGAGTGACAATGTGAAGGCTCGTATCCTCGATGCGGAGCTGTCAAACCTGATGGTAAGCAACGGTGAACCCCCGATGCGTTCACAGACGGAGATTCACAGGTACTACACCGAAATCAGTTCGTAAGGGCACGGAGGCGACCAGGATAGACTTTTTTCTGACTGCATCTGCCAGTATTATTGAATATCCGGAGGTATTTTGATCTGAATACCAATATATTTTTTATATTTAATGCCGGAATCCCATGATGTGCTGATTTTCAGGGATTCTTTAATTCGCTGCAATAACTGTATTTATTTATTGACTATGAAGAATGAAGATCACTTCGGCAGAAGCTATTTTGTCAATTGCGGTAAGATAGTGTATTGTGAAGCTGATGGCAGTTATTCTGACATCAGCTTCCAGAACGGAGAGAAACAGAAAATATCGAAGAACCTGATACAGATTTCAATGTCCCTCCCCGCGGATATGTTTTTCAGATGTCACCGCTCATTCCTGGTAAATACTTATAGAATTACGGGCTTTGATATTCTTAACAAAACCATTCTCCTGGATGGGAAGTACGCAGTTCCGATATCAAGTAGCAGGCTAAAGAAAATTGATTGCAAAATCAGCGAGTTTTCCAAAAGCAATATAATCAATATGATCCGTCAGGAGGATAACATTTGACTCTGATTTTCGTAAAAAAGATTTGCATTTGACACTGATTGTTGGGAATTTTGAAATATGTTTAACTTAACCTCGTGCAAAATGAAAACACTAAAGAAACTTTCAGCCGTATTGGCTTTGGGATTAATCCTGGCTCTACTTCCGGTATCATCGAATGCAAAAGACACCAATGAAGGAGTAGTAATTACCTGTTCTGCCAGCAACTATGGAAAATGTTATCAGTTTACCTTCGACGTGTGCAATTATTATATGCTAGTAGCTGCAGAGTGTGATTGGACAGGTATGCAAGCAGACTATTGCAGCCTTCTCTTAGTAAAAGCAGCTAATATATGTGTAGACTATATCTTTTAGGTCCTTAAAGATAAGGGCTGATAACCAGGCTTTAAGATCGCCTCTCCAAGTGGACATTTCAATGAAAACTAGTTGAGATTGAATGTGCTGCATCAGTGAAAATTCATTAACACTAAACATGTGAAATCTAATCAGTGTCATCGAATTATTATTCCTGCGTTTGCCGTGGTAATGATCCTTTCTGCATG
>JAAZBN010000040.1 GCA_012513795.1 Bacteroidales bacterium | reverse complement strand
GTATTCCTTTTGTATCTTCTTGGATTCGATATCTATTGAACGGACAATTTTCCGGATCTTGATCAGTATCTCTGTGGCATCCATACCGCTTAGATTAGTTATAGTGTAAAATTATGAATGTTTGACAGAAATTTAAGTATCAGGATAATTTTCAGGAGATACAAGTGTCATCGTGAGGTTCTATGCGAAGGATAATTGTGATACCACTGCCTCTTCAACCGGCTCCGCCATATTTACGATTAAAGACAGGATAGTATTTAAGACCTCACATCTGCAAGGAAAAATCAGGTCAGGCAGAAGGCAGTCAGGGCTTTTTCTGCAACGTCAATAACCATTCCCTGAATACAGGATTGGCAAACCTGTATTCGTTTTCAGATTTATAGATCAGCGCTTTTTTCTGCAATGATTTAAGTGCCTCAGTCAATGAGGAACTTACTGGCAGGTCAAACATAGTCCGGACCCTGTCTGAAAAAATACCAGAACCTCCGATCTTTGCTAAGGCCAGCAGGGTTGAACGTTGCGTATTGGTCAATTGATCATAGATATCCCGGAAAATATCTATCTGCGAATACATTACCCTGTTCAGCCATGCATCCCTGAAATCTTCCTTGTCCTGATCACTTCCGCCACGTATAAGATCAAAGACCACGGAAGCAAAGAATTGTGTATAATGTGGCTGACACTCCGATACTGCAAGGATACTGTCAATCGTGTGTTTTTTGATCTGCAGGCCATAATCACTGAATTTCTCATTTATGAAACCGGATAGTTCTGTTGCAGTGATAACGGACAGTTTCATTCTGGTTGCAAACTCGAAAAAAGGTGACTGTGCAGAAGCAAAAATATCTTCCATCATAGATTGTTTGCTGCCAAGAAAAATGTAAGAGACATCACGGTGTCTCTGAAACGAGGAGCGCATCCAGTTCAACAGGAAGGGATCAATTCTTGATATCTCCTGGAACTCATCAAACGCAATGCATATCCGCCTTTTTCTTTGTTGGGATATGCTGTTGGGAACGTCGAGTATTGTTTCAATATCTTTCTGCTGCTCAATATTATTTATATTAAGAGAAAGACCGGGATTTCCGAATTGATCAAATGACACCCCCGGAGAAAGATGCCTGAAACTTTCCGACAATTTTTTTGTCAGACTTTTTATCTCATCTCTCCAGTTAAAAAGTTCCCTGGCAAGTATATCCGAGTATTTCCTGCTAAAGTCATCCAGGGATTTAATGTTGTAAAGGTCAACATATATACAGATAGCTGAAGTTGTCTCACGAAATACCTTATTGACCAGTGATGTTTTGCCAAATCTTCTTGGTGAAAACAGCCATGTGGAGTATCCGTTTTGAATTTGCTGCTTCAGAAACGATATCTCCTTTTTTCTATTGCAGAATGCCGTGTCGTCGATGACGACACCGAACTGGAATGGATTACTGTTTTTTTCTTCCTTCGGCTTCATAATGACATAATTTATAGCGCAAATATACATGTCGTATAATTACGACACGTAAATATACGCAATAAAGTTATCTCTCTATGTCTCTGTTATTCAAACATATAATGATCAAGCATTTTATTGAATCCGCCCTGATGCTTCAGGGAGCCCACCTGGGGTCAAGGTCATGGACTTTGACAGGGAGTATCCGGCTGGCTGTGTTGCCGGACGCCAGCCTGATATCTATCCCGAACCTGTCATCCCTGGCTGGCCTGTTAAAAATACAGAACTCTTGCAGCCAGGTGTAACTTTTGATGTCACAATATGTATTGGAGATTATCGGGATAAAGACTGGGCACCTCAACTTGTCTTTCAGTGAAGCATACAAGTTGTGTGTCTCAAGAATGCCATCCTCAGGATCAGATATATTTTAGATAATGCTCAAGGAATACATCATATAGCCTGAATGAGCCATGGTCTTTTATAATAAGTTGCTTGTCAAGTAATGAGTTTATTGCCCTGTGCATACTGCTAGGGCTTTTTATTTTTGATACTTCCAGGAAATCAGCCGAGTTCGGACTTGAGATTGTGCTTAACTTTGCAATTGCTTTTAATACAATGAACTGTTGTTTTGTAAGCAATTCAGGGAGCTCGCTGTAGAAAACACTTTTTTCCAGTATAAAATCACGGTACAATAACTCAAATTCTGTTACTGAACCGGGCTGTTTTTCAAGGCTGTATAAAAAATTGGCGATTGCCTGAACATAGTAGGTGTGTTGGTGGGATATTGATAGTATATAATCAACGATTTCATGATTCACCTCTTTTTTAGCTTTCCTGAAGTGTTTTATGATGAAATCGAAGTATACTTTTTTTTCAATCTTTTCAATAGCAACCATTCGTGTTGATTGGTAAAATGGCATACTATATTTTGTAAATATATCATTCAGCAAGTGTTGTTCGCTTCCGCTGTAAATAAAGACAATATTTTGACTTTGCTGAGAGAGTGCGCGTAGCTTGCCTTCAAACGGAGACTGGTTATCGTACTTTTTAATTTCCTGAAATTCATCGATGGCAATCACAATCCGGATTTTGAGCTGATTTAAGAAATGATATATTTCTTCCAGGTTGCCGAAAATATTCTTTCTATCCCTGTAGATCATATCTATTGAGGGTAAGCCATCAATTCCAATGCTGAATGAAGCTCCGATTGATTTCAAAAAGGTTACCATTTTTTCTGAAAACTTCTGCTTAGAGAAGACCTTGCTTTTAATGATTCCGTTCGCAAGTTCCCTGGTGAACTCTTCTGCATTGCTTGTGCCCCAGATGTCAGTATATATACAAACATATTCTTTTTCCAGCTTCCTGAAAACATGTTGTATCAATGCAGATTTGCCCAGTCTCCTGTAACCATATAATGTGATGTCCTGGTTGTTCCTTATTGCGTTAACCAGCCATTCACTCTCCTCAATCCTGTTGCAAAAAAATTGAGGGCCTTTGTACCCTTTAATGACGAATGGATTCATAATCTTTGTTTTCCCAAAGATATTTATTTTATTCTGATTTCGCAACACGTGAAACGCAAAGTGCGAAACGCAATATGCGAAAGATGAATATTGCAGCCAGATTGCCTGCAGGGTTAAAAAATGGCCAGGTACTGTCCTTATGAAAGGAGTGTAATGTTCATGACATGGCGGTTTGGGTCATAAACAGGCAATTGTTCATTTCTTTGCCGGGCTGGGGTATGGCGGAGGTGTTATCTCCGTTACGCCCTCCTGCTCCAGTAGCTTCAATGCTTCCCTGACCGCTCTTTCCAGCTGGGGATCTATCCCCCTGGAAAGGGAGACCGCATCCTGGCGCACCTCAATATCCGGGGCCACACCCTCATTTTCGGCTATCCATTTCTTTGCCACGGGATCAAAAACTGCGTTGTCAGGAGCAGTAAGGGTGCCTCCGTCGACCATAGCATAATGCACCGATGACTTCACCAGTCCTCCCCAGGTACGTGTTCCGATCAGGGGCCCAGTCTTCTGCTGGCGGAAAACCCACGGGAAGAAGTCGCCTCCCGAACCTGACATCTCATTTATAAGGAGAACCTTCGGACCGAGGATGCCTGCCGGAAGGCGGAACGGCCGGCCTCCGGGCACTTCATTGGTAAGGGCAGCCCTGATCCGGCGGTTCATCAGGTCAACCATATAGTCGTCAAGCAGGCCGCCACCGTTGAAACGCTCATCGATCACCGCACCCATTTTATCCTGCTGTGCAAAGAAATAGCGGTTGAATGAGACAAAACCCGGAGTGCTGGTGTTTGGTACCCACACATAAGCCAGCCTGCCACCGGAAAGGCTGTCGACCAGCCTGCGGTTATCCTCCACCCATGCTCTCTGGCGCAGGCCTGATTCACTGCCGACGGGCTTCACCACCTCTTTCCAGGACCCCTCAAACTCCGGATTCTTGTTGATATGCAGTGTGGTCTGCACATTCAGCGTTCCGTCAAGGTATTGCCACGGATCATCTGCGGCAGTGAGCTCCTTCCCGTTTATGCCAACCAGGTAATATCCTTCCTCTACCTTCAGCCCGGGCCTGTCAAGCGGACCTGAAAGCTCGGGGTTCCAGCTTTCAGTTGTATAGATACGGCTGATCTTCCAGCGGTTGTTTTCCGGCATCAGGTCAGCGCCAAGCAATCCGGCAGAGGACTTCTCCACCTCAGGGTAGTCGCCTCCGCCGACAAAACTGTGTCCTACTGACAGTTCACCGTTCATCTGATCAAGGATGTAAGTCAGGTCAGCCCTGTGCTTAACAAACGGGATGAGCGGAGCATACTTTTCATATACTGCATTCCAGTCTCTTCCGTGCATTCCGGGATCGTAGAAATAATCCCTCTCATATCTCCATGCCTCCTCAAAAATCTGTTTCCACTCTTCTGACCTGTTGAGGAGCATCTTCAGGTCAATCTTAACTGTCTTTCCGTCAGAGCCTGAAGCTGCTGAAGTGTTCATTATCTTCCAGTCGCTGCCAATTCTTGCGAGCATCTTGTTGCCGTCGGCAGAGACGGAGGCCTGGTTTGCGCCGCTGACGAAATCTTTGGCTTCGCGCTTCTCAAGGGTGAATTTCCTGATAACATACCCGGGTGTTCCCTCTTTGCTCTCGCCTGTAAAAAGGGTGCCTGCGGGACCGCTGACAAGCATCCGGTAATTGCCCCTGGGCAACGGCAGCGTAATGGTTCTCCGGCCGATGTCTGCAAGGTCAATGGTGACAGCAACAGGATCCTTGCTTTTTGCACCTGCACTGTCCGCGGCATTTTTTTCGGGCTGTTTGCCCTTTGCCTGTTTCTTTGTCTCCGGCTCCGGCTTCTTCTCTTCCTTCACTGTCTCTTCGTCGCTTTGCGGCTTGAAGGGCGACGGGTCATCCTTTCTGAGGTTGATGACATAGACAGTGTAGTCCGGATCGGAAGTGATGGCGCTGGTATTTGCCCATCCCGAGCCGAGTGCCAGGTTGGTGCTTGCCAGGAAGTAAAGATGCTTCCCGTCCCTGTCCCATGCGGGAGAAAAGGAGTCTGCGAATGGGTCAGTGAGTGCATGCCTTGTATCACTCTTCGCTGACCATGCCTTTATCTGCCGGAAATTGTTTGTTCCTGTTTTCGTGTATGCCAGCCATTGGGAGTCATGTGACCATGTAAGGCCCATATCACCCCTTTCAGTGTTTACACCGGCAGTGTCAATTGTCCTGATGGTTCCTTTGTCAATATCCACTATCCGTACTCTCACCTTGTCATCAGCAAAGGCAATCATCTTCCCGTCAGGTGACCAGGCCGGTTCCCAGGCCATCTTCGACTCGCCTATGGAGATTTTCCGGGGATCGGATAAGCCGTCCTGTGATGCTATGAGCAGGTTGTAACCTTCTCCTCCGGCATCGGAGAACCATGCCACCTCATCTCCTTTCGGGGACCAGACAGGGGCGTGGTCGGCCGCACCGGAGGAGCGGGTCATGTTTCTGGCATCACCATTCTCAGCCGGCACGGTGAAAATCTCACCGCGCGCTTCCATGATTATTCTTTTTCCCGTAGGAGAGAGAGAAACGGCCCTGGCGTATTTTTTCACATCGGTCCATCCTGTTTCAGCCCAGGGAAAATCAGCGGTAATTGTTATGTTTAGCTGCCGTGTCTCTCCGGATGAGAGATCAAGAGTATGAAGATAACCGTCACGTTCATATGCCAGCATGTTGCCATATCCGTCAAGCCATTTAATGTCGGAGCCTGTCAGGTGAGTAACCTGTTGCAGCTCTTCCGTAGCCGGGGTGTATGACCAGATATTGGAGGTATTATCACGGTCTGAAAGGAAATAGACCCTGTCGCCAAGCCATAGGGGTTGAATATCTATTGTTGACTCATTGGGAATCAGTTTTTCGCCCTGATCCTCAAGATTCAGAATTATGAGCGGGGTGTTCTGTCCTCCGCGGTAATTGCGCCATTCGACATCCCAGCGCTGTACCCTGTCAATAATTACCTGGCTGCCGTCAGGAGAGAAGGAGCCGTCTGAGGCCCATTGTTTTGTAAGCATGGCAGATGGTCCTCCCTCAGCAGATACAGTCCAGAGGCGTGCAAAGGATGACGGTGCGTTGTCACGCGTAGTTGAATAGAGAATCTTTTTGCCATCAGGAGACCATCCCCTGACGGTTGCAGGGGCCGGGTGCCACGTAAGCCTCCTGGGTGTGCCTCCCCCAGATGAGACTATATAGACAGCCTGGTTGCCTGAACGGTTGGAGTTAAAGGCAATCCATCTGCCATCCGGCGAAAGGAGAGGATTTCCTTCCACGGCCGCAGTGCTGGTGATACGTTCAGCATTGCTGCCGTCGAGATCTGCTATCCATATGTCGCCTCCATATGTGAAAGTGACATGAGTATCTGTAATGGACGGCTGGCGAAGCAGCCTGGTGCCCTGCGAGTGGATAGATTCTGTAAACAGGGTAAATAAGATCATCAGGAGTGCCAGATTCAGGGTTTTCCGGATTACGTGATTTCTGCCGAAGCGGCTGCCAATGATTGGTAAGGAGGTGATCCTGGGATTCATCGTTTGTGGGATTTGTTATTTTGAATGTATGGATTTCGGGATATGAAATTAGTCAATCTTCAGATCTTCGGTTGAAAATTACATTTAAAAAGACAGGGAAGCCGACCGGATGCTGCATTGTCAGTCTGCCAAATAACCATGACGACCATTTCAATTAATTAACAGGCGGGCAAATATGAACCATCTTTTGCATAAATTTGAATGATGCCGGGCAGGTTGCACGCTGTACCAATAACCTCTCAACCGGCCTCTGGCATCATGTAAATAAAACCGGACGATCAGTGATATTACTGCCTTCATCTGATAAAACATGGAATAGTGAAATAATGTTCACAGGCTTGTTTATACTGTTGACGGTTATCTTTTACACCCTTTACTGGCTGATTGCCAGTTCAAAAGGAATCAAAGAGATACTTTACGCACGACTTGATCCCCACAGGGCAAATGTGCTTCATGTGGTGTTCAGGAGGGTGACCGGATTTGTTCTTCTCGGTCTGTTGCCGGTGGCAGTATGCATTCTTTTTCTTAAAGATTATGCCCTGGCAGATGCAGGCATAGGATTCAACCCGGAGACCACGCGATTCACAATAATCAGCATTATCCTGCTTGGCCTGGTGATCATTCCGGTTGTATCCTTCACGGCTCGCAGAGCGAAGATATACTCGGTATACCCGGAGATCAGGGCATCACGATGGACGGGTCAGCTGCTGTTAATCGAAACGGTTACATGGGCACTATACCTGCTGGGATATGAAGCCCTGTTTCGGGGTGTGCTTCTCTTGGGCCTCGCAAGACTGCTCGATCCCGCCGCGGCCATTACAATAAATGTAGTTCTCTACTCGGCAGCGCATTTTCCGAAAGGCAGGACAGAGACCCTGGTTGCCATTCCGTATGGTATTGTCCTGTGCATACTGACCCTTCATTCCGGTACAATATGGATAGCCTTTTTCACCCACCTGGTGAACGCGATGACTACATCCCTGTCAGCAATTAAGTTTAATCCTGAGATGAGTTATGAAAGAGTCCAAAATAAGAACATCAAGGTTTGAAGGCAAGGTGGCAGTTGTCACCGGCTCCGGAAGAGGAATTGGCAGGGCAATAGCCGCCGCCCTCGCATCAGAGGGAGCGTCGGTTGTGCTTAACGGAAGAGACACCGGCCGCCTGGAAGATGCTGAGAACGAGATCAGAAAGATCACCTCAAAGGTGAAATGTGTCAGTTGCGACCTGTCTGAACCTGCAGGCGGACAGTTCCTTATTGATGAGACCATAAAG
>JAAZBN010000039.1 GCA_012513795.1 Bacteroidales bacterium | reverse complement strand
TGGTTATGTACAACCCTGCACTCATCGTCAAAATACATGGTTGCACCATTCTCAACAGTATAAGGTTCCCACGAAGGCAACTGACCAGGCACATTGGGATCACCCGTCTTTGCAAAATTCAACCATGCAGAGCTCATCTTTTCAGCTAATGCCCATGCTTCTTCCGATTCACCTGTCCAGTCAGGCCTTAGATCCACATTATAAAAGGCCAGGGGAATGTCCAGACCATGGAAAGAACCTCTGGATGCACTGTCCACAGGACTTTTCCATGCCAGGAAGTAAACGTACAGCGGAGCACCTCCCTCCCTTGCCCTTGCATCAGCGGCCCTTATTGTATAAGGTCTGAAAACATTGTCAATGGATATAAGATCCTGAGGCGTATAGTCAGGGTAAGCTTTTGCGAACAGCTCAATGTATTCATTGGTCCGGTCACCATACTCCTTTGCCAGCCGCTCCCCTGCCTGTTCCATTGTCAGGTCTTTTTCGGCATAATATGTTCTCATAAGTTCATTGAGGGTGGTACCGGTCATCAGAGGTATATCCTTTGAAATACCGGCAAATCCGGGACTGAAAGGTTGCTGCAACAAAACAACGCCGTCTGCTGAAGGTACGAAACCATACATCTCAGGGGTTCCGGGTGTCCTTAAACCATAAATCTCAGCTACAGCTTCATTACCTGCTTTGACAAGATCCATGTAAGGAATTGTATCCAGTTTCTCCGCCTCGTCAGGTGTAAGTCCCAGTTTTTTGAGAACCGCAATACCAAGGGCCTGTGATTGTTCACTGTCCATAACGTTCAGAAGGGTTCCGCTTTGAATGATTGCCTTGTGGAACAAACCTTCTGCCGCCGGCATGCACATCAGGGTGCCGACTTTACCACCACCTCCTGATTCGCCAAAAATGGTCACATCGGAAGGGTTGCCTCCAAAATTCTCAATGTTCCTCCGGACCCACTCCATGGCTTTCACAATGTCAAGCATGCCGACATTCGCCGATTGGGCATATTTTTCACCACATGCAGACAGATCAAGAAAACCAAGGATATTCAACCGGTGATTTAAGGATACCACAACCACATCGCCTTTTTTGGCCAGAGCTTTTCCATATGTCATGGGATCATTGCTGCTGCCAACATGAAATCCTCCTCCGTGCAACCATAGCATAACCGGTCTCTTTTTGCCATCTGATAATCCCTGTGTCCAGACATTTACACTGAACAGATTTTTTTCATCCATCACGGAATCTGCAATCCAGGCTACTATTTGTTTGGCTACAGGCCCAAATTCATTGCATTCAAGGACTCCGTCCCAGGCATCAGGCTCCTGCGGAGGCATGAATCTTTCAGCCCTGGCGTAGGGAATTCCCTTGAAGGAATAAACTCCATCTTCAATACTGCCGGAAACAGTACCCGAAGTGGTTGTAACAACCGGATTTTGATTCCGGCTGGTTTTCAGGTTACACCCCGTAAATACATATCCGGCCGTGATCAGACAGAGGAAAACAAAGCATGTTGATTTTTTCATTGGTAAAGAGTTTATTCGCTATATAGATAGTTTGTAAGCCGCGTAGCAGTATCTTTAAGTTCAGAGTTTGTCTCTGAATCGTCTTGACTTTCAGGCTAATATTAAAAGATAAACGCCTATTTCACCAGATCCTTGAAAGCTGATCCAAAAATCAGATAACTGGTGTTCCCGGCAATGGTGCCCTCGTTTTGTCCCCAGAGGAATGGCCAGTCGTCATAATTTTCAAAGTGGTCGGGTTTTCTGAACAATACGCCCGGGGCAACATTGCCCGGGATAAATGAGAAATCAGCCCTGTTATTTCCATAGAAGACTGCCTTCGGACGGGCGGCGCCAACTGTAGCCACGAATGAATAATTGTGATACGGATGGCAGCCAAACAGCCAGCTGGCGGTCTTGAAAGCGTGGTCAGCGTCAATAATATCAGGAAAATACTTGCTTGCGAAGCAGACGGTGGTGCCGAAGTTCAACCCTTCTCCTCCACCTGCCCAGTTTCCAAGGCCAATAGGCACTCCGTACGGATTATCCTTTTCAAGCCTTTCAATGTATTCCCTGTATTTTAGAACATACGGGCGGAGCTTCTCCCTGTATGAGTCATCCATGTATGGTATGGCATCCAGTGCCGTCAGCAGGCTGAAGCTGACGAACCGATCAAGTGCAGGCCATAGAATCTCCAGGAATTTTTCCCTGTACTGTTGTTCACCAGTCGAGATGTAAAGCTGGAGATTGGTGCCCAAATTTGCCGGTCCGCCTCCCCATGTGCGGTTAGCATGCGGATTGCCGGCAATCAGTTCCGTTGCCTCCTGCATGAGTCTTTTTGACTGCTGCAGGGCTCTCTCCGAGAGATCATCGTTATATCCCTTCAATGCCCGGCTTGCTGCGGCTAACATTGTTGCGGCCGACAGATCGAGGCCGGGATTGCGGCTTGTAAATGCCCACATGTCATCCTTCACTCCGCTCGAGAGGCCGTCAGCAGCTATCTCGTACGGGCCCAGGTCAGGGTTATAGGGAAGGCCGTCGGTTATTGAGGCTGCGTCACCAAGATGATGATAATTGTCGAGAACAGAATTCGACAGGGTCTGTGCCATATGGCCGATATTCTCTGCCTGGGCTACCATATTGAGTGTTCCATGCTCTATGAACTGCAACATGTCCGGTATACCGTCCGGACGGTGAAGATCCACATAGCGCTGCTCCTGATCAATGAAAGTCTGATCACGCAGGGGCTTGAAGTACTCCCATGTCCTTACAAAGTTCTGAACCACCATAATGTTTGATCCGGTCTCGATATCAAAATCGCCTGCATCGAAAAAACCGCCGATGTTCAACCCCGGGATCAGCTCCAGGGCTTTGAATCTTGTATCAGTTGTCGGTCCCTGCCGGTGGAGATCAAAGTGATCGGTATTTGGCGGAGCCTGCAGATAGCCCTCCTTGAACGGTTCGCCATGCCACACCCTGTAAGCTTCGTTTACGAACATGTGATTCATGTGTATGGGAATCCATACATCGCTCGTGGCATCGGTAATCCTGTCGTAAACGCTGTTTTCAATCAGGAAGTTATTTGTTTTAATGCTGCCATACTCAATATAGTATATGCCCGGGGTCTCAACCGGAGAAAAATCGAATTTGACGTAATGGTACTTGTAATAATCACCCCAGGGCACGATTTTGCCGCTGAATACTTTTTCAGCGTTGCCCTCTTCGCTTACCCTATAAACTGATGCTTCTGCCAGGGGTTTGTCTTTCTTGTCTAGTTCAATAACGGAGACTTTAGGCTGGGAAGGGAGATAGCCCACCTGGGAGAAACCGATGTTTGGCTCCCTGATCCAGCCGTCAATTGCATTTGGTTCAACAGTCCACGTTAAAACCTTGCCTGTCTTTCCTGGCGGAAGCAGGCTGCGAACGACAAACCAGCCGTTTTGAGCCAGCACGCGGCCGTCTAAAAGCATCATGTCAGCATCCGGAGAGGTGATTTTCACCAGGCGTTCCGGATCATCAGGAGCAAGAATCAATGTGCGGGCTGTTTCCAGCGGAAGGGGATCGACAAATCTGCCTGTTCCCCTGTCATCGGAAGTAACATATCCCTTGAACTGCTTAGGCTTCTGGCTGTTGGGCTTCGTGATGCTGTTACCGGCCACATAACGGGAAAACCGGTTGTAGCGGCCGTCCGCCACATAGGCCTTGTTCCAGTATTGCGAGGGAAGAAACTCAAGATTAAATCCTGCACTGCCTTCAAGTGCGGCCGGAACAGGCTTATCAAGGTAAACAGAAATTTCAACACCCTTACCCATGGCGGTGACAACCACACGCGAATCAAAATCGTAATCATCATACCTTAAAGCAACCTCAATGGTCTGCGCTGCAGGGTCAACCTTCCGCGACGGCATTGCAGGCACAAGATCCCACTGTTCCGGGGTGCTGGAAAGCCTCACGGCTCCACCCTGTACTGTTCTGACACCATGGTGTATCAACTCTATTCCGGCGTTTTTCTCATCATTGAACCCCCCGGTAAAAAGGTTGCTGTACACGAGGACATTAACGCCCTGCGTCTCAAAATACTCAAGATCATTGAGTTTCAAATCCTGGCAGGAAACGTAATTAGAGACCGGTGCCAGCAGCAGTGCAAATGCAGTAATGATTATTCTCTTCATGTTAAATAAAATCGGTTCCGTTAGTGGTTTGTGCCTGATAAAGTTCAGTGAGCTCTGAAATTCCATTTGGAATTGTCACTGTTCATGTCAAACTCAGCAAGAGTGGGCGTACTGTCTCCTGCAGAGACCAGGGCCAGTTTCTCATTTGAGCCGGGAACCACTTTTGGCATAATCCTGTAGGTTCCGTCAGTCAACTGATCAATTCGCCACAATTGTTCCGGTGCACCGGTAAATTCCGGAACCGTTATTACTTCTGCATCGGCTGTTGCTGCCAGTGCACGGTCCGTTCCCTCGATCACAATCTTATAATATGGGCCTCCCAGATATCCCCCTGCATCGGGGGCTGCCGTAATGGTCCATTTCTGATGCGGACGGGTCATGTAATCCCCGATTCGTACGCCAATGTTCCCGGCCGGCCAGGTATTAATCACATCTGCCAGTGTCTGTGACGGAACAGGTTCCACCGGTTCATCATTGCTGGGAGCAAATCCGCGCATGGTGCGAGGCATACGTACGAAATCAACTACAAGTTCCAGGGCATATCCTCTTCTCACGGACTCAATTTCGTATGTTCCATCCCTGAAAATATCTCCTGCAACAGGCCACCCGTCTTTCCACAGCAATGACCTTATTCCCAGTACGCTGCGGCCACCCTGATCGAGATCTGCTTCATAATGGCATGACATCTTTTCAACTCCCTCTTCAATGATCACGCGTCCGAAATGGCCCGGGCCGATAAGTCTTCCGCCTGCTGCCAAGACCATCTTGCCACCACCTTTCAGCATGTCTCTGCCCATATTGTCAAGGTAAGGGCCGGTTACATTCCTGGAACGGCCGACAACAATATTATATGTTGAGTTTGCACCATCGCAGCAGGTGCCGTGCGTGCCGAGAAGATAATACCAGCCGTCACGGTACTCCAGATCTGTGGCTTCGCAATCAATGGCAATATCTATGGCTTCGTTGCCTTCAACACGCTTCCCGGTTGCGGGATCGAGTTCTATGAGACGAATGAACCCGAAATAGGTTCCGTAGCAACACCACAGACGCCCATCATTGGGATCCATAAGAAGTCCGGGGTCGATTGCATCATTATCTTCTATACCGTCAGACTGGGCAACCAGGATACCTTCCGTGTACTCAAAATCCGGAGATTGCGGGTCAAGCGTCTTGTTCCACATGGTAAGTATTCTGCCGTTATGGCCGCCTCCCAGCCCTCCGCCTGTTGCGCCATAGACTACAAGATAACGATCACCGATCTTCATGGCATCAGGTGCTGCCCCTCCGCCGGGTCTAACTGCACCACTGTTCCAGCTCCAGCCATCTTCAGATATCAATCCGCCTCTGCCTGTGCCAAACGTGTAATATTTCCCGTCACATTCCATGATTGTTGACGGATCATGTATGAAAGGTTTGCCGATCTGCGCAGTCAACGTAGCGGCTAAACAAACTGATAACAGGGTTGTGACACCCATTTTAATAATTATTGTCTTCATAATATTTTCAATTCTTATCCAATTTAGGTTCCTGGCAGTATGACTGACTTTATTTACAGGTAATGGTGATATCCTTTACCGGTTGCCCATTCTCGTCGAGGAAGCGAACACAGAAATCACTCATCCCGGGGCCATTGATTACTGCTCCGCGGATTATATTTTTTCCCTTGTTGAGTGTCAGGCGTGGCGATACACAATCATCCATCACCATTCGCCTGTCTCCGGAAAGCAAGACTGCTTCGTTCCCGTTTAACCACCACATAGATGCAGAATTTGATCCTACAGACATTCTCACGTTCTTCATTTCCTCCGGGCTGTTTACAACGGTTACCGCCCAGAAAAGTACCCCGTATACCGGCTTATGCAACCCATATGCGAAACGGAACAATTTAACATTGAAATTTCTGCTATCCAGAGCATGCCATTTCAGTTCCTGATCTCCCACTTTTACCTTTTCACCATCTTTGGGAAGAATTGTAAACTGGTTGGGGAAATAGAGGGTGTCAAATGCCTGCCTGAGGTAGCTGTCCGTAAAAACGGTATTGGTTCGGTTTGGCTTGCTTATTGGTTCAAGCAGCATCCAGCGCCGGATGAAGCCTTCAGCATCCGGTGTCATTTTCGATTTCGTTGCCGGAGTAAAGTATTGCTCAATGCTGCGAACAGTGTCTCGTTTTGTGGGATCATCCATCTGACGAAAAGGTCTTTCGGGCTGTGCATGAAGCGCCGGTCCGGTCAGAAGCATTAAGCCTGCCGCCAACAGGAATGTTTTGCGTTTAATGTTCATAATAGATCGTTACTGTGTTAATGATTGTCCTGGTTGAAATATTTAAATTGTTCGTTTCAAGGTTGACTCAGATAATGAGACTTAAATGTGAACTCATTGATAATTAAGCCATTAAAGACTCAAAATGAATTTTGCCGCATCTCATGTCAGTTTGCGAATTTAATGAAATTTCTGAATAACAACTGACCGGCGCCGTGCATATGAACCAGTTCAAGGATCTTTTACTAACTTTCGAACACCTTATCTTTAATGAAAATAGCATTTACAGGTGAAGAGATTGTTTCTGATATTGTCAATTCTCACGTCATTATCATTTCTGGCTGATGGCAGGCCCTACTACTTCAGACATTACACCAATGACAACGGTCTTTCGAACAATACAGTGATGGCCGGCATACAGGACCGGAGAGGCTTTATGTGGTTTGCCACCAAGGAAGGTCTTAACCGCTTTGACGGGGCCCGGTTCAGGAGCTTCAGCCATAACGAGACATTATCAAACAGCCTTCCGGACAACTTCATTCTGTCACTATGTGAAGATAATCAGGGATGGATATGGATAGGAACAGCCAGGGGTCTCTGCTATTATATGCCGGACAATGATTACTTCGGAACCATTGAAGATGAAAACTTCCAGGTTGACAGGGCGGTTGTGGATATAGTTGCCGATAACAATGATAATATCTGGCTGGCTACTTTTACAGGAACATATAAATACAGCAAACAAACCGGAAGACTGACCTGGTATTCCGGAAACGAATATTTTCTGCCTGGAAACATCACACTTACAAATGCAGGAGATATCTGGATATCCGCCTACGATGGCAGTATATATAAATATGACGCCAGGGCAGATGACTTCTCTGGTTTTAAAATATTGACCGACAATGAAACAGCATCTTCAGCCATCCTGGGAAAAATAGTGGATGCCGGTAGTTACGGATTTGTCATACCAACCAAAACGGCAGGTCTCAGGCTTTTTGAGCCAAATTCAGGTAAGGTCACAGACCTGTTCGGAGATGACACCCGGCTTCATAATAGTATCATTATCAATACAATAGAGTTACTTGACAATAACGAACTATGGATTGGGTCAGAATCGGGCATATATATTTATAATCTTGAAACGGGATTTGTAAAAGCCCTTCAGATGGTTCCCACTGACCCGTTCTCCCTGTCAAATAATGCAATTCGTTTCATCTGCCAGGACATGGAGGGAGGAATCTGGACCGGGACCTTTTATGGCGGGGTCAATTACCTCCCGCATGAAAACAAACCCTTCGAAAAGTTTTATCCTACGGGATTGCCTGGCTCGCTGACCGGTAATGTGGTCAGGGAAATCCGGGCTGACTCATTCGGTACTATCTGGATAGGAACTGAAGATGCGGGTCTCATAAGCCTTGATCCCCGGACCGGGATATTCTCATCTTACTATGGAAACAGTCCTTCCGGGGTCAACAGCAGAAATGTCCAGGGATTGCTTGTTGACAATGACGAACTATGGATTGCTACGTATGACAATGGCATTTATGCAATGAACCTGAATACCGGAAAAATAAGGTCTCATTATACTATTAAAGATCAGGGCAAAGGTCTGTTGACAAACTCTTTCGTCACCTTTCTCAGGGCGGGTGACGGGACTGTCTACGCAGGCAGTGTCTCAGGCATTTATCGGTTCAACCGGGAAACTTCAACATTCCGTCTTCTTGAAAATGTTGCCCCGGATGCTTTCATCCATGCACTCTATGAGGACAGCAGGGGCAACATCTGGGTAGGAACATACGGGAGGGGATTGCATAAATATGATGCATCCTCGGAGATGTGCGAACAGGTGTTATCAGACCATGACGATTACGGCAGACTTAAAAATGAGTATATCACCTCAATATATGAGGACAAGGAACATAATATCTGGTTCACCACTGAAGGAGGCGGATTCAGCTGCATGAATGCATCCACCGGAGTGATCAGCCGGTTCATCCCGGGCAGGGACATTGAATTTGCCATATATTGTGCCATCCTGGAGGACAGCCGTGGTCACCTGTGGATAACCTCTACCAGGGGATTGCTCAGATATGCTCCTGATGCAGGCGTCTTTACCGTTTATACCAGGGATGATGGTCTCCTGGGGAATACATTCAGTTATAATTCAGCTTATCAGGATAAAAATGGAAGAATGTATTTTGGAATGGTCAATGGACTGTTGGCATTTAATCCTGCTGAGATAAAGGAAAGCAACTATAATCCTCCCGTTTATTTTACTGATTTGCATGTCAATGGCAGAGAATATCCCGGCAAAGGTGAAGGTTCTCCTGACTCGAAATCAATACTTGTAACTGACAGGATCTCACTGAAGCACAATCAGTCATCGTTAAGCATTGAGTTTGTATCTCCAGGCTTTACAAGCCCCAGGCTTACAAGATACAAGTATATGATGGAGGGGGCTGATCCGGATTGGGTACAGGTGTCCGGTGAACGGCAGGTAAACTATGCAAATCTGTCTCCGGGAGATTACATGTTCAGGGTTGTTTCTTCAACCAGCGGTAATACCTGGAGTGAAACCGAGGCAAGGTTGAGGATCAGGATCTCCCCGCCATTCTGGCTCTCGCTGCCTGCATACATACTTTACCTGTTCACTGTGACAGCTATTGGCTACTTCCTGATAATTACCTACCTTAAGAAGAAGGCTGTCGAAAATCAGAGACAAATAGAGGCCATTGAAGCCGGCAAGGAGAGGGAGATACTCAATGCAAAGATCAATTTCTTTACCAATATAACACATGAGGTCAGGACCCCGCTGACCCTGATCAAGGGCCCGATTGACAGAATTCTGAAGGCTGGTTCAAAAAACCTGAATGATCATGAGGAGAACCTGCGGATCATTAAAAAAAATACTGACAGGCTGCTCAACCTTACCAACCAGTTGCTTGATTTCAGGAAGACAGAGAAGGAAAGACTGAGACTCAATTTTATCAGAACCGACCTGTACGAGCTGGTGGAGTCAACATTCAACCTGTTCCTTACATACAGTGAGGAAAAGCAGATATCTGTCAATCTTAATTCACCGGTAAATCATTACGAGCTTGCCCTGGACAGGGAAGCAATCATAAAGATTTTAAGCAACCTCCTGTCAAATGCACTGAAGTTTGCCGAATCCAGGGTTGACATATGTCTGGAGCCGGGTACCGATCAGGACAGTGTCATGAAAATAAGGATTAACAATGACGGCAGTTTGATCCCGAAGGAACTGGCGGATAAGATCTTCGAGCCGTTTTATCAGCTTGATTCCAACAAACCTGGCAACAAGGGCACCGGACTGGGGTTGTCTCTTGCCCGCTCCATAGCTGAACTTCATCATGGCAGACTGTTTCTTGACACTACCGTAAACCAATGCAACTCGTTTGTGCTTGAGCTGCCCAAATACCAGGAAGAATCTATCAGTGAAATAGAAAATCCCGCACAGGAATCAAGCCTCAAGGAAACCGATGAATTTGAAGTCTTCAGCTCTGCTGCAGACAATTGTCACAATCTGCTTCTGGTGGAAGACGAGATTGAAATGGGCAGGTTCATAGCCAAAGAAATTTCCGGCGAATATAACGTAATACTAACTCATAACGGTGAAGAGGCACTAAAGGCACTGAAGAAATTTAATATCATTCTGGTAGTTAGTGATGTAATTATGCCGGTAATGAACGGATATGAACTATGTCGTCAGATCAAGTCAACAATTGAATTCAGCCATATTCCGGTTATACTGCTTACGGCCTCTGTTCATGTAAATGCAAAGATAGAAGGCCTCGACTCAGGCGCAGATGCTTACATTGAGAAACCCTTTGAGACTGACCATCTTATTGCTCAAATACAGAACCTTATAAGAAACCGAAGGCTTGAACAGCAGAATTTCATCAATTCTCCACTGGCTCATTTCAGGTCCGTAGCACTGAACAAGACGGATGAGGATTTCCTTAAGAAGCTTAATTCCACCCTTATGGAAAATATTTCCGAGACTGATTTAAGTGTTGAGAAGGTATCAGAGTTAATGGGAATAAGTGTCTCAACACTATACAGGAAGGTAAAAGCCCTGACAGACCTCAACTCTGTGGAATACATAAGGCTGACAAGGCTGAAGAAGGCTGCTGAGCTCTTGATTGACGGCAATTTCAGGATAAATGAAATATCATACCTCGTTGGATTCTCGTCGCCTTCATATTTTGCAACCACCTTTCAGAAGCAATTCGGAATTTCTCCCTCGCAGTTTGTAAGGAAAGTAAATTAAGTATTTCAATCCGCATCAGGGTCATGGCATCCGGTAGCGCCGTGACCCTTACCGGTATGCCGTACCCTGAAATTATGCTTTTTTAACTCTTTTGTGGTCGACTTTTAAATTTCAATCATCATTTGCTTAAAAATTGAACTAGTCTTAAGTTTTTTATTAGGAGTTTTACACCGATCCGGGCTTTCAATCCCACATTATGTAAACTTAAATAATTCAACTGAAGAACAGAGTAAGACTATGCCTGAAAGCCTCATTTCATTTTCAATCAACGGATTCAATAATCTAATAGAACTAAACAAAATGAAAAAATCATTGGTTGGTTGTTTGCTGATTTTCTTGTCAGCAGGGATATCCTGCGTTGCGCAGTCAGGGCAGGCATCTGAAGTTTTCAATGCTGACACCGCTCATGCTTCACCGTACAATCTTTACGGGGCTCAATATCCCCGTATTGAAGCCGATTCACGCGTTACATTCCGTTTTCATGCGCCCGATGCGCAGAAGGTTCAGGTATCCATCGTTAATGTCCCCTTTGATATGGTTAAGGGATCTGACGGTGTATGGGAATATACCAGTGAACCGCAGGACAAAGGTTATCACAACTACTGGATGATAGTTGACGGGGCCATAGTTGTTGATCCGGCCACGAATGCATTCATAGGTTACAGTCACATGTGCAACGGCTTTGAGATCCCCGACCCCGATGGAGGGTTCTACCAGCTGAAAGATGTGCCTCACGGAAACGTCCTGATAAAGAATTACTATTCAGATGTAGCAAAATCATGGCGTCACATCTTTGTTTATACACCTCCGTCATATGAGCAGAATACCACAGACCGGTACCCTGTTCTTTATCTTCAGCATGGTGGTGGTGAAGATGAAAGGGTCTGGATTGAGATGGGGCGTACCAACCTGATTCTTGACAATCTCATTGCAGAAGGAAAGATCAGACCATTTATTGTGGTCATGGAGACCAGCGCCGTGGGGCCTCAGTTCCCCATGCCTCCACGTACTGCCGCTACTCCGGCAACAGCGCCCGGAGCCGCGCGGCAGGCAACTCAGGCTCCCGGTGCTCTGGTCCAGCGTCCGCGCTTCCGCTTCTCGTTTGACAAATACGCGGATCTGATGATCAGGGATATGATTCCATGGGTTGATGAAAATTTCCGCACAATTCCCGACCAGGCTCACAGGGCAATGTCAGGATTGTCAATGGGAGCCATGTGTACCAAATCAGTCACCCTGGCCCATCCCGATACATTCTCATACATCGGACTCTTCAGCGGTGGTACCATTGCACCTGACGAAATCAGTGACAAATCAAAAGTCAAACATGTGTTCATGAGCTATGGCAGCCGCGAAAGAGGTTCTGAAGGTGTAGAAGCAGCAGCCGACGTACTTAACCAGGCCGGGATAAAAAGCACCGCATATGTCTCACCTCTTACAGCCCATGAATGGCAGTCATGGAGAAGAAGCCTGTACGAATTTGCACAGCTTCTGTTTAAAGAGTAAAGACCAGGTTGGTTAGCAGTTGATTGATGATAGTACAGGAATTTCATAAAGTTAAATGATGAACTACAGATCTCTGTTTTTGATATCGGCAGCACTGCTAACGGGTAATCTGTGCCCTGCCCAGGATATCGGCCCGGCCAGTGTGGAAGATTTCAGGCCCTCAACCCTGAACCAGCCCGGTAAACAATATCCGCAGGTAAACTCTGAAGGCCGTGTGCGTGCAAGCATCCCGGCACCACAGGCTTTGAAGGTACAGCTCGATATTGGGGGCGTTAAGTATGACCTTCAAAAGGACGACCAGGGTGTCTGGACCGGCGATTCAAATCCCCAGGATGAGGGATTCCATTATTACCAGCTCGTTATTGACGGCGCACAGGTGCCTGATCCGGGAAGCATGTACTTCTATGGCGCCAGCCGGTGGGGCAGCGGTATAGAGATCCCTGCAAAAGATCAGGAGTTCTATGCACTGAAAAGAGTACCGCATGGCCAGGTAAGGGAGAATCTCTATTTCTCTGAGATCACCCAATCATGGCGGCGTTGCTTTGTCTATACTCCCCCGGATTATGAGAAGAACACTTCTGCCCGTTACCCTGTGCTCTACCTGCAGCACGGCATGGGCGAAGACGAGACAGGCTGGTCAGTCCAGGGCAGGGCTAATCTGATTCTTGATAACCTGATTGCTGAGAAAAAGGCTGTGCCTATGATCATCGTAATGGACAGAGGGTATGCATCAAGAGCAGACCGCTCCTCCACACCCAATCCGGGAAGGCCACAGGGAGGACCGGGAGGCATCTCAGCATTTGAAGAGGTTCTGATAAAGGAAATAATTCCGATGATTGACGCTACATACCGGACCCTGTCCGATCGCAGCCACAGGGCAATGGCCGGCCTTTCAATGGGTGCCAATCAGACCATTCAGATCACGATGAATAACCTCAACCTTTTCTCATACATAGGCGGTTTCAGCGGGACCTCCAATTATCCGAGTTCTGCAGAAATTGATCCCGTCACATTCATGAACGGTAAGTTCAGTGACGGGAAAGCACTGAATGAAAAGATAAACCTTTTCTGGCTTGGCCTGGGGACCAAAGAACCTGATCCGTTCCCCGGCTCTGTGGGTGCTTTCCGTAACATGCTCGAAAAGACCGGTGTAAAGTATGTCTATTATGAATCACCCGGGACAGCTCATGAATGGCTTACATGGAGAAGGAGCCTGTACCGGTTTGCACCATTGCTTTTTAAGAAATAACGCATAATCATAAATTACCGGCAAACATCCAAATTCAGGCGGAAATGAAGAGAATAATCATTGTTCTGACTCTCCTTATCGGGTTCATCTTATCAGGAAATTCACAGGGACTTGAAAAACAGGCACCTGCAGGATTTGACTCAGTGAGAACCAATATTCCCCATGGCAAAATAGATACAATCAAGTATTTCTCAAAAACAGTTGGTACTGTACGAAAGGCTTTGATTTACACTCCTCCCTCCTATTCAAGGCGGAACAAATACCCGGTACTCTATCTGCTTCACGGCATCGGTGGTGATGAAAAGGAATGGCTCAACGGAGGGCAACCCCAGGTAATCCTTGATAACCTGTATGCTGACGGCAAGATTGAGCCGATGATAGTGGTTATGCCCAACGGCAGGGCCATGAAAGATGACCGTGTGGGCGAAAACATGATGGCACCTGAGAAGGTTGAGGCCTTTGCAGCATTTGAACAGGATCTTCTCAATGATCTCATTCCATTCATTGAGAAAAAGTATCCGGTAATCAAAGACCGTGACCATCGTGCCATTGCAGGGTTATCGATGGGTGGCGGACAGGCACTGAACTTCGGTCTTGGCAACCTTGACAGGTTTGCATGGGTCGGAGGTTTTTCATCTGCACCAAATACCAGACCTCCCGAACAACTGGTGCCCGATCCACAAAAGGCAAAACAGGCCCTTAAGGTTTTATGGATATCATGCGGTGACAACGACGGTCTGATAATATTCAGCCGGCGCACACACGAATATCTCTCAGCTAACGGTGTTCCACACATATATTATATTGAACCCGGCATGCACGATTTCAAGGTCTGGAAGAACAGTCTGTACATGTTTTCACAGCTCCTGTTCAAACCTGTGGATGAATCAAAGTTCAATAAGTACAGCCCTCTGGGAACTCCGGCTTCCTCCAATGTAAGGGGAGCAAAATATCCTCAGATAATGCCTGACGGGAGTGCACTGTTTCGTCTGAAGGCTCCCGGTGCACAGAAGGTTCAGCTCGATCTGGGGAAAAAATATGACATGGTCAGAAACAGTGAGGGCATCTGGGAAGTAGTTACCGACTCACTGACCGAAGGATTTCATTATTATTCGCTGATCCTTGACGGGCTGCCTGTGGCTGATCCCGCAAGTGAGACATTCTATGGCATGGGCCGGATGGCAAGCGGGATTGAAGTCCCTTTCAGCGGTGACGGTTATTATGCTGCAAGGGATGTCACTCACGGTGAGGTTGCCATCAAAAGATATTTTTCCACCGTTTCTAATGCATGGCGCCAGTTTTATATCTACAAGCCTGCCGGTTATGATGCCAGCTCTGACCGGAAATATCCCGTGCTGTATATCCTGCACGGCGGAGGAGAAGATGAGAGAGGCTGGGCTACCCAGGGCAAGACTGACCTGATCCTTGATAACCTGATTGCCGCAGGCAAGGCCGAACCGATGCTGGTAGTGATGCCTGACGGCAATATGACCGGGCAGATGGGTTTAGGAGAGATGTCACTGAGAATGTTCGAGAGAGAGCTCACCCAATGCATCATCCCGTTCGTGGAGAAAAATTACCGTGCAGATACAAGTCCCGGTAAACGTGCCCTTGCCGGACTTTCAATGGGGGGATTACAGACCCTGTATGCCGGGATCAACAATACTGAAATGTTTCCTTACCTGGGAGTCTTCAGCTCCGGATGGATAGTGCCTGCCCAGAACGATCTGGCCGCCAAACAGTATGAATTCATTAAAAACAACCCGGAAAGGATCAACTCCCTCAGGCTCTTCTGGATAGGCATGGGAGGAAAAGAGGATATCGCCTGGAACAATTGCCAGGAAATGATGAAAAAACTTGACGAGCTGAATGTGAAATACACCTACAGCGAATATCCGGGAGGGCATACATGGCCCGTCTGGAGGAACAACCTGTACAATTTTGCACAACTGCTGTTCAGGTAAAAGCTTCTGACAGAAGGGAAACAGTTCAGACCCAATAGACCTGCAGACAATAAATATTATGGTTCATTAATTATTAAAATCAATACAATTAAAGCTATGAAAAAAATCGCACTCTTTCTTTCGGTTATGATGATTTGCAGTATCACGTCTGCACAGTTTGCAGGTGGTATGTTCGGCCAGCAACCGGAACCGCTGCCTGATGGTTACAAGCCAGCCTCAACCAACACTTTTCTTGCGCAATACCCGGCTGTCAATGCCCAGACACGCCAGGCAATCTTCAGGGTGGTGGCACCCCATGCCGACAATGTAGCGCTTGACCTTGCCGGGAAGAAATACAGCATGACAAAGGATGAAAAAGGCATCTGGACATGCACCTCTGACCCGCAGGTGGTCGGTTTCCACTATTATGCCATCCTTATTGACAGTGTCCCGGTCATGGACAGGAACACTGAAGCCTTCTTCGGAAGCAACTGGGAATCGTCAGGAATTGAAATACCAGAAGGACCTGAAGGTGATTACTACAGGTTCAACAAAAACATCCCTCACGGGCAGGTCCGCTCACTATACTACTGGTCGGAAATCAACGGCATGGAACGCCACTGCAATGTTTACGTGCCTGCTGAATACGAAATGAATACTGACAAGACATATCCCGTAATGTACCTGCTGCATGGCTGGGGCGAGGATGAAAACGGCTGGTCAAACCAGGGACACATGGCAAATATCATGGACGGGCTGATACATGCCGGTAAAGCCGTTCCCATGATTGTGGTTATGGATTGCGGTGACATAAAGACCAACTCCGATGTCCGCAAAGCCTCAACCAATGATGTGACACAGATATATATCAATGACCTGATGCCGTTCATTGAGAAAACGTTCCGCACAAAGAATGACAGGCAAAACCGTGCCATGGCCGGTCTTTCGAGAGGCGGCTTCCAGACCACGATGACCGTGTTTGCCAATCTTGACAAATTTGCATGGATGGGAACTTTCAGCGGTTTCTTTTCACGTCCTAACCAGGACGTTACTGAGATATTCAATGGCGTCTTTAAAGATCCGGCAGCCTTTGACAAACAGATGAACCTTCTCTTCATCAGCACAGGCACCGAAGAGCGCACGCCGAAGGAAGCAGTGGAGGCTCTCAAAGCTCATGGTATCAAAAATATCGTTTATCATGAATCGCAGGGCACAGCACATGAATGGCTGACATGGCGCCGTGCACTCAATGAATTCGCGCCCAGGTTATTCAAATAGTGAGACAAATTATATATCAACTTTAGTGGTAACACGCATTATCCATATAAAAAATGAAACTAAGACTATTTTTTATAGTAATTGTCACTGTCTTCCTGTCAGGTTCAGGGGTCGTTGCGCAGGATCAGGATTTCCACATCTACCTGTGCTTCGGCCAGTCAAACATGGAAGGAGCTGCCAGGATTGAGCCGCAGGACACAACTGTAGACAGCAGGTTCATGGTGATGGCAACCCTTGACTGCCCGAACCTCGGAAGAGTCAAGGGTGGCTGGTATCCGGCTATCCCGCCGCTTTGCAGATGCAGAACCGGACTGTCACCTGCCGATTATTTCGGCAGGACCATGGTTGAAAACCTCCCTGAGCATATCAGGGTGGGGATTATAAATGTTTCTATAGGTGGTTGCAAAATACAGCTGTTTGATAAGGATAATTACAAGGAATATGTCTCAACTGCACCGGGATGGATGATCCCTATGATCAATTCCTACGAGGGTAATCCCTATGCACGTCTGGTAGAGATGGCAAATCTGGCCCGGAAGGATGGCGTCATAAAGGGTATACTGATGCATCAGGGTGAGTCAGATAATGGCGATACCACATGGCCCGGTAAAGTCCGCCTCGTCTATGACAACCTGTTGAAGGACCTTGATCTGCAACCTGAAAAGGTGCCTCTTCTTGCCGGTGAAATGGTAAGCGCTGCCGAAGGAGGAATATGCGCGGGCATGAACACTATTATTGCCACACTGCCGCAGGAAATACCAAATTCATACGTGATATCCTCGGAGGGTTGCCCCGGAACACCCGATCACCTGCATTTCACCTCCGAAGGCTATCGGATGCTCGGAAGAAGGTATGCTGCCAGGATGCTTGATCTGCTTGGGTATAATATATCGGAGCCATAATCACGCCAAATATTATATTTGCCTTTCAGGGAGACCAGACAGTTCATGAAGACTGAAAAGACTTTACCATGGAAGGAGGGCTATGAATAGATACCAATTCATACTCGTGATACTTATCAATGCCCATCTTTGTATTACAGCTGCCGCTCAGAATAATCCGGCCCGGAATCCGGTAATATGGGCTGACGTGCCTGATATGTCAATGATACGTGTCGGTGACACATATTATATGAGCAGCACAACCATGCACATGTCTCCCGGCGTTCCGATCATGAAGTCTGAAGATCTTATTAACTGGGAAATAGTCAATTATGCCTACTGCACCCTCGGAGATAATGACCAGCTGAACCTCATTGACGGAAAAAATGCCTACGGCAGAGGATCATGGGCAAGCTGTATAAGGTATCAAAATGAAACCTTCTATGTGTCAACCTTCTCATCAACAACCAATAAAACATATATCTGGTCAACGAGGGATATAGAGAAGGGTCCATGGAAGGAGATAGCATTCAGCCCCAGTTTTCATGATCATACCCTTGTATTTGATGATGACGGTCGTGTTTACCTCATATATGGTAATAAAAAGCTTACCCTCGTGGAGCTTAATGCTGATCTGTCAGGCATCAGGCCCGGAGGCATAAACCAGGTTATTATTGAAGATGCCAGTGCGCCATCGGGGCCTGACAGCGGACTGGGAGAAGGTTCGCAGCTGTTCAGGATGAATGGCAAATATTACCTGTTCAATATAACCTGGCCCCGTGGGGGGATGCGTACTGTAGTTGTCCACAGGGCTGACAGACTGACCGGACCGTGGGAAGGGAAGCTTGTTTTCCAGGATCTCGGCGTAGCCCAGGGAGGGATTATCAATACCCCTGACGGCAGATGGTATGCTTACCTTTTCAGGGATTACGGATCCTTAGGCCGGATACCTTACATTGTCCCCATGACTTGGGAGAACGGATGGCCGGTCATCGGAACTGACGGCAAGGTTCCGGAAGTTCTGGATCTTCCGCAAGCCAAAGGACTCATACCCGGGATCGTGACATCGGATGAATTCAAGCGAAAGAAAAGTGCCCCCCCGCTTCCGCTTGTCTGGCAGTGGAACCATAATCCTGACAACACACTATGGTCAGTAACCCGGAGAAAAGGATATCTAAGGCTGACTACCGGAAGAACAGACACTCTGTTCACCCAGGCCAGGAATACCCTTACACAACGCACTGTCGGTCCTGAATGCTCCGGATCAACCCTGATTGATGTTTCGCATATGAAGGAAGGTGATTTTGCAGGATTGGCACTCCTGCAAAAAAAGTATGGGATTGTGGGTGTAAAATACACCAAAGGAATCAGATCGGTTGTCATGATCAATGCTCAGTCGGGCAGCCCTGATGAAGTGGAAAGTGTTCCGTTATCACGGAAAAAGGTTTATCTTAAGGCAGAATGTGATTTCACTGACCGGAGGGATATTGGATACTTCTATTACAGCCTTGATGGGAAGACATGGAAACCCATTGGTAATCAACTGAAAATGGAATACTCCATGCCTCATTTCATGGGATATCGCTTCGGGCTGTTCAATTATGCCACCCGGGAGCCTGGCGGATATGTTGATTTCGACTGGTTCCATATAACCAATGAGAGAACTGAAAATAAATAAACCCAACCAGATACCCTACCAGTGAGAAGCACTTACATAAACCACAGGATACCCCGCGGAAAAATGATGAAATTCATGGTTCCCTTCTTAGGGTTTTTTTTTGGCACCGTCATTCTTAACGGGCAGCTCCTTCGGCTTAATGACCAGGGATATTTTGAAACACCAGGAGTGAACATCCTGGTTTACAGCAATCAGTTCACAGGAATGTTCTTTGATGAAAAGACTGCAGGAATTGAGATAATTCACCACGGAACAAGAACTTCAACAGGTGGTGCGATAAGGCTTCAGAACACCCCGGAACAGTGGGACCTGATTCCATCGGTAATCAGCCGCAAAGTTGATGAAGACGGTAAAACAATTACTGCTGAACTGAGATACAAGGACTACAATTTCAATTCCAGGATCAGTGTTACTGCCAGGGAGAATGGTGTGGAGATTATCGTTTACCTTGACAAACCCCTGCCGCCGGAACTCGAGGGAAAAGCAGGATTCAACCTTGAATTCCTGCCTTCAGCATACTTTGAAAGAACCTATATAGCTGATGGCAAACCCGGCAATTTCCCGAGATACCCTTCCGGCAGTACAAAAATCGAATCTGCAGATAAAAAGATTCCCCAGTTCGCCGGTCATACCACATTCGATGACAGGGGTCTGGGTGAATTCATTATACCCCTGCCACTTGCAACAGGCAAAACCCTGACACTGGCGCCTGATGATCCCGCCAGGATGGTGATAATCAAAGGTATAGATACCGACCTGATGCTATTTGACGGTCGGAACCTCGCACAGAACGGATGGTTCATTGTGCGCAGTCTGCTGCCGGCAAATAAAACAGGAAATGTGCTGACATGGCACCTTGAAGTGAATGCCGTTCCGGGCTGGACCAGGGAACCGGTCATAGGTTTCTCGCAGGCAGGCTATGTCCCCTCACAGGAAAAAGTTGCAGTTATAGAACTGGATATAAATGACACACCTGTGAAAACGGCACAGGTTTTCCAGGTCACGGCAGATGGCAGGTCAGTGGAGAAATTCAGCGGCCCTGTAGAAGTGTGGGGTAAATATCTGAGATATAACTATGCCAGGTTTGATTTCTCCTCAGTCAGTGAACCAGGTATTTATTACATCTCTTACGGTGATTATAAAACGAATCCGTTCGTTATCTCACCTGAGGTATATGACGATGTATGGCATCCCACTCTTGATGTCTGGTTCCCTGTACAGATGGATCACATGACGGTTAATGAAGCCTACCGTATCTGGCACGGAGCTCCCTTCCTTGATGACTGTCTGCAGGCACCACTGAATCATCAGCATTTCGACGGTTACAGGATGGGTGACACCACAGATACGAAGTTCAAACCCCTTGAACGAATTCCTAATATGGCTGTCGGCGGATGGTTCGATGCCGGTGATTTTGACATTCAGACCGGTTCACACAATAGCGTCATCTCGAGGTTTGTTGAAGCATGGGAAGAATTCAGGCCTGACAGGGATCAGACCTTCATCGACCAGAAAACAAGATACGTTGATATCCATCGTCCTGACGGGAAACCTGATATCCTGCAGCAGATTGAGCATGGCACACTGAACCTGGTTGCACAGTGTGAAAACATCGGCCACCCTGTAATGGGAATCATAGTTCCCACAATGCATCAGTATCACCACCTGGGTGATGCGATGACCGAAACAGACAATCTTCCTTACAACCCGGCCCTGAAGCCTTACGAAACTGACGGCAGGTCAAGCGGCACCCCTGATGACCGCTGGGCCTTCACAACACGTCAGCCTTTTCTTGATTATTCCACTGCAGCCACCCTGGCAGCTGCCAGTCGCGCCCTGAGAGGGTTCAACAATGATCTTGCAGAGAGAAGCCTGGCCATTGCAAAACGACTCGTCGAAGAAGCTGACGGACTGGCTGAAAACAAGACCGGCAACGATCCCGGGATGATGATGTGGTCAATGATGGGCAAAGGTGCTCAGCTTGATGCTGCACTGCAGCTTTATGTCACTACCGGCGGGAAGAAATATGCTGACAGGTTCCTCAGCCAGATCTGGACTACCCTTGAACCTCCACAGGGTGGCCGCAGCATGATGTTCCAGGGAGCCTTTGCAGGAATGGAGCTTCTTCCGGCCCTGAAGGCTCTGCCATATATGGATGATGCTTATAGAACCAAACTGAAAGGCTATGTGGTCAAATACCGGGAATCACTTGACGAAATTGACAAACAGAATCCCTATGCAGTGCCGATAACCCTCGGGTCATGGGGAGGCACCAGTTCGGTTGTCGCCTGGGCAATTGCAAACTACTATGCCTATAAAGCATTCCCGGATATAATGAATAAGGAATATGTGCTTCGGGGCATGAACTATGTCCTGGGTTGCCATCCCTATTCAAATATATCGTTTGTTGAGGCAGTAGGTACCCGGTCGAAGAAAGTTGCCTACGGCAACAACAGGGCTGATTTCTCCATAATTGCCGGAGGCATTGTCCCCGGACTTATCCTTCTCAGACCTGATTACCTGGAGAATAAGGATGACTGGCCATTTCTCTGGGGTGAGAATGAAGTTACAATGGCCGGCAGCGCCGACTACATCTTCCTTGCAAAAGCTGCAGGAGAGATAGCAAATGAATAATATCCCCGGAAGGGAATCTGATAACTGAATTAAACAGAAATACAATGAGATACTTAAGATCAATTATGGTTGCCGCTGCCGTACTGGCAGCCACCTGTGCCTACTCGCAAAACCCTGTCATCAGGGACCAGTTCACTGCTGATCCGACAGCCAGGGTTTTCAACGGTAAGATGTACCTTTTCCCTTCACATGACATACCTGCTCCGGAGAGTTTTCCACGCAAGGACTGGTTCTGCATGGCAGATTACCATGTCTTCTCATCGTCAAACCTGACTGACTGGACCGACCATGGCGTCATTGTAAGCCAGGAGAAAGTTGACTGGGTCAATCCCACATCGTTCAGCATGTGGGCGCCTGACTGCATCGAAAGAAACGGGAAATACTATTTCTACTTCCCTGCCAACCTGAAGACCGGCCGGGGATTCGGAATCGGTGTCGCCATAGCGGATAATCCCGAAGGGCCCTACACTCCACTGCCTGAACCTATTGCAAAGGCAAGGGGCATTGACCCCAGCGTGTTCATTGACAGGGATGGCCAGGCGTATCTCTATTATTCGATGGGGAGAATCTTTGCCGCCAAACTGAAAGACAACATGACTGAACTCGAGTCTGATCCGGTGGTTATAGGAGATCTGCCGACTAAAGGACTGGTTGAGGGACCCTTCTTCTTCGAGAGGAATGGCATCTATTACATGACCTATCCACACGTGGAAAAAGAAACTGAACGGCTTGAATATGCCATGGGTGACAATCCTCTCGGGCCGTTTAAGGTGACCGGGGTTATCATGGACGAGACCCCCATGGGCACCTGGACCAATCATCACTCCCTGGTTGAATACAATGACCAGTGGTATCTCTTCTATCATAACAGTGCCTATTCGCCGAAGTTTGACAAGAACAGGTCTGTCTGCATTGACAGCCTCTTCTTCAATGAAGACGGTACAATCAGGAAAGTTATTCCCACTAACCGTGGAGTGGGAATAACAGGCGCTTCTGACATGATTGAGATTGATCGTTACAGTCAGATCAGTCCATCGGGTGTATCGGTGGAACTCATTGATACCATCAATACCTTCAGCGGATGGTATGCAACATTGAGCGGACAAGACAGCTGGATCTCATACAATACAGTTGACTTCGGGAAGAAAAAGCTTAGATCAGTGCGGGTCAATGCCGCCTCGGCAGCAGGAGGAGTTATCCAGATCCGGCTCGATAACCCTGACGGTCTCCTCCTGGCGGAGATAAAAATTCCCGCGACTGCGGCCCTGAGTACCGTTGATGCAAAAGTGTCAAAGTACAAGAAGGGGATCCATAATCTCTTTGTTGTACTTAAAGAGGGAAATCCCGTCAATATTGACTGGATTCAGTTCAGGTAAGAGTCACCTGGTATCCGGCAGGTCGTCTGGCACGATTGCAGTACCTTTTGTAATTCCTGATTCGTTGAAGGCATCAACGCTGAAGTAATATGTCACATCCCTGTTCAGGCCAGTGAGCATCAGCGAACCGGCATCGTAAACCATTACGGAGGTATATAGTTTTTTGGGGTCTGTGCCATAGTTTACTATATAGCCTGTTGCCTTGTCATCTGCCGGCCACTCCACAAAGGCCCTTCTGGTGTCATTTTCGTTGCGGGAAACAGTGAATGTGCTCACTTCTGCGGGAGTGTTTCCCTCCCTGGTTCCGAAGATTCTCACGTCATAAAGAGAGAACCGGCCATCAGGTACACTGACATTTTCAATCCTGATGAATCTGGCCTGGACCGGGTTCTCCAGCTGAATATAATCATGGCATGCATCCGCAGTGTTGTTGCTTTTATCTGCAATGACATCCCATGATTTCCCGTCCTGTGATGCCAGAATCCTGTACCGGTAGAAGATTTCCTTGCTGTCAGGCTTGAGTGTTGAAAGGTAATCCGCAAAATTGACCTGAACAGCATATACTGTGGAAGCCTTATCCAGTTCCACGCTGAGCCATTCCCCGCTGTCGCCGCTGGCAGCTGACCACCATGTCCTTATATCCTCATCAAAGGCATTGCTGACAGGGAAACCATCAACTGCCGATGACGCATCTGCATTCTTTCTATATGAAAGAAGCATCCACCCCTTAAAGGTGCTCTCTTTTTCAAAGTCGAATTTCCGGTCAGGTACAATTGCCGGATAATCACCGAAAGCAGTAAAAGTCCGTAGTACACCGTCCTTGTCGAATGCTGCCGGGAACAGCCCGAGGCGTCGTTCGAACATATGACGTATTGATATAGACATGGTTGCTATATGCCAGTAATTGCCGTATTTGTCCTGAAACGTCGAGCCGTGTCCGGCCCCGCCTGCAAAACCTCCCGGTTTATAGGAGAAGGGGCTGTATGTTTCATATTCAAACGGCCCCAGGGGCGAATCCGCAGTATAAACACCGTCAGCATAAGTCCTGTATTCCGTCCCCGGGGCAGCATACTGGAGGTAATACCTGTTGTTGTACCTGGTCATCCATGCCCCTTCATTCCATCCGTTACTTGTCAGTTCATTGAATTCGCCCGGTACCTCCCATCCGTAGCTTGCGGGATTGTGATCAATAAGGACCGCCGGCTCAGTAACTGCATTCATTTTTGAGTTTAGCTTCACTCCATATATAGGCATTTGGTTGGAACAGCCCCAGTACAAATATCTCTGTCCGTCATCATCAACAAAAAAATGGGGATCCCAAACGGCAAATGGAAGTGTGTCATTCAGGGGTTGCCAGCTATCACTGAATGGATCTGTGGTATAATAAAATGGCTTCCTCTCTGCTGAAGAGGCGGCAAACCAGACTGTATCATTGATTGCTATTGCATCGGGGGCATAGTCTTCTATCGGCAGCGAGCTGACCGGCAGGTAGGTCCATTCATGCAGGTCATCAGAATACCAGTACCCTCCGCTGTGGGAAACAAAGAGAATGTGTTTATCCTTGAACCGTATCATTGCCGGGTCGGCTGCTTCACGGTATGATACGCTGTCAGTGTACTGAAACCGGTAGTTGAGGTTCAGTGGATTGCAATAAGTTCTTTCCTGTTTAATCATTTCTCCTGAACAGGAAGTCAGGATAAGAAGCATAACTATAAAAGACTTTTTCATTGGTGGATGTATTAAGTTGTCTATATGCCGTGTGGCTTACAGACTTTTCATTAACGCTAAGGAAAGATAGAAAAACTTGTCACAGAATCACCTCACCCGGCCATAAAAAAGGCCACACAAGCAGTATTTACCACCGATATCTTTTGATTGAAGGATTTTTATAACCAATGACGTAAAAGTGAAAGTAATTACGGTTCCCACCTGCTTCCCTGGCGGGAGGATTTCCTTATATTTCAAAATGAATTGAGGTATCGAAAAAAATAATTATCGAATGAAGAAGCTGACTGTTTTATTTGGTTGCATGGTTCTCTCCGGTATTCTTTCCGGGAACCTGATGTCCCAGGATAACGCTGTGATAAAGATCGACTTTGATCGCCAGGCAGGCATGGTTGATCCTAACATCTACGGAGCCTTCGTTGAACCTATACGTAATGTGGTTTATGGAAGCATCTATGATCCTGCTTCTCCCTTTGCTGACGAGAATGGCTTCAGGAAAGACTTCGTTCAGCTTGTCCGCGAGCTGAAAATTCCGGTTGTCAGGTGGCCCGGCGGCAACTACGTGTCAGGATATAACTGGGAGGATGGAATCGGCCCGAAGGAGCAACGACCGGCAAGACTCGACCTTGCCTGGCACCAGGTTGAATCAAATCATATGGGAACTGATGAATATGTGCAGCTCTGCAAACTCCTCGGAGCGGAGAATTTCATCTGCATAAACGCGGGAACGGGCACCCTTGACCAGGCAAGGCACTGGGTGGAATACTGCAACATTGAAAAGGGCACTTATTATTCTGATCTGAGAAGGAAATATGGTAATGAGGAACCTTTTAAAGTAAAGTACTGGGCCCTGGGAAATGAGATTGACGGACCGTGGCAGATGGGACAGAAGAGCGCTGAAGACTATGTTAAGTTCGCCCTTGAGGCAGGTAAACTGATGCAACTGGTTGATAAGGACATCAAACTTATTGCCAGTGGCGCCTCAAATTACAAACCGGATAATGGCTGGATAGACTGGAATGACTACGTGTTGACCCATATGACAGGCTCCATTGATTACCTCTCAGTGCACCGGTACGCAACCGAGGCGCTGGGTAATGACAGAAGCTTCTCAGGGATGATGTGCCTTGGACTTGACCTTGACCAGAAAATAGAGACGGTGAAGGCTCTCATCCTCAAAGCGATGACAAAAACAGGATCAACACGACCGGTCTATATCTCATTTGATGAATGGGCCGGAGGGTTTGGTAACAGCATCACTGTATCACTGATGGTTGCACAGCACCTTAATTCCTTCATCAGGCATGCAGATATTGTAAAGATGGCCAATATGACTATGCTTTCAAGCCTTGTGGGGTACTCACCTGAAGGAGCCTACAAGAACGCAACCTACAAGGCATTCTGGCTCTACAGCAACAATTGCTTCGGCATATCACTCGATGTCAGCACTGACTGCGAAAAATACAGCAATGCTGTTTTCGAAGAAATTCCTTACCTCGACGTTACAGCTGTGCTTAACAACGAAGTCCTGGTGATCAACGTGGTCAACAGGCATGAGACAAAGGCCATTGAAACAGACATAGTCCTTCAGACGGGCGAATTCGCCGGTACTGCTGAAGTGAATGAGGTGAACGGCAAAATAGCCGATCCCGGAAATCCGAGGGCTGCAGAGGCTGTTAACACAACATCATCTGATATCAAATTCAAGGGCAATACAATCAGATATTCATTCCCGGCTCATTCATTCACTCAGATCATGGTTCCGCTTAGGTGAACTATAATACACTTTCATGTACTTTGAATGATTTTTAAAGCTCTTTGACTAAAAAACAAAAGTGTTTATAAGAACTTTTTCCTTGCTTTGAAAGCAAAGTGAAAGTGTTCATACTACACTTACTGAATACCACAAGCCTTAAGAGTCCAATAACAAAACCTGATTGCCTATGAAACAAACCTGATGAACCTCACCTGATCCAGTGGATTTGGAATATCCATGAACTCTAATAAAAAATATTTACTCCTATTTAATGGAAACTCCTAATTAACTAAACAACCAAGTTATGGAACAAAAACTAACCAGGCCTATTCCTTTATTAAAACGGGGAATACAAAGGCACTTACTGATTGCAAAATTAGTTCTTCTTACCTTTACCCTCGGTATTTTTAGCAGCAATGCTTATTGCCTGGGGGCAGATGATCTGAATCTGAATTCAGATAATACACTTCAACAATTAAGGGTCACCGGGGTTGTAAGAGATGCCGAAGGGCAACCGATGCCAGGTGTTGCCGTACAGGTTGAAGGTACAACCACAGGTACTTTTACAGATGTCAACGGAAGGTATACTCTCGATGTACCCGGGGCCAATGCATCACTGGCCTTCTCCTTTGTTGGCTATAAACATCTTTCAGTGCAGGTAAATGGCAGGACTGTCATTGATGTGATGATGGAAGAGACCACAGAGGCACTTGATGAGATAGTTGTTGTGGGTTATGGCACTGTGAGAAAGAGCGATGTTACCGGAGCTGTTGCATCCGTCCGGGCAGATGCCATTAAAAATGTATCAACCACTGATGCAGCCGCAGCTCTTCAGGGTAAGGCTTCCGGAGTCCAGGTTCTTACCAATTCCGGTGCTCCCGGACAGGCTGCAACCATCCGTGTACGCGGTTACTCATCAAACTCGGGTAATATAGGCCCACTGCTCATTGTAGACGGTCTTAAGGTTGATAACATCCAGTACCTGGATCCTTCTATGATTGAATCCATTGAGATATTGAAGGATGCTGCTTCTGCAGCTATCTATGGTGCCCAGGCCGGTAACGGAGTCGTTCTGATTACAACAAAATCCGGGACTCAGGGTGTTTCGAGCATTTCTTATGATTTCAAGTACACCGGGCAAAGCCTTGCCAGGAAACCGGAAATTTTCAGAGCTGATGATTTCATAGAGTATAAGAGAATGTCAGGCCTGCCTATTGATAATCAGCTGGAGGCAAATGGTTATGACGGTACCGACACCGATTGGTTCGATGTAGTGTTTGCTCCTTCATGGAGTCCGCAACATACTTTTACCTTCCAGGGTGGAAATAACCAGGGACATTTTTTCACCTCAATCAACTATGTGAATAATGACGGTATGGTGAAGGGAGACAGGGATGTTTACAAACGTCTCACAGCTCAGATCAATGCAGACTATGATCTTAAGAAATGGTTACAGGTAGGTACCAACAACTCTATCGAGAACTGGTCTACCAAATCAGTTTCGCAGATGTCTCAATATGGCTCAGTAATGAACTCGGTGATGACGCTTGATCCCCTGACTCCTGTTTACTATGCTTCGCCGGAAGAGTTCGCCCCATCAATGAGGCAGGCTTATGATGCAGGCAGGATTATTCTCAAGGATCCTACCAATGATCTCTACTATGCTACATCAAAGTATATCACGGACGACAGCGGTAACCCCCTGCTGCAGAGAGACCGTGTTGACCGCGACAACAGAGGGATCAACCTTCGTGGTGTAATCTATGGAAACCTTAAGCCTGTGAAAGGGCTCGTAGTCACCTCCCGTTTCGGTTACAGGGTGGGGCTCAACAATGTTCACAGTTACAACACTCCATATTTTGCCACACCGCAGGCATCGTCATATAATTACGACATCTCCACCAACGCAAATAATAATTACTATTATCAATGGGAAAACTTTGCCAATTATAACCTGGCCCTTGATAACCATAATGTTACAGCAATGGCTGGTATGTCTTACACCGAAAATAATACGGATAACGTCAGTGCCAGCGCCTCGGGACCAAACATTTTGTCAGGATACGAACCGAACTTCCGCTATCTCAATTATGTAATAAGCAATATTGTAGATGGAGAAGAAAAGACGATCAAGACCTTCGGCAATGCTCCCGGCAAATCGACTCAGATATCCTACTTCGGACGTTTGATCTATACTTTTGCAAACAAATACACCGTTCAGGGTAATTTCCGTGCCGATGCATTTGACTCCTCCAAATTGTCAGAAAAAAATCGCTGGGGCTACTTCCCTTCATTCTCAGCAGGCTGGATCGTCAGTAACGAAAATTTCTTTGCGGGTATTGCTGACCGGATTCCGGTCACTTTCCTGAAACTCCGTGGTTCCTGGGGACTAAATGGCAATATTAATGTGCTGAACAATTATCCGTACAGCACAAGTATCGCTTACAACAGCTCATGGTACCAGTTTATGGTAGATGATGGTGCTCCCACCTATGGTTCTGCACCCTCCGGCCTGGCTAACCCTGATCTCACATGGGAGACCTCAGAACAGCTCGACCTCGGTATTGACATGAGATTCCTGAATGACAGGCTCTCTCTTTCTCTGGGACACTTCAACAAGAAGACCAATGACCTTCTCGTAACCATCAGTCCTGTCCCGGAAATTGGTGTTTCGAGTACCGTTGTGAATGCAGGTTCTGTGCTCAACCGCGGTTTCGAATTCGAAGGAGCCTGGAAAGACAAGATAGGTGCAGATTTCACCTATTCTGTCAGCGCTAACTTCGCCACACTGCACAATGAGGTTACCTACCTTGATCCTGCCATTTCACGCCTTACCGGTTCAACCGGTGGTGTAGACGGGACCAACAACCCCATTCACTCAGCATTTGAGGTTGGTTACCCTATCTGGTACTTCAGGGGTTACCAATTTGAGGGTGTTGACGCTGCGACTGGTGCCGCAATACTCAAGGATGTCAATGAAGATGGCCAGATTGGTGATGCTGATATGACCTATATTGGAAAAGCAATTCCTGACTACACATACGGCGTTAACCTTAACTTTGGTTATAAGGGATTGGATCTGAACCTGTTTGGCACCGGCGTAGGTGGCAATGATATCTTTACGGTGTTTTATCGCGCTGATACTCCAATGCGTAACTCGCTCAGGTATTACTATGATAACGCCTGGACAGAAGAAAACACCGGAGGCTCGATGCCTGATCCTGCAGCTGTAGCCAATGACTGGCATTTCTGGGGTTCCTCAGCTTCCATGTTTAACGGAGCCTACTTCAAGATCAAGCAGTTACAGTTGGGCTACACCCTGCCTGCCACGGTTACCAACAGGGTACTCATCAACAGGCTGAGATGTTATGTGTCTCTGGATGATTACTTTACTTTTACAAAGTACCCTGGTGCTGATCCTGAAACAGCTACTGCCTCCAACAACGCTGCTTCGGCCGCAGGCTATGATAACGGGACATATCCGCAAGCCAAAAAGGTTATTTTCGGAGTAAATCTTACATTCTAATTTAATTCTTAACAAGATGAAAAAGAATAAACATATACTAGCCTTGCTACTCGTGCTGTTGTTCACTGCATGTAGTGAGGACAGGCTCGATATCCCCCAGAAGGGCGTTATTGGTATAGAATCGTTTTACCAGACCGATGCGGATGCGGAGTCTGCACTTGTCGCAATGTACGCTCATTTCGCCACACAAATAGCAAGTTATGATGGTGCCTTTATCTACGTTCCATTGAATATCCTTTTCAACTACCCCTCTGACAACATTCTCGCAGCAGGAGAATTTTATGGAGACAATGATATGGTAGCCGCCATCAATGAGTTCCGTTTTGATACTCAAAGCCCGGTTATTCAGCTGGCGTACAATCATTTCTACTACGTAATCTATCGTGCTAACCTGATCATTGATAACTTTGAGTACGGTGACAGCCCGGTAAAAGACCGTTGTATCTCTGAAGCAAGAGTAATACGCGCATGGTGTCATATGATGGCTGCAATGGCCTGGGGCAACCCTCCGCTTGTTGACCACGTACTTGCTGGCTCTGACAAACCCACAAACTATGAGGGCGGGCATGAGGCTCTTCTTCAGTGGTGTGCAGATGAGTGCGCAGCTGCTGTACCATTTCTGGAAGAGCGCAAAAGCACAGCAGATAAAGATGGCGCTGTAAAGGTCACCAAGGGATTTGCCTGGACAGTTCAGGGAAAAGCTCTTATGTACAAGGGTGATTATGCAAACGCAAAACTGGCCCTTAAAAACGTAATCACATCAGGTAAATATGACCTTGTTCCCGGTGAAGAATGGGCCGATATTTTCCATATAGGTGGTGACGGCTCCGAAGAGAAAATATTCGAGTCAAATATTGCCGCAAATTCTGCCATGGGTGACTGGGATGGAAAAATCCAGCGTTCTACCTGGATGGAAATGAATATCTGGGGATGGAGAACTTCCCGTCTTGCAGCTCAGCCTCTATATATGGCTGCACAGGGATGGGGCGGTCTGGCTATTGAAGATGAGTTCGCCGATGAGTTCGCAGCAAATGACGGAGATTCCTATCGCCGCAAAGCCACTATGCTGTCGTATGAGGAGTTCCTTACCGAACTTGAATGGCCAAGTGATGAAGGAGATATAAATAATCTTACCGAAGCACAAAAGCTCGCAGATCCCGGAAGAGGAATAGTTAATACCGATGGTCTTTACGGGCAGTGCAGTTACCTGCAGAAAAAGCATATCGCAACTCCTGAAGACGTGCTGACAACTTTCTCGTATCGGTATAACAACTTCATTGTTGCAAGATATGCTGACGTTCTTCTTCTATATGCTGAGGCCTGCGCCCAGACAGGTGATTCTGATGGTCTTCAGTATCTCCAGAAGGTTCAGGAACGTGCTGGATCAGACCATGTTAGCACTTCACTGACTCTGGATGAAGTTAAGAAAGAGAGGAACTACGAGTTGTGGTGTGAAGGTGCACGCTGGATTGATATGAAACGCTGGGGTGAACTGGATAAAGCAAAGAATGCAGGGAAAAATATTCCTTCGCTTAAAGATGCATACTTTACCCTGGATGAGCCTGCACACAGAGGATATGTCACCTACTCGGAACCTAATGCTGGTAAAACAACTGGCTTTGTGGCAGGAAAACACGAGTGGTTCCCGTATCCATACAGTGTAATTTCCATAAATCCTGAATTGCAGCAAAATCCAGGATGGGAATAGGTGAACAGAAGATCTTTTAAGCTGGAAAGAGGGTTCTGACTACGTCAAATTCAAGCCTGGCAGGAAGGGATGTCAATCACTTCTATTTCCCGGCCCGCTGAGCGAGATTGACTGAAATCCGAATTTTTAATCAGCAAGTGAGGTTTGGTTTGAATGGAGGGTGTCTCAGATGGGACACCCTCTTTCTGGTTATGACGAACCTGTAAAATAGTTTTGTGGTAACCACAGAGGGTCTGTCCAATGATGAATGAGCTCGCACCATCGAACCCAGGCTACCTGGGTATCACCGGTTTTATGTCAAGCACCGGGGTGTTGTTGATGGCGTCAAGTCCCGTGACGGTAAGGACATTCTCTTCAACCTTCAGCAACTCCACGGTGGTTAGCCCTATCAGGCTGGGCCTGCGCGGTGAGCAGCAGGCAAACACGCCACGGAAATCACCCGAGCGGGTGGAGGTGCGCAGCTCATAACCCAACGACCTGTCAAAATAAAACAGCACATTCAGCTCTCTGAAGTTCTCTATCTTGTACAGCCCGTCGGCATACTCCTTCTTTACCACAATGGTTGAGATGCTGCTTTTGATTGCATCAGCCTCAAATGGTTTGGCTTTCTTCCATTCGTTACGGACATGCCCTATCACTGTTATCTGTAATTCCTTCATCAATGTAATTGTTAAACCGGTTCCACGGGCAGGATGAATATCTGCTCCTCCTCCGTGATTATTTTTACCCTCACCTTGTAGACATCTTCAATCAGCTTCTCCTTGAATATCTCCCTGCCTCCCTCCGCCACAAGCCGCCCACCATCAAGGATCATGAAGCTGGTGCAATACTTCAGGGCCAGGTTGAGATCATGGATAGAAACAATAACTGTCATCCCTCCTGCACTTAACTCCCTGAGCAGATGCAGTGTCTCATGCTGATGCTTCAGGTCGAGGCTGGCAGTGGGCTCATCAAGCAACATCAGGGCAGGCTGCTGTGCCAGCGCCCTGGCTATGAAGACCCGCTGACGCTGTCCGCCGCTCAGCTTGTTTATGTCCTTCAGGGCGATGTCATCCAGTCCCAGCCTGACAAGTATCTCCGAGGTGATACGGCGGTCGTCCCTGCCGGGCGACCAGGAGACATATGGATTCCGGCCCAGCAGTACCGTGTCAAAGACCGTTGCGGGGAAAAGGTTATACTGTGACTGTGGCACGTAGGCCATCTGCTGGGCCAGCTCCCTGGCCCCGTAATCGCCTGCCCTTCGTCCCATCACCTCAACGAGTCCCGACTGCGGCTTAAGGAGGCCGTTCATAAGCCTTATCAGGGTTGTCTTTCCCGACCCGTTCGGACCCAGGATAGCCGTGAATGATCCCTTTTCAAAGACATGTGATACATCATTTATCACTTTCAGGCCGTTATAGGCGAAATGCACTGATGTAAGGCTGATCATCTCCATTGTGACCCTCCCTTCCCCTTTATCAGCAGCAGCACAAAAAGCGGTGCTCCAATCAATGATGTGAGTATTCCCACGGGAAGCACCACCGGCGAAAGGAGTGTACGTGCCACAATATCACAGCCTGTCATGAATGCTGCACCGGCAAGAGCCGCTCCCGGGATCAGGAACCGCTCGTCTCCTCCCGTTATCCTGCGCACCATGTGTGGCACAACCAGTCCCACGAAGGCAATGATCCCGTAAAACGAAACCACAGCCGCCGTGGCCAGTGATGCAACCACCATTCCCGTCAGTCTGAGCCTGCCTATGTTGACACCCAGGCTTCGTGCTGTCTCATCTCCGGCATCGAGTGCATTATAATTCCACCTGTTACGATAGAAATAGACCATTACCGGCACCACTATCACCACCTGGAGCAGCAGTTCATTCCATCCGCCCTTGCTCAGGTCGCCGAAAGTCCAGAAGACAATTGTCGCCAGCTCCACATCATCAGCAACGTACTGCAGTCCGGTGGTCAGGGCTGTGAAGAGTGAGCTGGCGATGATACCGGTAAGGATCATGTTCTCGGGTGTGGCTCCCCTTCGCTTTGCCACCAGGAGAATCAGGAAGCAGGCTCCCAGGGACCATACGAAGGCTGAGGCGGTGACAACATATGGATTGGCTATCATCACCGCATCGGAGCTGCTGCTGTACATGCTTCCCGCACCAAAGATAATTATGGCAAAAGCCGCACCAAAAGCGGCCGCGTTGCTTATTCCCAGGGTGAACGGTGATCCGAGTGGGTTCCTCAGGACACTCTGCATCACCACACCGCTGACAGAAAGAGCCATGCCACTGAGTATTCCGGCCAGTACCCTCGGCAACCTTATCTGAAAGATGATCCCGTGATGAAGAGCGTCACGACTATCCGAAAAGAGCGCAAGCAGATCACGGAAGCTGATGCTGCTCGGCCCCAGGGCCAGGCCGGTGACAGCCAGGATGAGGGCGACCACCCCTGCAATCCATATGAACCTGCCCTTGCGGTTTACAAACAGGCTGTACTGCTTCTCTATCTCATGCTCTCTCTTCATCACTCATGCCTGATTGCCGGAAGAGTATCCGCTGATGATATGTTGTCATGCATACTGAAATCAAGATATTGCCTGAAGGGCTGGTAATAGTCAACCGCCCTGTCATAGATATCAGCGCCATAGAGGAGCTGCATCACCTCCCTGCCCTTCTGCCCGGCATCCACATCGCCGAAGGCTGATGGCATAAGCAGTGAGCCTATATACCAGGCATTGCACAACAGGTTCTCATAGTTGGTGGTGTTCCAGTTGTACGGAAGGACGGTGTATGCCTTGCCTTCCCGCAATGCTTTCAGCGGGGAGAAGACTGAGGGCGCGGCAAGTTCCTCTTCCCATATACGGCTGCCGGCAGCATCAAGGAACAGAATATCCGGATTCCATTGTATAAGCTGCTCGGGATCAATGAATACAACCTCGTGCCCAGGGGCATCGCCGTTGACCCTCAGTCCCAGTCCCGCAGCAACATTGTACACTGAGAGCATGGCAAAAGGAGGATAATCGGGCTCCGTTGAGGTGATGCCGTGTGCGCCGTTATACGCTACACCCCCGATATAGGCTGAACAGGGCTTTTCCGTGGCAGCGGCTGCCCTGCGTGTACACTCATTGATTGTGGTTTCAATGTAGTTGATGAGCGTATCAGCTCTCTCCTCCCTGTGGAAAATCGTTCCCAGGAGTGTCAGCGTGCCAAAGAGTTTCGTCCTGCGTTCTCCAAGATCACCATACTCCAGCAGCACCACCGGCCTCCGGGTCAGCTGCTCAAGCCTGTCAGCCTCGAGCGGCGACATGAAGGTGGCAAGAATCAGGTCAGGAGCCGCTGCCGCCAGGAGCTCAGTATCATAGTTATTGCCGGCCCCGATGGGGGGTAACTCCCTGAGATGCGGATTGGCAAAGAGATAGAGCACATTGCGCCGCTGTTCACTCCCCTCTATATGGCTGACAAGGTGAGTCACCTTCATGTAGCTGAGGAGTCTCAGCGTGCCCGACTTAAGGGCAATAACCGACTTTACAGTATCCGGAACAGTCACCTGCCGTCCTGCGCTGTCAGTAATAAGACGGCCCTCATGAGGCTGTCGCGATGAACCGCAGGACGATGCAACCACCGCCGTCATGATCATGATCATGGGAAGATGCCACGAGCCGCCCTGCTTCTGCCCTCCCCTGTCGGAAAGTGCCCGGCAGAACCGTCCAAAGGCCTGTAATCCGGCTGCCTTATGCATGCTCCTCCTCCGGCTTTATCCTTGTTATGGTCAGCCTTGCAAACCTCACCCCCCTGACACTGCGTAACCTGTCAGCCAGGTCCGTAAGATCCGCGGCCCTGCCCCTGACGGCAACCAGCTCAAGACACTGATTGTGATCAATCATATGCTGCTGCATTGAGAGAATCAGAGGATCATGTGAATGACGGATACCTGCAAGCTGTTCCATAACCCCTCTCTTCTGCCGGTCATAGAGGATAGTCACTGAGCCTGTCACCTCATTGCTGCAGTGCCACTTCTTTTCGGCGAGGCTGCTGCTGATAAGATGCCTGATAGCCTGGGAACGGTTGGAGAAGAGATTCTCCTCAACGAAATTGTCAAGCAGTTCCAAAAGCTCCTTCTCCAGTGAAACCCCAAAACGGATTACCGACATCGTGTCACTTTTTTAAATATTAGTAATATCGCTGACAAATATAACCAACCGCAACGGTATTAGAAAGAAAAGTATCATTAATGATTTCGAAACATGTGCAGGCGTGATGTCTTATGGTAAAAACAGTATAATAATTTATGATTCAGGGCAGTTAATACTTCTGAAAATACACTTATAGAGCGCAGTTAGTTTTTTTAGTAACTTTGCACCTGACGCCTGAACCTAAAACAGAAATTAATAAATAAGATTGCCGGTTAACTTTAAGTCAAACTTAATTCAATAAACTCTCTGATTACGCATCGGTACCTGGTCTGAAGAATGAACAGGTGCAGGGCATACAGGGAGAGAGAACTGTAACATTATTAACCAAAAAACAAACCAATGAAAAAAGCTATTATTGTATCCGGAATCCTTGCCCTGGCACTGGCAGGATGCACCGGGAAAGCTGCAAAAGAAGCTGAAAAAGCCAGGGCAGCTGAGATCGAACAGATTGAGACTGTCACCTCACAGATTGACAGCACTATTACTGAGATCGAGGAAGCAGCGATGAAACTGGACACTATAATGAGTGAACTATAATCCTTAAAACAATACGATCATGAAAAAGATATTATCAATATTTCCGGTGGCTCTGTTTGTTATTGCACTTATGGCCTGGGGAAACGAAACTGCCGCACAGCAGCAGGGCGGGCGTGACAGGGCAAACAAAGAGGTAAACCAGGCAAAACAAAAAGGCAAGGAGAAGGCAAAGGAGGCTGACGAGGCGTTGCAGAAGGAGCAGGAAAGAGCGCGCGAAGCTGTAAAAGAAGAGGAAGAGAGAGCCCGCGAGGCAATTAAAGATGAAGAAGAGAGAGCACGTGAGGCAATGAAGGATGAGGAGGAAAGGGTTCGTGAAGCAGCTCAGAAAGAAGAAGAAAGGATCCGCGATATGGAAGGGGGCAGGAAGGATAAGGCCCGCGATAAAGGCAAGGGTAATGCCTATGGCAGAAACAAGGGTGGACTGGAAGGTCGCGATTTTGGACAGGCAAGGGCTGAAGAGGCACGGATGAAGCACCAGGAGAGGAGATCAGAACTCGACAGAAAGGTTGAGGACAGCGAACAGAAGATGGTGCAGGCCAGAGAGAGAATAAGGATTGCAAGGGAAGATCTGGAGAAGGAAAAAGCCTCAAAAAGAATTCCCGAAGATGTCTATCAGCAGAGAAAGGAGAAGATAGACAATGCTGAAAAGGCTGTTACTGAACTCGAGGAAAAAATTCAGAAAGGCAGGAAACTGCCGGGCGAGATTTGATCTGATCCGGTGCTGACCATATCAAACAGGCGTCCCTGCATCATCTGCTATCAGCGGTGTGCAGGGACGTTTTACATTTATTCTAGCGTCTGACCCTGGCATTGCCCTCCCAGACGCTCCAGACCATCTCTTCGTCGGCCGGCTGGGCATAGTCGGTCAGGAAGGTTGTTGCCAGCGCTCCGCTGGCCCATCCGAACTCCAGCCACCGCGACGGGTCCCAGCCCCTCAGGATGCCATAGAGCAGTCCTCCCACGAAGCCGTCGCCTCCGCCGATGCGGTCAAGCACATGTATTCCACGGGGCTCAATAACATGCCAGTTGCCTCCTTCCCACATGATGGCTCCCCAGAGGTGGGTATCAACACTCAGCACCTGACGGAGGGTGGTTGCAAAGACTGATGCATCCGGGTACTCCTTCCGGACACAGTCAATCATCCCCTTGAAGCTTTCAATCTTGGATGCTATGTCCTTGCCTCCTGCCTCGGGGCCTTCTATTCCCAGGCATAACTGAAAGTCCTCCTCGTTGCCCACCAGGATGTCAGCCACAGAGGCAATCTCACGAAATATCCCTGACAGCTCTTCCTCGCGTCCCTTCCAGAAGGAGGCGCGATAGTTCAGGTCAAATGATATGCGTGTGCCGTGCTTCTTTGCCTCCCGGGCCAGCTCAAGGCAGAAAGTGCTGGTTTCCGGTGAGAGCGCCCCAATCAAACCGGAGAGGTGGACAATCTGCACCCCCTCCTTGCCGAAGATGCGGTCAATGTCAAAGTCCTTCACATTAAGTGTTCGTCCCACTTCTCCGGCACGGTCATTATGTACACGGGGGCCACGTGAGCCATATCCCATGTCCGCAATATTGAACTGGTGACGGTATCCCCAGGGATCGCCCTGCGGAACCTCCTTGCCCTCGTAACTCATATGGCGGCCGGCAAGATTGCTTTTTATGAACTGCGCTATGGGGCTTCCCTTGACGAAAGTTGTCAGCACCTTCACCGGCAGCCCCAGATAGCTTGCAATGCTCGCAACATTGGTCTCGGCGCTGGTGGCCTGCATGAAGAAGGTGTCACTCGAATGAACCGGCTGATGATTAACCGGCGTGATGCGGACTCCCATGCTCGTCGGTACAAGCAGAGAGGTTGCATATTCTTTCTTAAGCTCAATACTCATATTCTCTGTTTTTAGTTTCATGGGTGGATATCATTGCCACCGCAGGGTCCGGAATCCGTCAGGGTAAAATTATCAATTTTTCCTGACCGGCAGGTGGAAATTCCGGTCAATTGACTGCATTGATCCGTTTCGCTTCGGCAGGTCAGTCATCGTTAAGGTGAGCTATGTGTTGCCCGGCGTATTATGCTCTTACCTTTACTTAAGCCTTTGCCTATGACAATGCATATGCTGGATTGATTGCACCTTGGGAAAAACTATTCAGTCCACAGAATTTAAGTCACTTGCTGAAGAAGACTCTCCTCAGCTCATCTATGTTGGCATCTGATAATGGACTAACACTGCCGAGGGATTTTCCCAGGATAAGTGACATGGCCGTCATCTCAGCCACCTCCAGCCGGTCAAATGCCTGCATAAGGCTCTCACCCGTCACTATCACCGAATCATTTGCTATCATCAGAGCCGGTATCCCTCCTGCCAGCATGTCAAATATCTCCCCTCTGCCCTGCTGGAGCGCTTGCAGTGGCAGGAGAGGCAATTCCTGCAGCAAAATCCAGCTTTCCGGGATGGTCCTTACATCAATCTCCTTTGCTGTCACAGCGAATGCCATAAGCCAGGGTGGCCGGGCCATGATGACAGCATTTACTGACGGTAACCGGTGGTAGATCTCCACATGCAGCCATGTATTCAAACCGGTACCGGTGTTGTCTGTACCTGCAATACCTGTTTTCCTGATATCGCACCTTAAAACCCGTTCCCGGGTAATAAGGAATCTGTCCCCGGCTGCTCTTGCTGACACAGTCCCGCAGAAGCCATACATAAGACCCCTGTCGCATGCCCGTGAAGCCATCCGGCAGATCTCATCAGCCAGTTGTTCCTCTTCAGGAGTCAACGCACTATCGGTTTCCCCGGGGTGCAAACCAGGGCCGGGAGGAGGCAACTGGCTTCCTGCCGGGAGTTCCGGATTGTCATTCTGAGCATGGTCAGGTATACTGATTTCTCCTAATGCCGTGGCAGCGTGAAGAGTCGTTGCGCAGAATTCAAGAGCCTCCAGCCGTGCCAGTGCCTCTGCAAGGTCTTTTCCTCCGGCCACTATGGCATGGTTTTCCATAATAACCGCATCATGACCCTTCATGAATTCCTCAGCTACGTTTTGTCCCATCGCCATGCTACCGGGAATGGCATAAGCAGCATAACCGACCTGACCGCATATTTGCCGCCATTCATTTATCACTGATGTATCCGGGATCTGATGCAGGATGCTGAATGAAGTCAGAAGCGGCGGATGGGCATGTATCATGGCCCTTATGTCAGGCCTGGCATCATAAACGGCACGGTGAAGCGGGTATTCCATGGACGGCTTCTGCGGACCCTCAAAGACGCCGTCAGGAGCAACACAGACCACCTCTTCCGGCTTCAGTGATCCTTTGTCAGTGCCGGAGGGGGTGATCCATATATTCCCGATGCTGTCAATGACTGAAATGTTTCCCCCTGAGA
>JAAZBN010000290.1 GCA_012513795.1 Bacteroidales bacterium | reverse complement strand
GGATGCTCTGAACCAACTGAGCTAATCGCCCTATTTCAATCAATTGGTCTTACGACCCTCCCGACACTGTGTGTCGGGATGCTCTGAACCAACTGAGCTAATCGCCCTATTTCAATCAACTGGTCTTACGACCCTCCCGACACTGTGTGTCGGGAGGCTCTGAACCAACTGAGCTAATCGCCCTATTTCAATCAATTGGTCTTACGACCCTCCCGACACTGTGTGTCGGGATGCTCTGAACCAACTGAGCTAATCGCCCGGAAAGAGAGTGCAAATATAATTCCTATTTTTTATTAGACAATAGTGCTTTCAAAAATTACAGACACCCTCCCGGATCAAAAAAACCGGCTTGGATCAACCAACCGGCCACATTGTGAATCATTTTATTACAGTTGTTAATTATACGCAATACAGTGATGATTACGTTTAATAGGAATATATTTATATTAGCTTTCGGTACTTTTTGACCTTAATTGAGCTGCAATCCGGGGGTAATTTCTTGAAGATTGCAGATTTAACTATTTGATAAATAGTGTGATATGTTTCCCGAACACTGAACCTGACCGACATGAAACAAATACGAGTCCTGACCCTTGCAATTACTCTCCTTCTGGCCCTGCCTCCGTTTTCTGCCGATGCGCAGGTTGGTCCAGGAGGTGTGGGCAGCCTGACAAATACCCAATTGTGGCTAAGATCAGACAGCCTGATAGCTATCCAGCCGCTCTATTTTGTTACAAGCTGGTATGACCTGTCAGGTCACATGCGCGATTTCGGGGCAGTGGTGATGGGTCAGACAATCCCTTCATTGACGCCCGATGCCATCAACGGTTACCCGGCAGTGACATTCACTGACCAGGGAGGTGTGGGAGGTGATTTCCTGGGGTATAACGGATCACTTGGCATAACGGGTGCAGATGCAACAACAGTAGTGATCGTTGCCCGGAATACAACCTCAGTTGATGAGCAGAACGGAGGCCTTTACATGGGCCAGAAGAACGCCGGTGGTGTCAATGCCGTAAGGAGCTACGGACTGGAATATGCCGATGCCGTCAGGTTCAACGGACAGAACCAGGTCTTCAATGATGGTCATACGGCAGGCGACTGGAAGATAATCTACTATACCAACCCTGCCGGAGCTTCAGTCTCTGGTTACAGTGCGTTTCTCAACGGGTCTGCCCTTACAGGCAGCTCATCCTCTACGTTTGTGCCCTCACTCGTATCCAACTTCGCACTGGTGGGAGCCACGCAGATGAACGGTGCCTTTAATCCTGCCGGTTTCTTTAACGGCGACATGACCGAGATAACGGTGTTCTCCGACCAGCTCAATGATGCCGAGCGGGTTGTGCTGCACAATAACCTGGGGGCAAAGTACCTCATTCCGATAGCTGATGACCACTATGACTGGGAGGTTACTCATTCACATGATGTGTCAGGTATAGCAGCCTATAACGGGACCACCTTCACCAATGCATGGTCAACGGGCATGCTGGCAGTTACTTCTCCGTCAGATCTGACAGAGGGTGAATACCTCTTCTTTGGTCATAACAGGGAGACAGCCAAATCATGGACCACAGACGAGGTGCCTGCCCCGGGCACGTTTCGCCTGCCAAGGGAATGGAGGTTTGATGAGACATCAGATGTAGGTACTGTCACAATCACAATCCCGGCGTCATCACTACCGGCCCTGCCCACAGGCTATCCCACGGTAGGTATTTTACTGGATGATGACGGCGACTTCACTGAGGGAGCCACCATGTACAGACCCACCCTGTCGGGCGGCAATTACACAATTGACCTTAATATTACTGATGGCCAGTGCCTGACCATAATAGCCTTTCGTCCTGAGGTGAACTTCTCCCTGCCCTCTGGATCCGGACAGGAGAGCACAACCAGTGTACCTGTTCAGGTTTCACTCAATTATCCGCATATATCCGATATCTCATTCAGCTATGCTGCATCAGGAGGAACAGCCACTGCCGGGACAGACTATACTCTTGTGCCGGGCACTGTTACAATACCTGCAGGATCGGTAACCGGGTCATTCACAATTACAATCATCAATGACAACCTGGTGGAGCCGTCAGAAACAATCATTACAACCCTTTCATCTCCTTCAGCGGGATTGACAGTAGGCAGTCAGAGCAGTTATACGTACACCATACTCAATGATGATAATGTATATGCCTCATTCTCCACTGCCGCTGCCTCCGGTCCGGAAGGCAATGCCTCCGCTCCTGTCACCTCCCTCCAGGTTGTCGTCAGCGGAGGGATCATCAGTCAGCCGGGCAGCCTTATTCTGATCGTTACCAATGGCACAGCCTCCTCGGCCGACTGGTCGCAGGCGGGCAACATGATCACCATCCCGGCAGGAGACTATACCGCACCGGTATCGATCCCCATCCCTGCTTCCCTTCTTTCCATAATCGGTGATCTTGCTGTAGAGCCGGATGAAACCATCAATCTGAGCATGAACTCCTTTGTGACGGTTATGGCAGGAGCTGTAGTCAATGCAGTGTATACGATCCTTAACGATGACAACTCAACGGTAAGCGTAGCAGCTGCCTCCGCAACGATAGAGGAGGGCGGACCGGGAGCAGCCGGATCAGGCACTTTTATATTCACGTTCAGCAATCCGGTCTCCACGGCGAGAACCGTCTCCTATTCATTAAGCGGCACGGCCACAGCGGGTAGTGACTATGTTGCCCTTTCAGGATCTTTCGTAATGCCTGCCGGGGTGCAGACTTATAACCTGACTCTTAATGCCATAGCTGATCTCATGGTGGAAGGCGACGAGACAGTCATCCTGACCATTACCGGTGTCACCGGAGTACCGGCTGTGACGATCAATTCCACGCCTGCAGTAATTACCATAGATGATGATGATCTGCCATCCATACTCTGGTCGCCCGCTTCGGTTAACATGGCTGAGGGATCAACAGCCGCCATAGAGGTATGGCTGTCCAACCCGCCTGCCGGTCCGGTTACCATCAATGTCTCAACCCAAATCCCGGGTTTGCTGAATATCAGTCCCGTTGTCCTGACTTTTGATGCATCAAACTATTCTACACACCAGGTTATCACCCTGGAGTCAGTTGAGAACAATCTGCTTGGAGACCTTACTGATAATGTTATTCTTTCAGTGGATGATGATCTCTCGTTTGATCCTTTTGATACCCTGGCTGACATAATTATTCCCGTAAACATCGCTAACAATGATGTGGCTTCGATAGTAGTTAATCCTTCAAGTGTGACAGTTGCAGAGAACGGAACGGTAACCTTTACCGTAGCACTTTCCGCGGCGCCTCCTTCAGGAAGTGTGGTTATTGACCTGGCAAGCAACAACACCGACATCGCCACAATTGATGTCAATCAGTTGACCTTCACTACGGCAGATTACAATGTACCTCAGACTATAACGGTTACGGGTGTCAACAACAACACGGTGCCTGACGCTTCCACCACAATTGCTCTTGCTGTCAATGATGGGTTATCATATGACGGTTATGACGGCGTCACTGCCATGGTCAATGTCAATGTCACCAATGATGACGTGGCAGGATTTGTAGTATCACCGCTGACCCTCACCATCAGCGAGGGTGGTCCTGCAGGAGAGTTTACCATTGTCCTGACCGCGCAGCCCGTTGGAGATGTGGTATTTGACCTTTTCAATGTTGAGCCTGTTCATGTCAGTCATCCGGCACAGGTAACCTTCACGCCAGATAACTGGAATGTGCCGGTGGCAGTGACTGTCATTGCCATTGAGGATGAGCTTGATGAAGATCGCACTGACCAAATTGAGGTGACAGTAAACCAGGCTCTCTCTGACAACAGTTTTGATGCCCTGGCATCTCAGAGTGTGACAATAAATATTGAGGACAATGATCCTCCGGTAATCACTGACTGCCCGGCAGATATCAGTGTAAGCACTGATCCCGGCTCCTGTTCGGCCGTGGTGAGCTGGACGCCTCCGGTCTCCACAGCACCCATGACGTCGACCCATCTCCCCGGGGCAACCTTCAACACGGGCATCACCACAGTGACGTACACCTCCACTGACGATGACGGGATGGTCTCCACCTGCATCTTCACCGTTACGGTGAATGACACGGAGCTTCCTGTCATCAGCTGTATGGATATCACACTTGAGCTTGACGCATCAGGAAATGCAACAATTGATCCCTCAGAACTGCTGGCCAGCGCTCCTGTTGACAATTGCGCAATAGCTTCCGTCACACTGAGCAGGAGCGATTTCACCTGTGCAGACCTCGGGGTGGTAACTGTCACCGTTACTGCCACAGATGAGAGTGGTAACAGTGCCACCTGTTCATCGGACGTTACGGTTACCGATCCCTTCACCGCATCACTAAGTGCAGGTCCCGATGACGAGATATGTACTACCGAACCAACGTACACCCTCTCCGGATCATCTGTGTCCAATATGTCAGTATTATGGACCACTTCCGGCAGTGGCGCCTTCGATGATCCGGCTCTGTTACACCCGGTTTATACCCGTGGCGCCTCTGATCTCATGGAGGTTACACTGACTGTTACCGGAACGAAGACCGATGGCTGCCCGGAGACCATCACGGATGCCATGACTCTCACCTTTGCCGGTGAGCCGACAGCCAACGCCGGAGCTGACATGGATCTCTGTTCGGGCACTGCCGAAGTAACCCTCCCGGATGCCACTGCAGCCAATGGCACGGTTATGTGGTCAACCTCGGGCAATGGATCCTTCAGTGATCCTTCATCCATCAATCCGGTCTATACCTTTGGCAGCTCAGATACCGGGCCAGTAACGCTGACGCTCACTGTTACAAGCGATGCCTGTGGTTCAGTGACCGATGGCCTGGTGATCACCTTCACCCCGGCTCCTGTTGCTGATGCAGGTCCCGGCGGTGCTGTCTGCAGCACTGCCCCGGGGTTCCAGGTAGCAGGTGCATCCCATGCCGGGGGAACAGTTTCATGGAGCAGCAGCGGCGACGGCACCTTTGATAACAGTACTATTGACAATCCCTGGTATAATTTCGGCGATGCCGATTATGCGGCAGGGTCAGTGATACTGACCATGACCGTTGCGGGAGGAGGGACATGCGGATCAGTTACCTCCACCACTGAGGTTACAATCAATCCGTTGCCTGTGATTGAAGTTAGTGAGCATCGCCACATCTCATGCACCGGGTTGACTGACGGTGTGATACGCCTGTCAGCCACGGGGAGTCAGGCCCCTTACATGTTCAGCATCAACGGAGCCGCATTCCAGCCGACGGGTGATTTCACCGGGCTGTCGGCAGGGGCATACATGTTTGAAGTAATGGATGGTAATGGTTGCATCTCTGACACAACCATCAGTATAACCGAACCCTTGCCCTTCACTGCCGTGATCGATGGCAGTGACAATGTAACCTGCTACGGTGGTACAGATGGGGCCATCTATGCCACCCTGGAAGGAGGGACGCAGCCCTGGCTCATTACCTGGACTGGACCTGACGGGTATACCGCAACAACTGCTACGGTTACAGGCCTCACGGCAGGCACCTACACTCTGACGGTCAATGATCTCAATGGCTGCGCCGAGTACAGTTTCATCGAGGTGGTCACCCAGCCTGATGCAATAGAGATCACCGGCGTGACTCTTTCAGACTATGGTGGTTTTGGAGTTAACTGTGCCGAGTCTGCCGACGGATCAATAGCCGTCACCGTTCAGGGAGGCACTCCTCCGCTTACCATTGCATGGACGGGTCCTGACGGATTCACTTCCGATCAGCTCTCGCTCACCGCTCTGAGGGCAGGACTCTATACTCTCGTCGTCACCGATGCAAACGGGTGTGTTCTGACTGCTGAATATACTCTTACTGCACCAGAGCCTATGATTGTTTCAGCTGTCACCACAGATGCTTCATGTCCGGACACGCCTGACGGAAGCATTGACCTGACGGTGGCAGGAGGCTCCGGTACTCTTGCGTACATGTGGAATGATGGTGTAACCACGGCTGACCGCACCAACATTCTCCCGGGAGACTACACGGTGACCATTACTGATGACAACGGGTGTGTCCAGAGCCAGAAGATAACCGTGGGAGTGAGGGGCTATGACTGTCTCAGGATCTATGAGATCATAACCCCTAACGGAGATGGCAGGAATGACACATGGCAACTGCGCAACGCCTGGCTTTACCCTGATGCAGAGGTCTTTGTCTACACACGATGGGGCAAGCTTGTATACCACTCCGGGAATGCCGCAGATGAGTGGGACGGCACCTTCAACGGCCAGCTTCTGCCCAACGACTCGTATCATTATGTGATTCACCTTAACGATGGCAGCGAGCCGCGAACGGGAATAATCTCAATTATCAGCAAATAACCAGAAAACCGGAAGGAGATATGAAACCATTGAAAATAATAGCAGTGATTGGCCTTCTGGCGGTTATGCCTGTCATTTCAGCACAGCAGTTCCCCCTCTACAGCCAGTACATGATGAACGGTTTCCTGCTGAATCCCTCATATGCAGGCAGCGACTACTATACTACCTTTGGCCTGACGGTACGCGAGCAGTGGCTCAGTCTGCCTGATGCACCAAGCACCTACGCTGCAGCGTTCCAGACCAGGATACTGAACGACAGCTATATCACTAAGTCCACAGCGGTCAGGAAGAAGATTGACAGACCCACCAAGGGAGGCCGGGTAGGAGTGGGAGGTTACCTCTTCTCCGATCATAACGGGATCATGCACAGGACCGGTCTGCAACTGGCCTATGCGTACCATCTCTCACTCGGCATCGAACAGCAGCTCTCCTTCGGACTGTCACTCAGCGCTTACCAGTACTTCGTGGACATAAACGGAGCATTAATGCCTGATGACGTGCAGGATGAACTGCTCAATAGTTATGACCAGGTGGTTTATATTCCGGACGCCAATTTTGGCGTGAGTTATCAGACAAGACGGTATTATGCCGGGTTTGCCATGACGAACCTCTTCAGGGGAGCTCTGATGATCGGTAACGGGGGAGAGAACGGACGGTCAGAACTGGGCCACTATTTCCTGACGGGAGGGATAAGATTCTACCCGGGCGTGGACTGGATAATTGAGCCATCGGTAATGCTTAAGTCGTCTGATATGGTATTCAAGTCGTTCCAGGTTGACCTGACCGGAAGGGTTTATTACAAGGATGATTACTGGCTGGGACTCTCTTATCGTACAGGTGATGCGGTTATTCTGCTGGCCGGGCTCAAGGTGGACAGGTTTTACCTGGGATATGCCTTCGACTTTACCCTGTCAGAGATCCGCAGTTACACTTACGGGACACACGAGCTGACCTTCCTGGCCCGCTTCGGTGACAATCCGAGGCGTTACAGGTGGATCAACAAATACTGATGAGAAACTTTTTATTGTTTTTAATGATTGCTGCAGCCTGCCTGGGGTGTGACCCGCTTGCCGGTCCGGTCAGTGGCCGTATCAGCTTCTCTGCAGATACCATATCATTTGATACGGTTTTTTCAGGTATGGGGTCAGCCACACTTGAACTCAGGGTGAGTAATCCTGAAAACGATCCCCTGTTGATTGAACGTATCTGGCTGGGAGGAGGGACAGCATCACCCTTCAGGCTGAACATTGACGGGGAGGCTGTGACGGAAGCCAGTGATGTGGTAATAGCCAGAGACGACAGCATCTTTATTTTTATTGAGGTGACTATTGATCCTACTGGCGGTGATCTGCCTGTAGCTGTTACCGATTCGGTGAATTTCCTTTCAGGTAATTTTGGTGGCAGGGTTATACTGGAGGCTTGGGGTCAGGACATAAGGATAGTGGATGAGGATATCCTCTCAGATGCAATCTGGGCTGAAGGAAAACCTTATTTGATCAACGGTTCACTTTTCATTGACACGGTAGCGACGCTTACTCTTGACCCGGGCACACGGGTTTACATGCATTATGGATCCTCGGTCACTGTGGCGGGGTCCTTGCGTGCCAACGGCACCCCGGACAAACGGATCATTTTTGCTACGGACCGGCTTGAAGAGGAGTACGCAGATATCCCGGGACGGTGGAAGGGGCTGAAGTTTCTCGGCTGCAGCAGAGGTAATGTTTTGAGTCATGCCGGAATAAGAAATGCAGAGATAGCCGTTGAGGTTGATGGCAGGCCGGGGTCCGTTCCGGATATCACTCTGAACAGCACTATGCTGATGCATAATTCCGTAGCCTCGCTGGTAGCCCGTAATGCGGAAATTTTTGCAGTCAACTCTCTCTTCGCTCATTCAGGATTCAGTACTGTTTCCCTGGCAGAAGGCGGCAGCTATGAGTTTGTTCATTGTACAATAAACAACCGGTGGGAGTACAGTCACAGGTCAGAGCCGGCTTTGCATATTACTCCTGGTGAAGGCGTCATGCCGGCTGTTTCCGTTTTCAACTCCGTGATCAGCGGCAATCTGACTGACGAGTTACAGATAGAGACATCACAAGCAATGGCGGCACAATGGTTTCGTGCAGACAGCTCGTTTATAAAGGTTGATACATTGACTGCTTCGTGGTTCTCCTCCCTCCTGTTCCGTGATGTCTTAACCACACCTGATCCGCGCTTCATTGATGAATATGCATGGGACTTCAGGCCTGACACACTGTCACCCCTTCTTGACTGCGCAGGTAGGAGCAAGGCATCTCTGTATCAATATGACATAAGGAACATGCCCAGACCATATTACGCCGGTCCGGATATGGGTGCTTATGAGAGGCAGGCCGGAGAGAAACGAAAGGAGAAGGAAGAGTGACATAATAACCCGGTCATGAAAACCGCAATCACCATAGTTCTGGCTTTTCTGTTGTACTTTAATTATGCATCAGGGCAGGAATTGGGACTGGTGTTCTACAATGTTGAGAATCTCTTTGATACAGCAGATGATACTTTAAAGGCAGATGAGGAGTTCCTGCCCGGAGGTGAGAGACGGTGGACACCATCGAGGTATCACAGGAAGCTGGCGTCAATAGCCCGTGCTGTTGCTGCGGCAGGAGAGTGGGAGCTTCCATCGCTGGCGGGCCTTTGCGAGGTGGAGAACGAAGAGGTGCTGAAGGACCTTGTTTATGGTACCGTTCTCTCAGCCGGGAACTACGGCATTGTACACCGTGATTCACCTGACGCGAGAGGCATAGACGTGGCTCTCC
>JAAZBN010000289.1 GCA_012513795.1 Bacteroidales bacterium | reverse complement strand
TGCTCATCCTGCGTCACAAAAGTAAGGTCTACTCCTATATCAGCCTTTACATCCGGAACCGCGATCTCGCTGACGATATTTTTCAGGACACTTTCCTGAAGGTGGTTCAGTCTATCAGGGCAGGACGTTACCAGGATGACGGAAAATTTATATCCTGGGTGATGAGGATTGCTCATAATCTCATAATTGACCACTTCAGGCATGAGAAGCAGATGGGAATTGTACTCAATGATGATTATGAAACTGACCTGTTCAATTCAAAGAGGCTGACGGATGATAACGTGGAGGATGTGATGGTACGTCGGCAGGTGATGCGTGATGTGAGGCGCCTTATCAACGGATTGCCTGAGGATCAGAGGGAAGTGGTTATCATGCGCCATTATGCAGGCATGAGTTTCAAGGAGATAGCTGACATGACTGGCGTGAGTATCAATACAGCTCTTGGTCGCATGAGATATGCTCTGATAAACATGCGCAAGATAATGACCGAAAAAAATATTACCCTCTCAATAAGCTGATACAATTTTTTGAGTCAGAAGGCGTTTTTCTGATATGAGAAGAGAGACGCCTATGGACAAGAATTCTACCCTCTTACTTTCTTATTTTGAAGTCACCAATACCCCGTCAGACCTCATAGCAGATGCCTTCGGCATAGATACGGCTCTCGGTATTCTGCTTCCTGACATGGATGATGCACCATCTGACGAGGTTATTGAGCGTCTCTTCAAAAAGATTAAGAAAGACCAGGTGCACTGATTGACTTTCCTCAAATACTTAATACATTGGTCGGGGAACCGGCAGGCTGATCCTGTCCGGTTCCATTTTTTTTATACCTTAGCGTCTCCCGGATTGCCGGCCTTTTCAGAACTGAAGTAAATAAAGTGGCAGGAATGGGCGGGAAACCGGCCGGTAATGACTTTCCCCGGGTCATGTTACACCATCTTTATAGCTGAAAAAGGACTAAAAATGATTATACAAATGAGAAAATTTTTGTTGGTTATGACCGTGATTGTGACTGCCTGCTCAACACCAGTTGACAGGAAGGGTGATGTATCTGCAGGCTTCATTGGTGAAGCCATTGTTAATGATGGCATTGAGCGGGTAATCGCCAGTCAGCCCGCATCTGACCGTGACCTCCTTGCCAGAGGTGTAAAGCATGCTGCATCACTGTGGCGGGGGTCAGACGGAACAACTGATGATTTTCTGGATTTCGTTGATGCCAGCTATGTTGCTGACCCTGAAAAGAGAAGATCAATATTTCTGAAACTCAGTAACTACTTCGAGTCAATCTCTGGAAACATGAACGAGATCACCCTCGATCTGAGGAAGGTGCTGGATGAGGCAGCCGGCGAGATAGACGAGATAGACCGCATGTTTGGCAACTATTCTGTGGGATCTCACCTCCAGTCCGACCTGTATGAGAATAAGATTGCCTTCCTGGTAGCACTCAATTTTCCGTACTTCACGCTTGAGGAGAAGGAGGAAGCGGGTGCCGCATGGAGCCGTGAGCAGTGGGCCATGGCCCGCCTGGGTGACCAGTTTGTCTCACGTGTGCCTGCGGAGCTTGGCCAGGCTGCAACAACTGCGGTGGGCAACGCTGAGATGTATATTGCGGAATACAATATTTGCATGGGCCAATTGAGGACAGACGACGGACGGCAGCTATTCCCGGATGATATGGTATTGCTTTCACACTGGAATCTTCGTGACGAGATCAAGTCAAATTATGCCGACAGGGAAAACGGCACTGCAAAGCAGGAGATGGTCTATAAGGTGATGGAACGGATCATCCGCCAGGAGATACCCGGGAAGGTTATAAACAATCCTGAATATGAATGGGCCCCGTTCTCCAATAAGGTTATGAAGGATGGTGCGGAGACAGACCTTGAAGCTGAGCCTGATACACGCTACTCTCATGTTATCAATATCTTCAATACTGAAAGAGCCATTGATCCGTATTATCCTGGCATGAACACTGCCATCGCACGCAGTTTCTCGGGCGGAATGGAGATTTCGAGGGAGGATGCCGCGGCCATGTTCAGCGAATATCTGAGCTCACCGCAGCTTAAGCAGCTTGCAGGAATAATCAGGGATAGGCTTGGCCGTGACCTGAGACCGTATGACATATGGTATGATGGTTTCAAATCGAGAAGCTCAATGCCTGAGGCAACGCTTACCACGAAGACATCAGCCCTCTATCCGGACCCTGCTGCTTTCAGGGCTGCCATGCCTGGCATGCTTGTCAAACTGGGCTGGTCGCCGGAGAGAGCAAAATACCTTGGTGAAAAAATTGTAGTTGATCCTGCCCGTGGTTCTGGCCATGCATGGGGCGCCGCCATGAGAGGCTCAGTCTCACACCTGCGCACCCGTATACCGGAAAATGGGATGGACTACAAGGGTTACAACATTGCAGTCCATGAGTTCGGTCATAATGTGGAACAGACAATATCACTCTATGATGTTGATTACTATATGCTTTCAGGCGTTCCCAACACCGCCTTCACTGAAGCAACAGCCTTCCTCTTCCAGGATCGCGACCTGATGCTCCTGGGTATCAATGATGACAATCCGGAGAAGGGAAAGCTGCAGACACTGGATGCTGCCTGGTCACTGATGGAGATTATGGGTGTTAGCATGGTTGAGATGGAGGTCTGGAAGTGGCTCTATGAGAATCCTTCAGCCAGCCCGGCACAGCTTAAGGAGAAGACAATAGCCATAGCCACAGAGATCTGGAACAGATATTTCGCACCGGTGCTTGAAGTGAGTGATTCGCCACTGCTGGCAATCTACTCCCATATGATCAATACCCCTCTTTACCTGCAGAATTATGCCTACGGTCAGATAATTCAGTTTCAGATAGATGAGCATCTGAAGGGGAAGGACTTTTCGGATGAGATTGACCGCATGTACAGCCTGGGGCGCCTTACTCCGCAGCACTGGATGAACCAGGCAGTCGGCGCAAAGATCTCGCCGCAGCCCATTCTCAGGGCACTGGATGAGGCACTGAAATGAAAAGGTCACAGCTGTTTATTGATGCCAGACCGCGGTTAGCCTGACATGCACCTGTCAAATGTATTTTTTTCTTCTTTTTCTTGACTTGTTTGAAAATGTGTGATATCTTTGTGATATCATAATAATATCATAAACAATGAAAGAAGAAAAGAATTTCAAAGCATCGTCGGGATATCTTTTCCTGGTGCTTGCCCTGCTGGCAATTGCCACAACTGTATTTGCCTTTATAAGGGGTGTATTCTGGTTGGGGAGCATACTGATTCTGGTTGACATCCTGCTTCTTGCGGGTCTCATGGTTGTCAACCCTAACGAATCGATGGTCATGGTGCTTTTTGGGGCTTATCGGGGTACGGTAAAGAAGAACGGTTTCTGGTGGAACATACCTTTCTATTCACGTAAAAAAATCTCGTTGCGTGCCCGTAATTTTGACAGTGAGCCCATCAAGGTGAATGACAAGAACGGCAATCCCATCAAGATTGGTCTTGTGCTTGTCTGGAAGGTTGAGGACACCTACAAGGCAGCATTTGATGTTGACAACTATGAACATTTCGTGCTTGTTCAGAGTGATGCTGCATTACGGAAGCTGGCAGGGCTGTATCCGTATGACAACTGGGAGGCTCATGAGGAGGAGATAACGCTTCGCAGCGGAGGTGAGGAGGTCAATGACGAGCTTGAGAAAGAGATCAGTGACAGGCTGAAGATTGCTGGCATACATGTAATTGAGGCCAGGATAAATTATATTGCCTATGCCGAGGAGATAGCCGGGGCAATGTTGCGTCGTCAGCAGGCTACCGCCGTTGTTGCTGCAAGGTTCAAGATTGTTGAGGGGGCTGTTTCGATGGTTGAGATGGCTCTCGAACAGCTTTCTGAGAAGCAGATTATTGAGCTGGATGAAGAGAAGAAGGCCGCGATGGTCAGTAATCTGATGGTGGTGCTGTGCGGCGACAAGGATCCGAATCCGATCATTAACGCCGGAACGCTTCATCAGTAATCATGCAGAAGAAATCGTTCGTCATACGCATTGATCCGAATAAGCTGAGTGCCATTGAGAAATGGGCCTCTGACGAGTTTCGCAGCACCAACGGTCAGATTGAATGGATCCTTGACCAGGCACTGCGCAAGTCCGGCAGGCATCGTGACGACAGGGAAAGATCAAATCAGAAGAAAAATGAAAAGTGAAATGCCGATGATTAAGTATACCTGCCCGAAATGCGGCGGCAGGAAGTACAGGCTAAGTGAGATAAGGGTTGCTCACAACTTCTTTACACAGCTTTTTGACATTCAGGCCAGGAAATACTCTGCCATGATCTGCGAAAAATGCAGCTATACCGAGTTCTATAACGTGCCGGTAAAGAAGATAACCAGTGTATTTGATTTCTTTACCAGCACCTGATTTCAGATGTTTGCCAGATACACGGAGCAGCAGGCGAGAACGCCTGCTGTTTCTGTTCTCAGGCGGCTTGGACCGAGATGGACCGGGATAACATCCTGTTGCATTGCAAGAGAGATCTCCTCATGTGTAAAATCGCCCTCAGGACCGATCAGTATTGTTACCTCTTCACCCGGGTTGAAGGCAGAATTTATAAACACACGTTCAATCCCCGGCTCACAACAGGCAATAAGTCTCTTCCCCGGCTGGCTGGCATTAATAAGCTCGGTGAAGGAGACAGGATCATTCAGCCGGGGCAGGTAGCTTTTTACCGATTGTTTCATTGCTGATAGAATAAGTCCTTCCAATCTTTCGCGTCTTATTCTCTTCTTTTCCGTGCGGCTGCAGATCAGTGGTGTGATCTCATCAATTCCTGTCTCCACGGCTTTTTCTATTAACCATTCAAAACGGTCATCGTTCTTCACGGGAGAGACTGCCAAATGGAGCCTGTATCGTCTGTGTCCGGTATGTGTCACTGATCTTATTGCTGCGACCATGGAGAGCGGATTGTCATCTGTTATCACTCCCTCATAGATATTTCCCAGGCCGTCCGTGAAGCTCAGGGTATCACCTTTCCTCATGCGCAGGACCCTCAGACAGTGACCTGACTCTTCCCGGCTGAAGAGAGCGGTGTTGCCATCTATGTTTCCAGAATAAAAAATCTGCATTTATGCTCTTCTTTGTACAAATTTATTGATTTTAGCGGTGGAAAAGAGAATAGACGGAAAAATGAGGATAGGAGTGATGTCTGATACTCACGGATGGATTGATCCGGCAGTCTATGAGCATTTTGCTGTTGTGGATGAGATATGGCATGCGGGAGATGCCGGTAGTGCAGATGTAATAGCCGAGCTGGAGTCTTTCAGGCCGCTGCGTGCGGTGTGGGGTAATATTGACGGGTTTGAAGTCAGGAAAGCTACCAGCGAATATCTTTTCTTCACTGCAGGTGAAAAAAAAGTCCTGCTGATTCACATAGGAGGATATCCGGGCCGGTATGCCCCGCGTGCCCTTGATCTGATAAGGTGTTTAAAACCCGACATATTTGTTTGCGGACACTCACATATCCTGAAAGTTGTCTATGATAAGGTTCATGGTATGCTCTGCATAAATCCGGGTGCCGCAGGCCGTACAGGCATACATAAAGTTATGACTCTGCTGCGGTTCAGCATTGAGGGTGAAGATATAAGGGATATGGAGGTTATTGAATTCGGAAGCAAAGGACAGAGACCGGATTTCGGGCAATGATCAATATTCATTGTAGCCGGTTACGCCTCTCTCCATCCTCCTGATGAAGCTCCTGAGTCGGTCCTGCAGACCAAGCATGTACTCGTAGTCGTCCCTCGAGGCTGCTTTGGGATCTCTCCTGTCACGGTCTTTTGTTTTACTGATTACCTCATTGTAGGTAAGATTTGACGAATAGCTCATCAGTATTCCCCGGAAATAGGAGAACCAATACCATGAGTTGTCATTTACCTTGAGGTAGATATCCAGCAGATCACCTGATCTTCTGCGCTGGAGTTCAACCCAGCCGTCAACATAGACGTTCATTGGCTGATTCCCAATGAACCCGATCCCGATCTTTCCCTTTGAGACAAAGGACATGGTGCCAGGATTCCATTCAAGCCTCACCTCATTGAGGAGGAGCTGGGCCGAGTATTCCTTCGGCAGTGAACGGGCGACGCCAAAAAGCTGCAGTTCTTCGGTCAGTGTTCTTGTCGCTTCGGCGCCGAGGAGATCATTCATTGCCTTAAGGTTGAACTCGGAGGAGAGATTGACCGCTCTGAGTGTGGGATTGCTCTTTATGTCCTCAGCCATTAACCGGAGGGCCTCAGAGTTAAAATGAAATGAGAAGCCCATGATTGTCTGCAGCTCCAGTTTTGATGAGTCAGTTTTATGCACAATATTTCCGGCACTGTTCAGCGTGAGCATACCGAAATCAGTACCGAAATTGATCTTGCCCTCGCTGAGGAGAAGGCACATGTTGCGGTCAAAGGAGATCATGTTGCCGTGGCTTCTCAGATCAGCCAGCTTCTCCATTGCGGCTATCCGGTACCTGCCGGAACCCCTGTCATAGAAAAGATAGCCCTCAGCATTAAGCATCGGATTATCGCTCCATGATTTCCTCTCCGACAGGAAGGTGCCATAAACGCCTGCTGAATCAAGGGTGACGAAGGTGCCTGAGAACAGCAGGTTGTCATTATGGTCACGGGGCTTATCAGTAATGGGTATCATAACGTTATCCGGATCAATCAGGGCATTGAACTTAACCGGGGCACTGTTTATATTGCCACAGTCGGTGACAATACCTGCTGCCCCGGTAAAGCGGAGGTGCTCCGTGGCAGACCGAAGTGACACGTCACCGGCAAAGGTGAAGGCAGGGCTGAGTTTGAACTGTGCGCCGACAGGTATATTCCCTGTTGCCTTTGTTGCCAATGTATCTACCCTTATCTCCCTGAATTCTATAGGCTGAATGCTGCCATCCTCACTTATGTAATCATACTTTCCTGATCCGTAATAATTTGCGCTGCTTTCTATATTCAGCTTCGCAGAGTGAATGAGATGCCGGTTATTAATGGCCACAACAGCGCTGTCTGTCTGCCTGATCCTCGCTCCCCTGTCAATATATAGTACACCTCCTCCCGGCTGTATAAGGGCATCGGCAACAGGTATGTAATTGATTTCTTTTGCCATCAGATATTCATCCTGGAGGAAGTATGATGCAGAACCTGACTGGAACTTGATTGTATCCTTCATGTTGTTGGTAGACAGGAAGGTGGGTTTTTCCTCCATGCCGGGAGGTATCTTCAGGAGCTCCCCGGGTGACATGACCTTCACTGACTCCCGCCCTTTCTGCGTCATGTTCATTACCTTCCTGTTCATATCATACTCAAAGTTGGTCATCCTGGAGATGTACTCAACCTCAGGCAATACAACAAATGAAGAATCAGTGTTAAGGCTGAAGATGGCCTTTTGCCTGGCGAAGTCCACATGCGTCCGGGCATTGCTTGCAACGAACCCGTAACCGCTGCCCCTGAGAGCCCTTAGATAGTAGTCCGAAGTGTCAGCATCAAATGCCATCGGGTGGAAACTGAATGTTTCTGACGTGATGCGTGCATCAGCTGTATTGACCTCACCTTCGCCTTTCATTTTGTCCGGCGAAAGGACGAGGGTCCCCTGCATGGTGGTACCATTGCCGAACATGTTGAACTCCTTCCCTTCACTGTTAACTGCATACAATTCGTCTTTGTCGGTAAGCCATTGCAGGTCAACATCTTCGGATTTGATTACAGGAAATCTGCCTAGTGTGTCAGGCTTCAGATTAAAGGTTTTGGCCCTGGCATACATGAATTCCGGGAAGAAACGGAAGGTATCAGCTACGGCAGTAGCGGTCAAATGTTCTATCCTTCCGCTTCCGATAAGGCCCGAATTGCTCATGCTCAGGTGGTTGTACAGCCTTCCTCTGCCGTTGTATATTGGGATGCCCTCCGGTGGAATTGTCATGGTAAATCCTAGTGAAGTGTCCGGCTGGATGGTGAGAGTCTGGCGCATAGGTTCGATTATACCGCCACCGACAAACTCGCCGGAAAGTGCAAGATCTTCGTTGGTATAATGATCTATATTCGTATATGTGAATGGATCAAGCCGGAAATAGAATTTCTCCTTCTCGTACATCCCGTCGAGATCGGTTATCTCATCGTAATGAATGAACAGATCAGAGGTCGAGTTGATTATCGGGTATTGTTTCAGGCTCCTGATTCCCGACTTATTCCTCGGGTCATCAATGAGAAGGTTGGCAGAGCCGAGCTCGAGCATATTATCTATTTTTCTTATAATGGGTCTGCCATAACCGTCTTTTTCGCCTGTTTCAATGGCAATCTTTATTGAATCTATCTTTTCCAGCCTTATGTAAAACGTGTCATAATTGAATGAAAACTTTTTGCCATAGATGGTGAAGAGGCCGGCGTTAACGATTCCGTCGAACTGCATTGATCTGTTTTCTCCCAGGGTCAGGTGGCTCCCGTAGGGTCTTATGGCAACCTGCTGCGAGTCGCTCAGCGAGACTCCCCTGACTCCCCAAAGATCCAGGGAGTAGTCGTTCAGGTTCAGAACGGCATTTTCCTGTTCGTCTCTTGTCTCGCTGTAGATTGTTATTGCATCATAATCCTTCTTCTTAGCGAAGGATGCAATGTAGTCGTCTATTTTAGGCTTGATGGCAACCTCATTGAAGTTCCGGTCATAAAAGATAAATCCGTTGTTTGCCATTTCAATAAACATGGCAGTTGCCTGTTCTACCGGCATGCGGGCCCATTTCGCAAATCCCTCCACCGGGAAAACGTCATAGCCGTAGACTTTTGCGTAGTCTCTGATCCGGTAGAGGGGATGAACATCATCCATGCGCATCAGCCTGAAGAAGTTGGCTTCATTGTAAAAAGAGACTGATTCGAATTTTGCAGCTCCGATTGATGATCCCCTGGTCCTTGACATGGTAATGGTGGGCTCATCCATGTCCCATGAGAGATGCTCAAAGTAGAGGTCCATGTTGTGGTATGAGTCAAAATAGGGGCTGCGTGACAGCGGGCTGGTGGTGCGGAACATGCTCACTTCCCTGCTGTCTGTGTTATAAGAGAATCCCAGGTTGGAGTGGTAAATGGAATCATTCCCAAGATATAGTGTGGGCGATGACTCATAGCTGGTGATTGAAGCCTGTGAGAGGATAAAGTTCCTGGAGATGATTTTTATTGCGAGGGTATCCTCGCGGTAGAGCTTAACGCTGGCCGGAAGCCAGTTGGAGCCTGTACCTCTGACGATTGCTCCCTCCAGGGCAAGCCCTCCCTCATAGTCTACATCCTTGTAGATATCCTCAATGAAAAACCGTGTTTCATAAGTCTCAAAGCGTGGCATTGTAGCCTTGTCAGGGGAAACGATCTCCACTGCCCGGTCAAACAGCCTTCCAGGCACCGGTTCCCTGAAATAGGTCGGGTGGGTCAGAAGAGCGGAGTCACAGGTAAATTCACTTTTGGTGACATCGATGACAAAATCAGAGATCTTTGCATAGACTGCTGACGGCTCATAACCTGCTTTCTCCCAGGTTACTGTGCCTTCTTTGCACCAGAGCTGGAATATGTCAGGGTAATATGTTCCGGTGAAATTCAGGATGGTGGTACTGTCTTTGCCCAGGAAGCCAGTCAATGTAACAGCCTCTATGTTAATTTTCAAAACCGTGTCTCTGGCAAATTCAACCTTACCGTCCCTGGTTTTCCATCGCACTGTTCCCGCCCTGTAAATAGTATTGTCAACCAGCATCAGCCCTGTTACCTCAATAAATTTTTCCACGGATGCGTTTGTAAAGCGCGGATCAAATGCCATTTCGCTCAGACCTGTTAGCCAGGCATCAATCTCTTCCTGGTCCTGTTCTGTCTCTATGAAGTCTGTGAGTGTTCTCACGTAGAATATAAACCCGGGTATCTGGCTGATCCTTCTGCCCCTGAGCTGGCTGGCTACGTTTATTATCCTGTCTTTTACCTGTCTTGAGAAGATGGTGCTGTCATATATTGATGCAAAAAGATCAATCTCAGCCATTTCCGGCTTGCTCACCAGTGTTCCAAGGTAAGCACGGAGTTCCGTTGTGAACTGCGCTGTATCTCCCGAGAACTGCGTCTGTGTCTGTGCCAAAAGCCCTGTATTGAGGGCCATGGCGGCCAGCAGGGTGAGGATGATCTTCTTCATTGTCGCTTCAGAGCGCTTTGACAATATTGCAGAACTCCTCCTTGACGAGGGAAGCTCCTCCTATAAGTCCGCCATCAACGTCCGGATTGGCAAACAGCTCAGCCGCATTTGATGCCTTGCAGCTTCCGCCATACAGTATTGTTGTCTCTTCAGCGGCGGCCTTTCCGTACCTTTTCTCCACCAGATCACGTATGAACCGGTGCATTTCCTGTGCCTGTGCAGGGGAGGCAGTCACACCGGTACCAATGGCCCAGACAGGCTCATAGGCGATGATACATTTTTTAAATTCCCCTTCTGCAAGCATGAAGAGGCCTTTTTCCAGCTGGCGCCCTACCACTTCAAAATGAATGCCTGACTCTCGTTCAGCAAGTACTTCTCCGCAACAGAAGATGACTCTCAGGCCGTTATGAAGGGCTTCAGTGGTTTTTGCTGCCAGCAGTTCATCACTCTCTCCGTAGTAGCTCCGTCTTTCCGAATGGCCAATGATGACGTTGGCTGCTCCGGTGCTCTTTATCATTGCTGCCGACACCTCCCCCGTGTAAGCCCCTGATCTGTGATCATTGCAGTTCTGGGCCCCTGCCGACAACCCTGGAGCATCCAACAGCTTGCTGACCATGCTCAGGTGAATGAACGGAGTGCAAAGGATAACCTCCTTAGCATTCAGAGGGGTGGTGCTGAAGTGTTGATTTATCTCTGTTGCCAGGGCTATTCCCTCATTTAATTCCAGGTTCATTTTCCAGTTACCGGCAACTATTTTCTTTCTCATATTTCTGTTATATTAAAGTTGTTTATTGTTATGTTTATCTGTTGTTTTCTTCCATAGGGGAAAGGCCAGGGCCATTGCAAGCAGTACGGCGAGCACTGTTCCGGCAACAACAAGCCTGTTGCCTTCCATTTCCTGTGTAGTGAGAGCCAGTGCATTTATGTCACCATTGAACTCCTCCGGATCAGGAAGGTTGTGGTATGACCATTTAGCAGCGATGGTTCCATTATGGAGCAGTATGAAGCCCGGATCTGATCGTATCACTGTCTTAAGTGTTATCTCATCGGCAAAGAGGGCATTGTAACCTGTGAGCAGTGATCCTGCCTCAGATGGAGTTGTGGCGGTAATAATATAGAAATCAATGCCTCTCTTCATCAGTTCCATACCTAGGTTATAGCCTTTCATCAGTCCGTCCCTGTCTGACTTATCAAGCTTCCGGGCAATCATCAGCACTATGTCTCCATCAGATCTCACTATGTGGTCAGTCATGTCAACGCCATCGGCCGTTATGAGGGTGAAGTCGTGTATGGGAGGCACATAGCCCCTGGAAATCAATACTGATTTCTGATCAATGAACTTCCAGGTAGTATCATTGGCAGGGTAATCATTAAGGGTAAACTCCTGTTGCACTCCATTCTTTTCATAGATGAACCTGATGTCATATTTGTCCGGCTCCGCATCCGGCGGCGGAGTCATTGCTGCCTCAATATTGGTGCCCACCTTGTAAGGCCTGAAATCAATCATTGGAAGGTACGCGAGGTTCATCCTCATGAAGAGAAGAAAGAGGAATACAAATGCTATTGTAAAGTTCAGCCCGGCTTTTACTGACATGACACCGGTCTCGTCATTCCGGCGTAAAAAGACGAAGACCACTAGTAATGTAATTATCACATTCTTAAAGAAGGTCTGCCAGTTGGTCATTATGATGGCGTCGCCGAAGCAGCCGCAGTCAGAAACCGGATTCCACAATGCAAGGATCAATGTGAGCGGTGTGAAGAGAGCCATAAAGATTGCAGCCATCCAGGATGCCTGTTTCACCAGGGCACCTGTCACAAGCATCATGCCGGCAACAAACTCGACAAGACACAGCAGGAGCGAAAGGGGTAGTGCCAGGTCATCAAGGAAGCCCATCCTGAAAGCTGCGAGATAATCGCCCAGCTTGAAGGCGGTGCCCATCGGGTCAATCCCTTTAACAAACCCGGAAAATACAAACAGTGCCCCTGTAACTATTCTTGCAATCTGGATCAGACTTTTCATCTGAGAATATTTTTTTCTTTAAGCTTATTCATGATCATATTGAATATTTCATCAGGCGGTGGCATGAGGTCATTTTCACCGCGGCAGCTTATTACCTGCAGGCTATCATCTTCGGATGCCACGGCTGCATAGATGTCCCTTACCCGTCTCTGGAATTCGAGGCTGCTTTCATGTATATCACTGCTTCCCATAAGATATGTTCTGTCATTTCCAAGCCGCCTGTTTTTAAGTTTTTCTTCAGTAAACCTGAAGGGGACGTCAAGGAAGATATTGATATCCGGTTTTGGGATACCAAAATGATTGAATTCAAGATTCAATATCCACTCCCTGAGTCTCCCCGCCTCAGTTTCAGTGGGCATTTTGGCACACTGATAGGCTATGTTGGAATAAGTATAACGGTCAAGAACAACAAAGTATTTCTCTTCAAGCCATGTTTCTATCATTATGGCGGCATCTTTCCTGTCGCCTGCGTAAAGCATTGCCACCAGGTAAGGATCAACGGTGTCTATATTCCCGAACTCTCCGCGCAGGAAACGGGCTATCAGTTCGCCGAAGTAAGGAGCATCAGTGCGTGGGAAATGGATATATCTGCACTGCAGGTTTCTCTCTGCAAACCACTCCTTGAGAAGGGAGATCTGGGTTGATTTACCTGCTCCATCCAGTCCTTCTATTACGATTAGTTTCATTGCTGCCTGTTTATTATTGTCAGCATGCTCCGCCGGAACCTGCAAATAATTGCACTGATCCGGCATTTGCAGCCTGGCCGGAAGCAAATATACTTATTTTGGCAGCAATGGAAAGCGTATAATCTGGCCCTGAACCCGGCCAATGATTATCTTTATGCAAATTTTATTAAATGCATATGAACATCAATGCAGGGGGGAGGTTGATAGATCTCTCGAGGCCAAAGGTTATGGGCATCATCAACATCACGGATGATTCCTTTTATGCCGGGAGCAGACATACTGGTGACAGGGATGTGGTTATGGCTGCATCACAGATGCTGGAGGATGGCGCGGACATACTGGATGTAGGAGGATGTTCAACCCGTCCGGGGTCCGTGGAAGTGCCGGAGTCGCTTGAGAGGGAGCGGGTCTGTCGGGCAACAGAACTGATAATAAATCATTTTTCTGATGCTGTGGTTTCAGTAGACACATACAGGGCTTCAGTGGCTGAGGCTGCCGTGGTAAATTCGGGGGCATCAATCATCAATGATATATCCGGAGGCGGGATGGATGCAGGAATGTTTCCTCTTGTTATCAGGCTCAATGTGCCGTACATAATGATGCATATGCAGGGAACTCCGGGCACAATGCAGATTGATCCCAGGTATGACGATGTGGTGGCGGATATCCTGACCTGGTTCGGGAAGAGGCTTTCACCCCTGAAAGAGGGAGGAGTGAAGGACATTATCCTTGACCCTGGCTTTGGATTCGGAAAGACTGTTGACCACAATTATGAGATGCTGAGAAGATTTTCAGAGTTTAAGATTGCGGGACTTCCTCTTCTTGCAGGACTCTCCCGCAAATCAATGATCTGGAAAACGCTTGGATTAACACCGGATGAAGCGCTCAATGGCACCGCAGCTCTCAATATGGCAGCCCTGATAAACGGGGCATCAATACTGAGAGTGCATGATGTCCGCGAGGCGAGAGAGGTAGTTACTCTTTTCGAAAAGATTTATCCTGCCGGTCCCCTATTTGATCATTATTCTTAAATTTGTCGGGCACTGCACGCACGGATATGTTTGAATTCACAATCCTTGATATCATTGATATTTTCCTGGTAGCCATTATCTTTTACCAGTTGTATCGGCTTATCAGGGGAACAGCTGCATTCAGCATCTTCCTGGGCATCTTTTTTGTCTACCTCTTCTGGCTTGTGGTCAAGGCTTTGAATATGGAGCTGATAAGCGCCATAATCGGACAGGTGATAGGAGTGGGAGTGATTGCGCTTATTATTGTGTTTCAACAGGAGATACGAAGGTTTCTTCTGGCCATTGGCAACAGGTACATCAGCCGAAACAGGTTCTCATTTGACAGGTATTTCCCTTCAGGAGGTGTAGACCAGTCTACAAGCCAGATAGTTGAGGAGGTTGTCCATGCAGTGGAGTCTATGGCACAGTCGCGTACCGGCGCCCTCATAGCCATTGGCAGGACTAGCCTGCTGGATATCTACTCTGATGGTGGTGAACTGCTCAATGCGCTGGTAACCGATGAGCTGCTAAAGACAATCTTTTATAAAGGATCGCCCCTACATGACGGGGCCGTACTGATACAGAACGGAAAGATCTTTGCCGCCCGGTGCCCCCTTCCGTCGACGGACCAGACAGGTCTGCCGGCACGTTTCGGTATGCGCCACCGGGCAGGGATAGGGCTTACCGAACAGACAGATGCTGTTGTCATCATTGTGTCAGAGGAGAGGGGGCGGATATCAGTTGCTGATGCAGGTAAGATACAGGAAGATGTTACTCCCAACGAACTGCGCCAGCTGCTGCTGACACTCCGGCTATAAGCACTTTGTGACGGGAAAGGATGACTGCCGGCCCGGATAGCTAATCATACCGCAGCCTCAGATCAAGGATATTATCATAGACATACCAGCATGGCTCTTCGCAGGTGGTTTCGTCATAACGCACTTTCGGACAGGCACCGGCTGTGGTAACGTAGTTTTTTCCGTCATACCTGACTTCCAGGGTGGCCGAATAATCCTTGTAGAGGATTGCATCATAGTAGATTGTCGCATTGGGATCAATGATACTATACCTTTCGATTACTATCCCGTCACTGACCGGGCCCTCATAAAGTGTGACCACCGGGTTCTCAGAAATGCGTTCCGGGTTCCGGATACTGATTTTGAGTCTCACGGCATAGTCCTCCGAGGTATAGCATTGACTGCAATTGGTAAGGTATCCCTCTTCACAGGAGAATAGCAGCAATAACAGGATAGAAAGTATTAGGCTAGTTCTGCTCATAGCTGTAGAGTCTTACCTTTTTTATTGAGTAATTGTCAGCCGGGCGGGTGAAGGTAAATGTAGCCCTCAGAGTCATCCATAATGGTCCGGCTCTGTGAAATGGCATTCTGAGATATGAGACACCAGCATTCACTCCCAGGTTGCGTATGCTTATCCCGATATCTGCAGAGGGGCTGAGAAGAAGGCTGTTGTCAGGCCGCTCTTCTGTTCCTTCATAGAGGGAGTGGAACCTGTAACCCACTGAAAGCGCTGCGGAAGATTTGATTTTGACCCTGCTGTACGGGGAACTTAGCTGGAACTCCCTGTAGAGGCCGGTATAGATTACTGTAGATTTTACCCTGTACTGGTAATAGGTGTCATTATCTTCAACAAGCAATCGCTGATTGACGGGATTGGCCCAGGCCCCCATGGTTATTCCTGTATGAATGCCCGGACTCGCGACAGAGACGGCCCCCCCGGCCATGCTGTAGATGGATGTGATCATTGTGCCGGCTGAGAAGGAAAGCTCATTGAATGCAAATGTTCTTTTCCCTTCAATCCCGTGGTCAAGCATCATCCTGAGTATTCCGCTGCGACCGTAAGTATTGGCAAGGGTCACCGGATCGGCATTGGTGGCATCTGCTCTGTTCCAGCGGTTCCCCCTTTCAAGCAGATATCTTACAGATGCTTCCTGAGATGCAATGACTGCGCACCCCAGGGCATCTAACCCCTGATTGTCGACGCTGTAAAGACTGGCTCCGGCATTTATCAGTATGCTCATCATCAGGGTATCTCCCTTTTGTGATGCCGCCATCAGCGGTGTGTATCCCTTACGATCTGCAGCATTAGGGTCAGCTCCGGACTGCAAAAGGAGGTCCGCAATTTCGTGATAGCCAAAACAAACGCCTGCCATAAGCGGTGTGTTGCCTTCACTGTCATGCAGTTCCGTTGGAGAATCATAATAAAGCAGCATGTCTGCCATAAGAAAATTACCTATTGCTGCAGCATGGTGAAGAGGGGTTGAGTTGAACCTGTCACCCTCTTCCATATTTGCACCGTAACGAATCAGTTTTTCTGCTATGTCTGGTGTGTTCGCCCTCACGGCGTTAACCAGCGGGGTGTTCCCGAACATATCGTGGCTGTCTGGATCGGCTCCCAGTAACAACAGTATCTCCACTGCCTCCCATTTACCCGAATTGACTGCATGATGCAGCGGCCTGGCAGTCTCCCCCACAAACGTGTTGACATCAGCTCCCCTTACAAAAAACCTGATGATCTCATTGCATGCTCCCAAGGATGAGGCGATCTGAAGATTGAAGTTGTTTGCCTCTTCATGGAAATGAATGTAATCAGAGGTGTCAACAAAGACGGAGTAGGAGTTGTACACCTCCAGTATTTCCTTTATTCTGTTTGTGATTGAATCAATTGCCAGCGAGTCGGTTTGCGCCCTGAGGTTAACCCCTGGGATAATTAGTATTACCAGAACAATTAATTTTCTTACTGCAGATATCATGCATACAAATTTAATTTCTGTTTAGCAGCTTGCCTATTTTGTTGATATTTTTTTTTGCCGGTTGACAAAAATGATGCTGAAATTGGGTTTGAGAGGCATAATATCCTATTTTTACCGCCGTTTTCAGTGTTGAAGTACCTTATGAACCTTTCTCCGAAATCAATGCGAAATCTGGTTATCATACTGCTGATTCTTCTTCTTTTTGTGCCAGAGGTGGGAACAGAACAGTATGCTGTTATTGGTCGAAATACAATTCCTGCCCGGCTGCGCATAGACAACTCCCTGAGTGAAAATGAGGCCTTTAACAGCGCAGAAAAGGGGGTAGACTGGTTTATGAAACATTGGGACATCAAGGGTGCATCCGTGGCTGTGGCCAGGGATGGCAAGCTGCTTTACGCCCGTGGGTTTGGCTACGCTTCCCTTCCTGACTCACTGCCTGTGGAGCCTTATCACCGTTTCCGCGTTGCAAGTGTCTCCAAACTGGTCACTGCTGTTGCTGTGATGAAACTGCAGGAAGAGGGACTGCTCTCCATAAATGACAAGGTATTCGGCCCAGGCGCCATACTGGATGATACACTTTTTGCGCATCCCAAAGACCGGCGTGTGTTTGACATAACAGTTGGTCACCTGCTGGCACATGAAGGTGGATGGTCACAACGTTACGGAGACCAGATGTTCATGCCCGAGGTGGTTGCTCGTACCCTCGAAGTTTCACTGCCTGTTGATCTTAAGACAATAATCCGTTTTGCACTGAGCAAAAACCTGCACTTCACTCCCGGCACAGGTCAGTCATACAGCAATCTGGGGTACAGTATCCTTGGATTGGTGGTGGAGAAGGCTTCGGGTATGGATTATGAGACCTATTGCAGAATCAAAATTCTTGAGCCGCTGGGTATATATGACATGGCTCTGGGCAACAACCTGCCAGAGGATGCACTTCCTCTTGAGGTATCTTATTATGAGGTTGATAATGCACCCCTTAAACCTTCAGTCTACGGTACCGGGGAGATGGTTCCGGCGAGCAGGGGAGGAAATGATATAGAGACCCTTGGTGCAGCAGGAGGATGGGTGGCTACCGCCCCCGATCTCATGAGACTGCTAATGGCTGTTGACGGATTTGACTATCCGAAAGATATCCTTGCGCCTGAGAGCATTGAGTTCATGACAGATGTATACAACGGGTATGCTCCGGTAGGATGGAGGGCTACACTACCGAACGGCACCTGGTGGCGCACCGGGTCTTTCTCCGGCACAACAGCCATGATGAAGAGATTGCCTGACGGCACCGCATGGGTTGTACTGATGAACAGCAGTGCATGGAACGGTCCTGAACTGTCATCAGACATTGATCAGATGATGAGCAAATTCCTGCACAGGGTGAATAACTGGCCGGAGACGGACCTGTTCGCCTATTCGGCACCCGTGGCTATCGGATTCTGAACTTAACCTGGTAAAATCTGGATAAAAGAGCGCTCAGGTGTGTTTTACAGTTAATGTAAATATTGTGAGGGAAGAGCTCGAGGAGCGCTACGGCAGCGAGTTAATTGATCATGACAGTTACCGGCCGAGTTACTATTACCATGCATACAGTCTTCCCTTAATGCCAGTTGTTTGTTCCGACCGTAGTGCCGGCATCAGGCTGTTCAGGTGGGGGCTTGTACCCTCATGGGCGGCGGATGAACAGGAGGCTAAAGAGATAATGCTCAAGACTTTCAACGCCCGCTCGGAGACAATCTCTTCCAAACCGGCCTTCAGGGAATCATTCGCCTCCCGGCGATGCCTGGTGCCTGTAAGAGGTTTCTTCGAGTGGCAACACCTGGGAGGGCGCAAGATCCCATGGTATGTCACCCTCAGGGATGAAGACATCTTCTCGCTGGCAGGGATATGGGATTCATGGGTCATGCAGGGAGGGATTGTGCTGAATACCTTCTCAGTGGTCACCACCCGGGCCAATGAACTGATGGAAGAGATACACAACACAAAGAAGCGGATGCCGGTGATCATTCCTGCCGGGGCTGATGAAGCATGGCTCAGTGAAGGCGCCAATGCCAATGACCTCTCATTGCTCATGGAACCGGCAGGTTCGGATATGCTGGCAGCCCATACAGTCAGTCCGCTGATAACCAACATACGTGCTGACCGCAACCGGCCGGAGCTCATAATGCCCTATGCCTACCCGGTACAGGGGACTCTGTTCTAGGACCGTCAGTTCTGTGATACAAATACAAATGTGAGAAATCCCCCCTGTTTTTCCGGGGCACTCTGATCTCTGTTGAAGCGGGTCTTGAAGGCATGTTCCACTGCCGTTTCAATGAGGCACTGATCCTTTGTGGATGATAGCCTGGAGGCGGGGTCTGCCTTAATTACTGTTCCGTTACGGTCAACCACAATGGCAAGAGTGATCTGGCCTGCTCCCTCACATTTATAGATCGGTATTGGAAGGTATATATGATGCCGCCCGGCAAGATCATAGAAGATACGGGTTGGCCCCCTGAAGGTACCCTGCTCTTCCGGCTTCTCGTTCTTTTCAGTCACCTGTGGCGTTAACTCTTCCTCCGGTATTGGTATCTCCTCTGCTCCCTCTTCTTCCGCCATCTTCCTGTCATCAATGAAGTTCTTTTCATTCAACAGGCCACTCTTTATCATCTCCTCCTTGACCATGTTCTCGTACTCTTCAGGGTCAATATCCAAAGGCTTGTCGGCGATGTTCTTGATGATGTTCACCAGTTCGTCAGCAGAGGCTCCCGCAAACAGATCACTTCTGGCAAGTTCAACGGCTTTCTCCAAATCCGGATCAGCAGGCTCCTCATCAAATGAGAGAATGATCTCAGCTGCGATCTCACGCTTCAGGGCTGATATCTTCACAGACACAAAGATCACAGCCACAGTCAGATGTATTATGATTGTGGCCATGATGGCTGTAAATGTGATCTCAAACCTGTTCATCAGGATACGAAATTAAGAATAAATGTTGCTCTGACATCCTTATACGTCAGAATTGTGCTGTCAGTTTCAGGTTGAGGCTTCTT
>JAAZBN010000288.1 GCA_012513795.1 Bacteroidales bacterium | reverse complement strand
GAACCACTGTTGTCTTACCTGATCCTGTGCCTCCGGCAATCCCTACAATAAGCATAAAATGATTATTTTTGCACCAAAAGTAGCAAAATAACCGTATGGTAAAGCATATCGTGATCTTTAAGCTCTCGCCCCCATTCACTCCTGAAGAGAGAGAGCTGTCGGTAAGAAAACTGAAGGAGCTCTTCGGACCGGTGGGTAACAGGCTGAAGTATGTTATTGAATACAGGACCGGCGTAAACATCACGGATGTGGACCATGCGGGCGACTTCGTGATTGACGCCACTTTTGCCTCGGTGGAAGACCTGAAGAAGTACCAGGCCAGCGAGCCTCACCGTGAAGCGGTGGCTGCAGCCTCATCAATCAGAAAGGCAAAACTGGTAATAGATTATAATTTTTGAAGCGATGCAATCACTCTATCCCATCCGGTTCAGGCCCGCGCTGAAGGAGACACTCTGGGGCGGCAGCACTCTCAGCCGGCGCTTCGGAAAGAAGGCGAAGGCAGGGGCCAGGATCGGTGAGAGCTGGGAGATAACAGGCATGCCCGGCGCCAGCTCCGTGGTAGCTAACGGCTTCCTCAAGGGCAACACCCTTGAGGAGATAGCTGAAGTCTACATGGATGAGCTGCTGGGCGAATCCGTGTATGAGAAGTACGGGCCCGAGTTCCCGTTGCTGATAAAGCTCATTGACGCCGCTGACAGGCTCTCCATACAGGTACACCCTGACGACAGGCTGGCGGCCGAGCGTCACCATGCATGGGGAAAGACCGAGATGTGGTATATCATTGACGCAAAGCCAGGAGCCGTCATCTACACGGGTTTCAGGAAGAAAACCACAAAGGAGGAATACCTTGACTACCTTGCAGGAAAAAGACTGGAGGAGCTCATCAACGTCACGGCGGTGAAGGCAGGCGACGTCTTTTTCATTCCTGCAGGAATGGTGCACGCCATTGGCGGCGGGGTGCTTCTGGCAGAGATACAACAGACCTCTGATGTCACTTACCGTATCTACGACTGGGACCGGGTGGACGCTTCGGGCAGGCCTCGCGAGATGCACACGGCCCTGGCCCTTGACGCCATAAACTTTAACCTTGACAGTAACAACCTGATCCGCACAGAACCTGAGATCAACAAAACTGTCTTTCTGGCTGAGAGCCCATGGTTCCATACGAGCCTGATAATGTTTAACAGACCCGTAATTAAGGATTACAGCCTGACCGAATCGTTTGTCATCTACATCTGTACCGGAAGCATGGCAGTGATTGAATGGATGGGCCACCGGGAGGAGATCAGGGAGGGTGAGACACTCCTCATTCCCGCCTCGGCTGAAAGTGTGGCAATCATCCCCCGGGAAACGGCTACACTGCTTGAAGTATACGTGCCAGGAAGAGTAAAAATGCAATGAAACGTGCATGACAAGGTCCCGGAGAGGGAAATGATCGTTACATTGCAGGCAGGTTCCATTATTAAAATGAAATGTTTAAAAAAATAACCGTATGAGACAACTGACTATTCTGACAATTGCATTTATGGTATTATTAATGTCAGCCTGCGGAGGCGGCACAGGTCAGGAGGGCGGAAGAAAGAGGGCCGGCCACGAACCTGATACCGGATACACAGGCGTACGTAACTATATCAGGGATAACATCAAGCTCAGGGAGGTTACATTCAAGAACGGCCTCCGGGAAGGCATGACCCGCACCTATTACAAGGGAGGGGCACTGGAACAGGAGATACCCTATTCAGGTGACAAGAAGAACGGGGAAGCAAAGTGGTACTATCCTGACGGCAAGCTGTTCAGGACCACCCCTTATACGAATGACACAATCCATGGGGAACAGATACAATACTACAAGAGCGGCCGGGTGAAGGCCAGGCTGAGCTACAGGGACGGTAAACGTATCCCCGGCATAGAGGAGTATATGATGAGCGGTGAGAAGGTGACCAATTATCCTGAGATAGGGTACAGGGTCAATGACCGATATGAGGAGAGGGGCCTCTACAAGATCTTCGTGGAGTTCTCAGACATGGCGGAGAATGTAAAGTATTACCGGGGCGACTATGTAGACGGACTGGTTGACATGGACTCGCTCACCCTGCTGTTGCAGACAGCCACAACAGGGTATCTTGATCTTCAGAAAACACCCGGGCACCATGCAGATTCAGTAGTGGTGATCGGGTCATACCTGACCCAGTTCGGCAACAGGCTCTATTACCGCCTGCCTGTACCGTTGCCATATAAAGACCTGAACTAAAGATATGCCAGCAGCGCCTGTCCCGGGAACCAGCTTCACCGCATCCGAAAAGGTTGAGGGAGAATATACTGCTGCTTTATGTCTGGCAGGTCTCCATGAAAGATTCATCGCTGACAACAGGCGGTTCATGGAAAAACTGAAAGGGCAATGATAATCAGGTCAGCTTCATTTGTTACCAGCAGTGCAAAAATAAGCCAGTTGCCGGCGCCTGACCGGCCCGAATTTGCATTCATAGGAAGATCAAAT
>JAAZBN010000287.1 GCA_012513795.1 Bacteroidales bacterium | reverse complement strand
CCCATGGCCGCAGCTATAGGAATTGGTCTTGATGTGGAAGCGCCAGAAGGGTGCATGGTAGTTGACATAGGAGGAGGGACAACCGAGATAGCAGTAATTGCCCTCGGGGGTATAGTATGCAACAGGTCAATCAGGGTTGCCGGTGACGGTTTTACCTCTGATATCCAGGCTTACATGAGACACCAGCATAATATCAAGATAGGCGAAAAGACTGCCGAGGATATAAAGATAGCCGTTGGCGCTGCCCTGCCTGACATTGAAAATCCTCCGGCTGATTTTGTGGTGCGCGGTCCCAACCTGATGACTTCGCTGCCCATTGAAATACCTGTCTCTTACCAGGAGATAGCTTACTGCCTTGACAAGTCACTCACCAAGATAGAAGCATCAATACTCCAGGTTCTTGAACAGACGCCGCCGGAGCTCTATGCTGACATTGTCAACAAGGGCGTTTTCCTTGCCGGCGGCGGAGCACTCCTGAGAGGACTTGACAAGCGCCTTACTGACAAGATCAATATCCCGTTCAGGGTGTCGGAAGATCCGCTTCACGCTGTTGTGAGAGGTACAGGCGTTGCCCTGAAGAATGTAGAAAAGTATCCGTTCCTGATGAGATAAATACATTGCATGAATGAGAAGCCTGCTGAACTTCCTGCTAAGGTTTAAAACCCTGATTTTGTTCCTTGTGCTGGAAGCAGTGGCTCTCATTATGATCACCACATCCCATAATTACCATCAGACCGTGCTCTATGGCGTGGCCCGTTCTGTCAACGGTTTCGTTGCAGAACGCATTGAGAGGGGAAGCTATTATTTCCGGCTGCGCAGGGTTAATGAAGAACTGATGGCAGAAAACACCAGGTTAAAGAGACAGCTTGCCAGGGCGGCTACTTCGCCACTGCTCGGATTTATCCCTGTCGCGGACAGTGTCAGCGGTGTTAACTATACATACCTGAATGCAAGAGTCATCAGCAACTCGGTCAACAATCAGAAGAATTTCATTACCCTTGACAAAGGATCAGCGCAGGGCGTCACAACTGGAATGGGAGTAGCTTCATCCACAGGAGTAGTTGGAGTGGTTGTAGGGGTATCACGAAACTATTCGGTAGTGATGTCACTGCTCAACACCGATTTCCGACTCAGTGCAAGCATAGCCCGCAACGACTATTTCGGATCACTTGCATGGAACGGCACCAACTATCGCTATGCGCGCCTGTCAGAAATACCTCATCATGTAAGGATCAATGAAGGTGATACAATTGTCACCAGCGGCTATTCTGCCATCTTCCCGGCAGGGCTGATGGCAGGAACCCTCACCGGTGAACAGGAGAGAGGGGGCGACTTCATCACGCTTGAGGTTCTGCTTTCAGCAGATTTCAAAAGGCTCACGAATGTATATGTTATAGGGAACCTGACAAGGAAGGAGAGAGAAATTCTTGAAGAGGAGGTGCCGCGATGAACAGTTTACTCCGATATGCCGGTGCCTTTGTTCTGCTGATTGTTCTTCAGCTGCTCATATTTAATAATATAGAGTTCAGCGGATATGTCAACCCCTTCGTTTACGTGATGTTCATACTGATCCTGCCGGTATCGATACCCTCATGGATTCTGCTCCTGTTAAGTTTTCTCACCGGGTTTGTAGTGGATCTTTTCTCCGGCACCATGGGCGTTCATGTCTTTGCCACGGTGATGGCCGGCTTTGTCCGTCCCTGGATACTCTCAGTCAACGTGACATCTGAGACGGTAGAGGCAGAGATGTCTCCTTCATCATACAGAAGTGGCCTCAGATGGTTCTTTGTCTATACAGTCACCGTTGTTTTGGTGCACCATCTGGCACTCTTCTTTGTGGAGATCTTCAGCCTGAGGAACTTTCTGCACACACTGCTGAGGGTTGTGCTCAGCACTGCAGTGACAACGTTCTTCATTGTTCTCTTTGATTTCTTCAGGCCACACAGATGAGTAAACAGCCATGAAGGACAGGTATGCAAACAGGAAATTCGTTATCATGGCGCTGGTGCTT
>JAAZBN010000286.1 GCA_012513795.1 Bacteroidales bacterium | reverse complement strand
TCCTCACCGGCAATATATATATCCCTGTCAGTGACCAGCGTTATCTCCTCGAGGTTGAGAAAAGGGTCTCCGGTATGGGAACTGATCTCCTTTGTTCTCTGTGCGCAGAGCGAAGCAGGCATAAGCAGCAGACCGATCAGTGACAGAAGTGTAATCACTGAAATGATGGAAGGGCTTGTATGCGGATCAGTTCGTCTCATATCGAAGATCTTAGTTGAGGTCAACCCAGAACCAGGGCTTTTGCATTGTACCCCTGAGCGTACAGTCTGCACACGCAGATCTCACGAAGGCAAGCCGGTAGAGTGCATTTTGGTCAGTGAATATTGGCTTTATGAATGTGTATCCTGAATTCAGGTGGGCCCAATAGATTTCATCAAAGGTCATCCCCCCGCCTGGTGATATTGACGGATAGTCAATCGGACCCTTTTCCTGCCTGTCACATTCATATTGGTACATCGGAAGCCCAAGGGCTAAAGCCTCCCTCACCGTTACGTACAGGCGCTGCATCTTGACAGCCGAGACCTGGAAATACCCAATTACCTGGTCTTCCGGATCATTCAGGTTTCTAATGTTACTGAATACCTGGTAGGGTTGCTTGTCAAAGATGTCCCCACCTGCCTCGTTGATGCCGCTCATGAGGTACCAGAACTCGTACTCCTCTGCTGATAGCGACATCTGCCTGACCTCAAGGCAGTACTGTATAAGCAGCCTGTCGCTCTCAGCCGGGGCAACAAAGTGGACCATCTTCCCCTTCAGGTTTTCCGTATTACCTGAGACCGTGTTTTCAATATCTATGACATCCGAATGGACGTGGGCATAGCAGGTCCTTTTGATTGTATCAACCTGGAGGATGGTAGAATCATTTATATACCTGAAAAGGCTGGGGTCGGGAACCGAAAACTTCCACCACTCGTCATATGACCAGCGGTAATGCCCTGCCGTGCTTTCTTCTTCTGAATCGATATAAAAAGAAATACCCTCCCTGAATTCGCCCGTCTCATCAGAAAAGATCCTGTCACGTTGATAATAGAGGCTGTCTATATCCTGAACCGGTAACATCATACAGGGAGTTGATTCATATTGCCCCCCTTCCGCTGTCTCAACAGACAGCGTGTAGGTCCTGCCCGGCTCTCCCCTGAAGAGAAGGCTGTCAGTCCGGTAATCGCCGGGATTCCTCTCTTCAAGAATGAAGGAGTTGCCAAGGTCATCAGTGAGAATGACGGTAGCGCCGCTGACTTTCTCTGTAATATCATCAGGGTTGCTGACAGAGCGTGACAGACGTACGTAATTTGCAGTTACCTCATCGGTGATCAGGGCATCAACCACCAGCCTTGATTCAAAGCTTCGCAGTTGCGGGACATACGGATCTATACATGTAAAAAGGGTAAAGGAGATGAGAAGAATAAAAATAATCCTGTACCATTTTTTCGCCATGCTGCTCCGGTAATTAAATCCTGTTTGCCTGTCCGTAGTAGAAGAATTGACAAAAATAGAACTTAATCACTGCCGGAAAACATTCTTCTGTAATAAAATGGGGTTGTTAAACATTAAATTATGTTAACTGATCTGCAATTAGAAATAATATATGTTATTTCGGCTGAACTTTTACAATCCTGACCTTAGATGACAAGAATAACCTCCCTGTTGCTCTTCTGCTGCTGCACCCTGACCCTCATTGCGCAGCAGGGAACACCCGGAGGCACTGACAGGGAGTCAGGCAGGTTTGCCTTAATTGAGGCTGCTCAACGGGAGTTGCTTGACAGCATATATATAGCTGTCACCGGTAATGAACATGCATACATCAACGGTGATGAATACTTCCTTTATCATTTCAGGGCAAAGAATAAGCCGCTTCTCTACTACGGAGAAGACCGCACCTCTGAAATAGTGGTCGGAGGCAGGAGGTTTTCAGGCCTGGTGCTTCAGTATGACACATTTACTGATGAGGTTATCTTTTCAGAGATAGACAATGGCTTTGGCAACAGCCGGTATAACATTTCAATAAAACCAGATCATTCAGGCAGCTTTGCCCTTTTCTTCAGGACAGACACGCTGCGCTTCAGATACCTCTCCGCCGCGGATACAGGCCAAGAGATTCCGGAAGGATTCTATGAGATTGCATATGAAGGGCCCACCAGGTATATTATAAGGCACAGGTCAGTTGTCCATCAGAGGAACGGCATTGATGAGTACTTCTATTCTCCCGTAAGTTACATCAGGACCCCTGACGGTTACCGGAAGATTACCTCCGGAAGGAAATTCCTGCAGTTGTTTGGAGACGGAGCAGCGGAGATAAAGAGAATTGCAGACCAGCGCAGGATTAAACCCGGTAAGGTCACGAAGAGACAGATGAAATACATGTTACAAACCTACGACAGCCGCCGTGGAACCATCCGGGGATTATGAGAAAATGTCTGTTAATATCGGCCCTGCTGGCATTATCACTCTTTCTTTGTGGTCAGGAAAACAATCTCACCTTCCAGTTAAACAATATTCTCTTTGAGGATTTTGTTGACACGCTGGAAAAGAGAGTTCCCGTAAGGATCTATTACACTCCCAGGTGGACTGATTCCCTCTATCTTAATGTGTCTGCCTCAGACGCCACCCTTGAGGGCGTACTTGACAGGGCCCTGCGCCGTGACGGTCTTCTCTTTATGATCACCTCTGACAACAGGGTAATCCTTTCCAGGGGTTACGCCTTCAGGACAGGCTTCGCAAGGGAGTATGAAACATATGTCAGGGAGAGATATGCGGAAGCCTCCTCTGCCGAATTCATGAGACTGTCAGCTCAGTCTGACGAGTCTGCGGTAAGCGATGATTACCGGTTGTTCAGGATAGGCAGGCCATCAGTCTCAGGGACACCTGAGAGAGTAACTCTCACAGGCGTCGTCAGGGACGCTGCTGACGGTACCACAATGGAGAGTGTGGTTGTTTACATTGACAAGCTCCGCATGGGCGCCATGACCAACAGTACAGGTTTCTATTCCATCTCCATGCCACCGGGCCAGTACCGTATAGAGTACAGGATGATGGGCATGAAGTCAGCCAGCAGGAACGTAATGATCTATTCCGACGGCTCTCTTGATGTCTCACTCACCGAGAGCCCCAGTGAGATAGATGCCGTGGTCATCTCGGCCAATCGTGAAAACAACGTCAGAAACACCCGCATGGGCATTGAAAAAATCAATGTCAAAATGCTTAAACAGATACCCCTGGGACTCGGCGAGGCTGATCTGCTCAAGAGCACCCTCATGCTTCCTGGCATTCAGACGGTTGGTGAAGCATCCGGCGGGTTCAACGTGAGGGGCGGAAGCACAGACCAGAACCTCATCCTTCTCAACCAAGCCCCCATCATCAATGCATCCCATTTCTTCGGCTTCTTCTCAGCTTTCAACTCTGACATGATCAGCGATGTTACCCTCTTCAAGAGCGGCATGCCGGCCAAATACGGAGGCAGACTCTCCTCTGTGATGGAAATAGTACCGGCAGAAGGTAACAATGAAAAAATCAAGGTCAGCGGGGGTATAAGCCCTGTAACAGGACGGCTGATGATTGACGGACCTGTCATCAGGGACAAAGTCTTCCTTATCCTGGGAGCCCGCACCACCTATTCCGACTGGCTGCTGGAGATGATTGACGACGAAAGGCTCAAAAACAGCAGCGCCGGTTTCTATGACCTCCAGGGTACACTGACCACGGAAATAAATAAGAATAACACCCTGTCACTCTCGGGGTATTACAGTGATGACCGGTTTGACTACTTTATGGAGAGCGGTTTCAGGTATGGTAACAGTGCTGCCACATTAAGATGGAAACACTCCTTCGGGAAAAGGCTCTCAGTGCAATACTCCGCCATTATGAGCAACTACAGCTACCGGCTGACGTCTTCCGCCGACTCCACAGAGGCGAACCACACTTACTATGACATAAGGCAGAAGATAGGCAGGGCTGATTTTATCCTCAACAATTCATCGAAGAACAAGCTGGAGTTCGGCATCGATGCCACTCTTTACTCGCTGGATCCGGGGAGACGTGAGCCGTACGGCGATTTCTCCCAGACTGAATCCTTTGAGCTGCAGAGCGAAAAAGCATTGGAGCCGTCACTCTACCTCAGTGATGAAATTGAGATCACCCGTTGGCTATCCGTCTCGGCCGGTATACGCGGTACACTATATAAAAGCTTCGGACCACGCCAGAAATTTCTTTATGCTGACGGGATGCCGAGAAGGATTGAATCAATAACTGATACCATCACTTACGGCAAAGACGAGGTGATAAGCACCTACCCGGGCCTGGATTTCAGATTCTCCACAAGACTAATGCTCTCACCGGCTGCATCAATAAAGCTGGGTGCCCAGAGAGCCTACCAGTACCTTCATATGATCTCCAATACCACCTCAATGTCACCGGTGGACATATGGAAACTGAGCGACTCATGGATCAAGCCCCAGAAGGCTGACCAGGTCTCTGGCGGATTCTATATGAACATTGACCGGAGGGCCATTGAGACATCCGTTGAAGGATACTACAAATGGCTCACCAATACCCTCGATTACAAGGGAGGGGCAGAGCTGCTCATGAACCCGCACCTGGAGACGGACATACTTAACGGCGACGGCAAGGCATACGGTGTGGAGGTGATGGTGAAAAAACAGTCGGGCAGTGTTACGGGCTGGGTCAGCTATACCTGGTCAAGGGTCTTCATGCGGGTAGATGGCCAGTATCCGGAGGAGAAGGTCAACAGAGGCAATTACTTCC
>JAAZBN010000285.1 GCA_012513795.1 Bacteroidales bacterium | reverse complement strand
GGGTGCCGGGTTTGGATACCCGTATCATTTCACTGATAGCCATTCTTTTGTCTTCAAAAAGGTTTATTGCCCCCAGGTGGAATACAACATCGAAAACGCCGTCTTTATATGGCAATGACAGGGCGTCTGCCCTGACTATGCTGGCATTGATGTTCCACCGGACCAGGTTTGCTGAACAGTGCGCCAGCATCTCCTGCTGGATATCCAGTCCATACAGCCTTAATCCGCTTATGTGCTTTTTCAGCCACAGGAAATTTTCCCCGTAGCCGATGCCGGTCTCAAGTACACTGTCTCCATCCCTGACCCTGAGCCTCTCCATGACTTCGTTCCTGGCGCTTTTGGCTCCGCCGCAAAGAAGGAACATCGCGTTGGTGGCGGGGGTATAAATCTTTGAATAGACTGACCTGAAGAATTTGTCCCTGCTGTTCCTGTAGACCAACCCCCTGTCATCAAGAAAATCTATCCATAAGCCATTGTCCTCAAAGTATTTACCGCAATTTGCACACTGCAGCCCGGAGGTTATTGTTCCAGCAGGCCGGCCGGTGGTTCCATGAACCAGCCCGCCCATGCATAAAGGGCAACAAAGCAATCTGTCAACATACGGTTCCATGATACTGATCCACTTTATTGCACAATTTAAGATATTTCGTGAAATAATTGACTTCAGCTGTTGATTATCATAAATTTGCAGTAACTCGGAGCCATTAATAAACAGACAGTGACTGTTTACTGGTAATTCCGAATGGCCCCCTGGCATTCTAAAATGAATTAGTCATGAGGGTACTGATTACTGGTTCTTCGGGCTACCTGGGTAAGCTGGCCATGAATCATCTTCTTGAACGGGGGCATGATGTTGCAGGTTTTGATATAAGGAACAACGAGTATCCCTCTTCATCGAATGGCAATTTCAGGTTCTATAACTGTGATGTCTCTGACAGGGAAAGAGTTGATGAGATAGTATCCAACGAACAGCCGGAAGCAATTTTGCATTTTGCCTGTACTTACAACAGCCTGAGAAACAGGAAGAAGGAGTATGACATTGATGTTGGCGGTACAGTCAACGTAATTGAATCAGCCAGGAGAACACCTTCCGTTAAAAAGTTTGTCTTTTCCAGTTCGGCTTCCATTTATGGTCCGGTGAGGAGGAATGAACAATGGCTCAATGAGACTGTGCCTGTAAATCCGGGTAAGTACAGGTACGGCATCAATAAGAAACTGATTGAGCAGGAAATCTTTTCCGGGAACGGATTTGCGGGCTTAAGTGTTATTTCACTCAGGATCTGCACCGTAGTGGGTCCTCATTATTCAAGACCCAGATCGGTGGTCTCAATTCTTATCCGCCTGCCCTTCCTGCCGGCGTCATTCAGAAACACCAGGGTCCAGTTTATACACGAAGAGGATTTTACCGAGTTGATCGGGCGGGTAACAGAGGAGAGCGAAATTAATGGTCTCTACAACCTTGGGCCTGACAGTTACACTGTTGTAAGCGATGTTGTTCCGCCCGGCAGGTTTCACAGTTTTCCGTGCCAGGTTCTCAAACCTGTAATGTGGCTGTTATGGAACCTGCATCTCGTCAATCTGCAGCCGGCGGGATTCGGATATAGTCTAAATCCTGTAGTGATTGACAGCTCCAGGCTTGCAGGGAAGTTTAATTACCAATTCAGGGATACTTCCACAGAGGCGTTCCTTGCAACCTGTGAGAAGAACAGTCTCCCTCCCGGAACACTATTCTGATGCTCTGCTGCTATTGTTTTTCAATCCGAATCTTGATTCCGCAATGTTACAGATCAGTCTGACCGTTTCGTCAATACCCAGCAATGATGAATTGATACACAGGTGATATGATTCAGCCGCTCCCCATGTTTTGCCGCTGAAATAATGATAGTAGGCAGAGCGTCCCTTATCCGTCCGCTCAATCAGTTCCTTCGCCTTGCCCTCGGTTATCTTATGGCTCAATGCGATACGCCGGATCCGGTCAGGTTTGTCCGCACTGATGAACAGGTTGAGGCAGTTTTTTTCATCCTTCATTACATAGTCGGCACATCTGCCAACAAAAATGCACGAACCCTCTGAGGCCAGGTTCCTCATGACATCACTCTGTATCCTGAAGAGAGATT
>JAAZBN010000284.1 GCA_012513795.1 Bacteroidales bacterium | reverse complement strand
CTCAACAGGTAAAACCCCGTCAAAGCCCTCCAAACCAATTAACACAAAATCTTATTTCAGCACTGAAGGCGAAGTGTGATAGCCACTCCCTCAGATCTGCCTTGTGCCAGCTGTCTCACTGAACCTTACGGATGCTTGCCAGCACGGCATCCTTCGGTTTCACTCCTATGATTCTTTCAACCTCTTTCCCGTCCTTGAAAAGGATCATGGTCGGGATGCTCCTGATACCGTACTGTGCAGCTATCTGCTGCTGCTCGTCCACATTGAGCTTGAAGATGCTCGCGGTGCCATCAGTTGCCGCAGCCACCTCGTTGAGAATGGGGGCCATCATCTTGCACGGCATGCACCAATCGGCCCAGAAGTCAACCAGTACCACTCCGTTCTTTGTCTTATGGGCGAAATTCTGGGCGGTAAGATGCTCTATCAGCTCGCTGTCGGCCACGGCCGGTGCATTCTTCATCTTATTGTATGAGCGCATAACAAGTATCACCACAACGGCAATGACAACCAGCGCGATTATTAATCCTTTCATTTTCATTTCTCCTTATCTTCTTTTTAGTGAATGCAGGTAATCAGCTGCGGCCATCGCTGCTATCGTTCCGTCAGCTACGGCCGTCGTCACCTGCCTGTATCGTTTGGCGTTGGCATCACCGGCGGCATAAACACCCGCCAGGTTGGTAGACATGTCTGCGCCTGCAATGATCTCGCCTCTTTCATTAATGTTCACCACCCCTTTCAGCCATTCAGTATTTGGGACATACCCGATAAAAATAAATACGCCGTCAGTACTGAAATCGGTTTCTTCTCCGGTATCCAGGTTTTTTATCGTCACTCCCTCCAGCTTCTCATCCCCGTAGAACGAAGCGATGGTTGATGACATCACGAAGCTGATCTTCGGGTTGGCTTTCGCCTCATCCACCGCATACTGGAATGCCTGGAAGTGATCAAACTGGTGAACAACAGTCACCTTCGTGGCATACTTCGTCAGCGAGACAGCCTCTTCGAGGGCTGAGTTGCCACCGCCCACCACTACTATCTCCTTGCCGGTGAAGAAATCGCCGTCACAGGTTGCACAGTATGAGATGCCCCTGCCCTTGAATGTATCCTCTCCGGGAACGCCCAGCGTGCGCGACCGGCCGCCGGGGGCCAGTATCACGGCATCAGAGGTATATGTCTGCCCGTCAGCGGTGGTAACACTCTTTGTTGCGCCCTCAAAGGCGAAGGAGATGATCTCCGTATTCCCCTTCACCACGGCACCAAAGGAGGCTGCCTGCTTCTTCATCACCGAGCCCAGCATGTAACCGTTGATCTTCTCAATACCCGGATAATTGGCTATCTCATGGGTCAGGGTCATCTGCCCCCCGGGTGTTCCGTCTGTCAGGAGCAGCGTCTTCAGTCTTGCCCGGGAGAGATAGATGGCAGCCGTCAGGCCTGCCGGACCGCCCCCGAGGATGATGACATCATAATGATTGCTGTTCTCCATTGCCTATGCTGTGGGCTGACCGAATTCACTGTCGAGGATAGCCTTGACCTGTGGCATGCTTTGTATGCTTGTGGTAGCCTTTACCATCTCCCCGTTCTTATAGTATACTGTATATGGCAATCCCATGAAACCGCGCGTCAGCGGTGCATTACGTATGATCTGAGCCTCCGGATTGTCAAACTCCATGTCGAAGAATTTAACATGGGTATAAACCTTCTCGAGCTCCTCCATAATATCATAGACAGGTATGCACATGGGCCCCATCCTGCCGCAGCATACCATCACATTCTCATTCTCACTGATAATCTTTTCGAGCTGCGCAGCAGACTCAACATGATTCAAATTCGTGTAAAGCATATTTTCTTTTTTTTATTATTTACTAACCAGACCTTCAGATTGAGACCCGCAGGGTCGAAACCCCGTACGCGAAGTGTCGGGGCTCTCAGACCATTCTTACCTCATGCGTCATATTAATCCCCGCCTTCCTGTACACGGCCGACACTCCGCAGTAACGCTCCTCCGACAGGCTGATGGCCTTCTCTATCTTCTCCGGGTCAAGATCCTTGCCTTTAAACTCATAGATAACATGAATTTTATAATAAGTCTTCGGATGCTCGTCCGTGGTATCACCTTCTACCTCCACATTGAAATATTCCACATCCTGGCGCATCTTTTTAAGCAGTGATACCACATCCATTCCCGTACATCCTGCCAGCGCGGCAAGCATAAGCGGTTTTGGACGGGGACCGGAGTTTTCGCCTCCCACGATCTCATCAGCATCAATCATAAAATGGTGTCCGTTGACTTCTGTGTCAAACTTCATATTACCCTTCCAGGTAGTCTTCGCTTTGCTAATCATTGTCTTAAAATATTTTTCACAAAGGTATGGCAAACGCGTAACAACTGGCTGATAAAAGTGTCACACGTGACAACAGGCCGATTGAAACAGGCCAACAAAAAAATTGAACTGTTTCAATGGAACATGTGCTTGTCATTATTGTTTAAATTTGTGCCTCAAGCAGAAACCATGAAGACAATAAGCCATACCGACAAGGAATTCGTCTGTGACATCACCCTCCCGTGTTTCTCTGCACTCACCCCCGATGAGACCGATATGGTCCGCGGGAGCCGGGTACAGGTTGTGTTCCGCCAGAGTGAAAACCTGGCTAAGCAGGGGGCCTTCGCGTCATATGTTATCTTCGTTGTCAGCGGTTATTCAAGGCAATACATTGAGGGGAGCAACGGGCGCGACTATAACCTTCGCATCATCCGTCCGGGTGAGATGGTCGGTCTCTCAGCCGTATTCAACCGGAACACTTTCAACTATTCGGTGGTTGCAGTTACGGAGACCACCGGGTTCCTGATAGAGAAAGAAGCAATTGCTTCGCTGGTAAAGCAGAACGGCACTTTCGCCTTCAGCATCATAAGGCGATACTGCGAGCACAATTCCAGGCTCTACACCTCCCTTGACAACATACTCCATCAGCAGACCAATGGGCGGATGGCGACGGTTTTACTTACCCTCTCACCGGAGAACTTCGGAGGAGAGGATCTCTTCAGGCATCTCTCACGCCGTGAGCTGGCTGACTTCGCCGGCATCTCCACCGAGGGAGCGGTCAAGGTGCTCAAGAGCTTCGAGAAGGACGGCCTTATCAAGCTCTCCGACAAAAGCATCATTCTTCATGACCGCCAGCGACTGGAAGAGATAAGCAGAACAGGATGAAATGTAAAGAGGCTGCCCCGTCTGAGGCAGCCTCTTCTCTTTCATTGTTAAGCCTGGAGGTTATGCGCCTACCTCGACTTAACGATCTTCCCGCTCAGTGCTCCGTCATCGGTGGACACACGGTAAATGTATTCACCTGACATATAGCCTGAACCATCAACTATTACAGTCTTAATATCTCCCTCGTACATCTGCTCATCGCAAAGAACATTGATGAGTGAACCTGCATTGTTGAAGATATCGAGACGTACCCTGGTATCCTTCACTGCCTTCATCTCAAACGTTGAGTATACAGTGAACGGGTTAGGATAGATCTTCAGCTCTATCGAAGCGCTCTTCAGGGTCAGGCTTGTGGTGACCTCATCGAACGGAATGACATCAGTGAATCCGATCAGTACCCTGCACTCATCGAATGCCTCGTTGATGGTACTGATAGCCTCAGTCACATCGCCTGCAGGCACTGCCTTGTTCGTTCCGCCGAGTACTTCGTTGGCCAGTTCGAACAGCTGATTAACGGTGAATGACCCGCCGAAGTAATCAAGGATGCTTTGAGGAACCTTGAAGTACTGCTTCGTATCAGGTACCGGGATATCCGATCCGCATGCCTCGCCATCAGCCGTTATAATGTACCTGTCATCGATGCTGAGAGAACCAAGGGCATAATCGTTCCGCAGGTTAAACCATAGCGTAATGGTTTGTGCCAGCAGGTTATTCTCGATTGTACCCAGGCTCTTCTTCTTCGTTGACAGAGGCACATATTTCCATGTACCAGGATCGCTGTAGGTAGCATATCCGCCCAGTGCTGTTGAGCGTCCTCCGCCCGGAAGCATGTTGAAGATAGATCCGTTAGTGATATCTGCATAGAACAGTTCGAAGATCTTGTCTCCTTCTCCGAAGCTTACAGACTCAATGTATCCTGACCCATCCCAGAAGGCTATGGTCATCAGGTCAAGGGCTGTCATGCCTTCGCATGTCAGTCCGCCCATGTTACCATAGAATCCCTGGGTATAGGTGCAGTAGTTACCACCTTCACACGGCAGTATCTCCACAGTGAAGCTGCACTGATCAAACAATCCGAATTTATCGGTAACGGTATAGGTGATCGTCGTAACACCAACATTGAATTGATAGTCAAACAGATGGTTAATACCCGTTGTTGGCGATGCATCTATTGTAGCCCCGATCATTGTCCAGGTAAGTGATGCAATGTTGTTGTTCGGGTCGGAGATCATAGCTTCAAGTTCGCTCACGTAAGGATCGCACACCTGTACTACCGGCTCCGGACATACAATTGTCGGAGGCAGGTTTTTGAGGGTGACAGTCTCATCATCCGTGTCAGTGTATGGATCATCTCCAAAGTAACCGGTGGCGGTAGCCGTATTGTCTACCTTCCCTGCATCTACATCGTCCTGGGTGATGGCGTACGTTGCTGTGCAGCTAGTCGTTGCTCCCGGAGCCAACGTTACCGGTCCGCATACAAGCGTCGGGAACATCGGATCGGTGACAACAACTCCTGTCAGGGTAACGTTGCCCGTGTTCTCAACAAGGAACGTATAGGTGATGACATCACCAGCTACCTCATACAAGGTCGGGTCGGCACTCTTGACTATCGTCAGCATGGCGTTCTGATCTGCTGTAACAGTCTCCGTGTCGGTAACCGGATCGGTCTCGTCTGAGTCTGCCGTGGCAACGTTAGTAACACTACCAAAGTCCAGGTCTGCCT
>JAAZBN010000283.1 GCA_012513795.1 Bacteroidales bacterium | reverse complement strand
TCTTACTCTTTCATCGTCTATTTTCTCAAGAATTTTGGTCACTGAGGGGGTTACTCCTTCGTGATAAAACTGAAAATCGATATCATTCTCAATCCATCCGGCATTCATTACACACAGGGCAGGGTGAAAGACGCATCCCACATTCTCGAAGCTGGTCTTGAAGATATTGTCTCCGGGCACAAATTGCGGGTAGAATCGCCTCAGCCGCTCAATGACCACAGGTATCATGTGTGCCCTGATAGAGGCCACGGGAATTGAGTGCTTTATTCTGAATATTCGAACCTGAGAGGGTCCGGTTGCCCGGGATGCGTAGATAAATGTCTGTGCCTCGGCAATTATTATTTCTGCCGTGACCCCGGCTGCAGAGAGCACCTGTCTGAACTCAAGTGCACCCATGGTTCTTCCGGGGTGCAGGACGATGATCTGGCCATCAGTGAGGTGAGGTGCCATCTGTTCCGCCATCCATCGATGACCAAAAGCCGGAACTACCACCATAATAAGTTCAACGCCTCTTATGGCCTCCTCCATTGAGGTGGTTACCATATTCAGCTCCCCGAATCCCTCAACCTCACCGATGATCTCTATAGCACCTGATGATCTGACGCCCCACAGCCTCTCCTCTCCCCTGTTAAAGAGGTTTACCCTGTGGCCCATCAGAGCGAGGTGGGCTGCCATTGCCATCCCGCCATGACCCGCCCCGAGCACGGCAACAGATTCTCCCCCTTGTGTTTCAGCATACGGCATGATATTCTGATTGTTGCCTCTCATTAGCAATATAAGAAAATCTCAGAAAAAAGCAAGAAAAAGTCAGAAAAGAGGAAGACCGCCGGTTGGGGCGCCGGCAGTCTTCGCTGCATTAAAACGGACTTATGGAAAGAAAGAAAGAATATGTGCCGGTAGTGGCACCGGTTATGTTTCCGAATAACGGAATGAACCGATGCAGAAAAATAAGATCCCAATTATGAAGATTTGATGAAGAAATTCTCGCAAGGTAACAGGAGTTGAATTTGCGGAAGTGTATTTAATGCAATTATGTTAACTTTAAACGCCATTTTCAAGTAATACCCAGGGATATGAGAAAGACAATCACCCTTTTCCTTATGCTGTTCGCCTTTGTAACGGTCTGGTCACAGCCATTGACTCCAGAACAGATTGATAACCTGACATATCAGACAATGCAGGCTTTTAATGTGCCGGGCATTGCCGTTGCGGTCATCAAGGATGACCATGTTGTACACATGAAGGGCTACGGTGTCCGTTCCATCGCTACCGGACAAAAGACCGATGAGAACACCCTTTTCGCCATCGCCTCAAATTCCAAGGCTTTTACATCCGCAGCCCTGGGGATTCTCATCGATGAAGGCAGGCTCACATGGGAAACAAAGGTCATTGATATCATACCTGAGTTCAGGCTCTACGATGCATACGTCACTGAAGATTTCAACATAAAGGACCTGCTGACCCACCGCAGCGGGATGGGACTGGGTGCGGGAGACCTTATGCTGTGGCCTGATTCATCAACGTTTACGAAGGAAGAGATAATCCATAATCTGAGGTATCTGAAGCAGGTCTCCCCTTTCAGGACGAAATATGATTATGATAACCTTCTTTATCTTGTGGCCGGAGAGGTGGTTGCGAGGGTCTCCGGTCAGGGATGGGATGAATTTGTAGAGGCAAGGATAATGAAGCCCCTGGGTATGGCCAACTCAGCAGCATCCCTTACCAGGGTAAGTGACAGGTCCAATATAATTGATGCACACGTTCCCGTGGAAGGGATTCTGCAGGTAGTGCCAATGTATGCAAGCACGCTTCTTGATCCTGCCGGCGGCATTATGAGCAGCGTGGCTGACATGAGCAAATGGGTAATGATGCAGCTCAACCGGGGCAAACATGGTGAGGGCAATGACAAACAACTGTTATCGGAGCGTGTTCACCGTGAGATGTGGACTCCGCAGACCATAATCCCGGTACGGTATCCCGGCCCCTACAACAGTCATTTTTCAGCTTACGGACTGGGCTGGCGTCTCACTGATGTCAGCGGCTACCTGCAGGCGTCACATACCGGCGGACTGGCCGGTGTGGTTACGCAGGTAACTCTTATCCCGGAGATTAAACTGGGAATAATAGTTTTTACCAACCAGCAGGAGAGTTCAGCCTTCACGGCCATTACGAACACCATAAAAGACGGATACCTTGGAGTGAAGGGAAATGACTGGGTAAAGATGCTTAAGGAGAATGTTGACCGTAGCCGGGCAGAGGCACAGAAGATAACTGATGATATATGGTCTAAGATAGAAGCCAATCTTTCTCTTAGCGTGGAAAAGGCAGATCCTGAAGTTTTTACCGGAACCTATACTGACAACTGGTTCGGTGACATAGTGATCGCCGAAGAGAACGGCATCCTCCGCCTCAGGTCTGTCAAATCACCCAGGCTCCGCGGAGAGATGCTTTACTACACGGGGAACACCTTCGTTGTAAAATGGGATAACCGGTCAATGGACGCTGACGCATGGGTTGTATTCAAACTCGACAGGGAGGGCAGGGCTGAGTCATTTACCATGGAGGCTATCTCGCCGCTCACCGACTTCAGTTTTGACTTCCATGACCTGAGCCCAGAAAGGAAGAGCGGCAGATGAAAAGAGTCTTTTCCCTGTTTCTGTTAACAGTGCTGTGGGTCTGTGTCGCCGCCCAGCCGCTATCAAAAAAGCAGATTGACAGACTCGTCCGGAGTGCCATGAAGCAGTTCAGTGTTCCGGGTATAGCCGTGGCTGTAGTAAAGGATGATAAAGTCATCCATCTGAAGGGCTATGGTGTACGTTCCATCGTCACCGGAAAGAAGACCGATGAGCACACTCTCTTCGCGATAGCGTCAAATACAAAAGCTTTTACAGTTGCAGCGCTGGGCATTCTCATTGATGAAGGCATGCTCACCTGGGAGACAAAGGTCATTGATATCATACCTGAGTTCAGGCTTTACAATGCATATGTGACGGAAGATTTCAACATTAAGGATCTTCTCACCCACCGCAGCGGCATGGGACTTGGGGCAGGCGATTTGATGGGATGGCCTGATTCCGCAGATTTCTCCACTGCCGAAATTATCCATAACCTGAGATACCTGAAGCAGACATCGCCTTTCCGTACGAAGTATGATTATGACAACCTGCTCTATATTGTTGCCGGCGAAGTGGTTGCCAGGGTTTCAGGACAGAGCTGGGAAGAATTCGTGGAATCACGGATCATGAAACCCCTGGGAATGCATGAGTCATCTGCATCATTCAGCAGGATCACTGACCTGTCAAACATTATAGATGCACATGTGGCCGTTGACGGCAGGCTCATTGTTACCCCCAAGCAGGAGGCCAAGAAGCACAACTCTGTCGGGGGCATTTACTCTAACATAGCAGACATGAGCAGGTGGGTGATGATGCATCTTAACCGTGGCCGGTACGGCATCAATCATGAGAATCAGCTTTTCACGGAAGCCGTTCACAGGGAGATGTGGACGCCACAAACCATCAGGTCTGTCAGCGCCGGAGGTCACTACAGGAGCAACTTTGCCTTCTACGGACTCGGATGGCACCTCGCCGATGTGAACGGTTACCTGCAGGTATACCATACGGGAAGCCACGCCGGTATAGTGACCAGGGTGACCATGCTGCCGGAGATGAATCTTGGGATTATTGTTTTAACCAACCAGCAGGAGACGGCAGCACAGGATGCAGTAACCAATAGCATAATGGACGGCTATCTCGGCATCCGGGGCAAGGATCATGTTGCTGTACTCAAAGAGGAAAGGGAGCATGAGAAGAATGAGGCAAGGGAAATCACTGACAGGATTTGGGCGACTGTTGAAAAGATGAGTAAGGAATCATCGGACCACATTGACCTGAAGGCATATGAGGGAACCTATACGGATATCTGGTTTAAGCAGGTGGTCATCAGTGAAGTGAACGGCAGGCTGAGGTTCAGGGCTGCGAAGTCGCCCAGGCTCAGAGGTGAGATGTTTCACTACAAGGCCAATACCTTCATTGTGAAGTGGGATGACCGGACAATGGATGCTGATGCTTTCGCGGTCTTCACTCTTGACAGGGAGGGCAGACCATCATCATTCACCATGGAGGCTGTCTCTCCGCTGACAGACTTCAGCTTTGACTTTCACGACCTGAATCTGAAAAGAGCAGAGAACTGAAAGCAGATTACAGATCAGATAATCATATGTATTACTTTAGCATCAGCAACAGAAAATTCAACGCATGCCCTTTATCCATCTCAGCGTCTGGCTTTCCGCAATTATCGGGGTATTGATAATTGCCTGGATCCGCAGCTTTGACATCTATGAAAAAGAGACTTTTATTGCAATGCTATGGGCCTTCCTGGCAGGCGGCGTAACCTCTGTAATGGTTGCCCTTGGTATATATGAGTTCCTGAAAATCTTCGGCCTCGATGATGCGGCAATCAGCACCACCCTCGGCTCCTTCCTGGTAATAGGTCCCGTGGAGGAGTTTGCCAAACTTACAGGGCTGGTGGTTGTATACATTCTCATAAAGAACCAGTTCAATGAGCTGACTGACGGAGTCATATATATGTCTTGTGTGGCACTAGGGTTTTCAATCATTGAAAACTATTTCTATGCAAACGCGGGTGAAGGCACACAATACCTGATAGTCTACAGGGCTTTTATAAGCACACCTGCGCACATCTCTTTCAGCGCCATCATCGGGTACGCCTGGTACAGGCACAAAAGAGAGAACAAACCTTTTGGGAGCGTGATTGTTGCCCTTGTTGTTGCCAGCCTGCTGCACGGTATCTTTGATGCCCTGGCATTCAGCCCGTACTTCAACTTCCTTCTCCTGATCTATCTCTACCTGGTTATCAGGCAGACACTGAGGGTGGTTCAGTACACCAACATCATCTCTCCATTCCGTCCGGGCTTCGCTGCTTTGTTTGAGCACTCCGCCGGCGAGGCGGTTGAGAAGATGGAGTGTCCCAATTGCGGATCAGTTGCCCCCAAGGAGCTGTACCGTAACAGATTCTTCTCCGCCTGCAGATGTGACAGTTGCGGTTATCACATAGCTTCCCGGAGCGATATAAGAAAGATCTTCAGGATCTTTGCCCCTGAGTACAAAAGGCTGGGCAGGAAGCTGGTTCCGGCCAGGTTCAGTGACGGCCGGACGGTGATGAGCGTTTATGGTTCTGCATTCTTCGGCAGCAATGGAAACCTTGTTTTTTTCAGGATCTCTGATCTGGCTGACAGGCTGCAGGCCATCAATGATGAGATGGCCAATCACTTCCGGAAACGTTCCTTTATCTCAGCCAACCTGCTTAAGCGTTTCTTTGACTGACCAGGACCGGTATTAACATATCAAACCATTATTCAGACATGCGTACACTCTTTTATAATGCACTTTTTTTCACCGGCACTGAACTAATTGATAATCGTGTTCTTATCATTAATAAAGACCGTATTGAAGGTTTTGCCGACAAGGATTCGGCACCGGCTGATACAGTAAGGGTTGACTGTGAGGGCAGTCTTGTGACAGCGGGGATGGTTGATCTGCAGATTGCAGGAGGAGGTGGTTGTCTCTTTTCTTCTGATCCCTCGCCGGAGGCTCTTGAGCTGATCGCCTCATCTATAGTTGGCACCGGCACCACCGGTTTCCTGCTGGCTCTGCCCACCAACACGGAGGAGGTTTACCGGGCAGCATTCCATACCATCAGGGAGTCTTCTCATCCGGCTGTGATGGGGCTTCACATGGAAGGTCCCTTTATCAGCAATGAAAAGCGTGGTGCTCACGCACCTGAACTGATAAGGAAGCCTTCAGCAGCAAATGTAGCGGCTCTGCTGGCAGAAGCGGGTAACGTCATCAGGATGATGACTGTTGCCCCGGAGGAATGTCCGCCGGATATCATTGCCATGTTAAGGGAACATGGCATCACGGTTGCCGCCGGTCACAGCAACGCCACCTTCCGGGAGGCTGCCGGGGGTTTTGATGCGGGGATTGCAACCACAACTCATCTCTTCAATGCCATGACTCCGCTGCATCACCGTGATCCAGGGCTGCCAGGCGCTGTATTCATGTCGGACAAAGTGTTTGCCAGCATCATTGCTGACGGCATACATGTTGACTATACCATGCTTGGAATTGCCAAAAAAATTATGAAGGAGAGGCTGTTCCTTGTGTCTGATGCCGTGGAGGAGAATGAGACCGGCGCATACAGGCATGTGCGTCAGGAGGACAGGTACACCCTTCCTGACGGCACCCTCTCGGGGGCACGGCTGACAATGCTTGATGCAGTAAGGAATTGCATCATTCATGCAGGTATTGACAAATATGAAGCAATCAGGATGGCAACCCTCTGCCCTGCAAAGCTCATCAGGGCAGAAGACAGGGGTGTGATAGCTCCCGGCTGCAGGGCTGACCTCGTGATCCTTGACGGTGAGATGAGGATGAAGGGAATATGTTTTAACGGAAACACAGAACTAAAAGAACAATGAGATGGCATTTCTCGGTATCGACCTTGGGGGAACCAAGGTAACCTTTGCACTCTTTAACCATGAGGGCAACATTAGGTCCAGGGAGACCTTTGCCCTTGATGATCGCAGGGGGCCTGAGGTGGGCAAATTAATAACGGTCAACGCCGCAGTGAAAAAAGCTGTCGCCGAGGATGAGGGTGATCCGGTAGAGGCTGTCGGCATATCAGTTCCGGGTATCAGCCGGAGAGAGAGAGGCACGGTCTGGGCTCCCAACATTCCCGGATGGGATGACTTTCCTCTCCTCAGGGAGGTAACCACCGTTACATCAGAGATACCTGTTATCATAGAGAGTGACAGGTCTTGTTACATCTCCGGGGAGATATGGAAAGGCAATGCCCGCGGATGCAGGGATGCCATTTACCTGGCTGTGGGTACAGGCATTGGTGCAGGCATCACCATCAACGGCGAGCTCCTCCGCGGGTCACATGATATAGCAGGAGCCATAGGGTGGATGGCACTATCAATGCCTTTCAGGAGCAAGTACGCTTTCTGCGGTAATTTTGAATATTACGCCTCCGGCGAAGGAATAGCCAGGCAGGCTGCCGAATACATTGAAAGGAATGAAAAGTACCAGGGAGAGCTGAGAAAGAGTTCAGGAGAAAAGGTTACGTCTCAAGATGTCTTCGCTGCCCGTGCCAGAGGTGATATAGCTGCCATCACCATCATAGATTCCGCTGTTGAATACTGGGGTATGGCCGCGGCCAACCTGGTGAGTCTGTTCAATCCTGAAAAGATAATCTTTGGCGGAGGAGTCTTCGGGCCTGCCATAGAATTGATACCTGCCATAAGGCAGGAGGCAGAGAAGTGGGCACAACCAATCAGCATCAAGCAGGTTAGCTTCGAACCATCAGCGCTGGCCGGTGATGCCGGCGTTTACGGTGCCGGGTTCCTGGCAATGAAACACATAAGCCAACAAGGAAAATGAGATGAAGAAAACATACAACAGACAACTCGTATTCTGGTCAGCCTGCCTTGGCATGTTGCTTTTCGGTATCGGACTTATAATGCTTGGATCCGTCCTTCCTGACCTGAGAATTAAACACTCCCTGGATTCAGTTGAAGCGGGGACACTTTTTTCACTTTTGCCTGTTGGCATCATTGCCGGTTCACTGTTCTTCGGGCCTGTGTGTGACAGGTATGGTTACAGGACCCTTCTGGCCGTTTCGGCATTTCTCATGTTTGCGGGTTTTGAGGGACTTGCCTTTACCAATACTACCTGGATACTGACAGCATCAGTTGTACTCTTCGGTCTGGGCGGTGGCGCCATCAACGGTGCCACCAACGCAGTGGTTGCTGACATAAGCGTGTCAGGCAAGGGTGCTGATCTGAGCATCCTGGGGGTCTTTTTCGGCATAGGCGCCCTGGGTATGCCTTTGCTGCTCAGCCTGCTCAAAAAGAGTGTGGATTTTGAGGCAGTGGTGGCAGGTACGGGAGTGCTGGCCCTGACTGCCGGTATACTGTTCGCCGTGGTTCATTTCCCTGCAGCTAAGCAGGCAGAAGGCTTATCGTTTAAACAGGCAGGTGCTCTCTTCAGGGACGTAACGCTTCTGCTGATAGCTTTTTTTCTGTTCTTCCAGAGTTCTCTTGAGGGGCTCATAAACAACTGGACAACCACTTATCTGATGGAGAGGACGGCCGCACCGAAGGAGGCTGCCCTGATGGGGCTGTCTGCCTCCGTGGCGGGAATGACTCTCATGCGGCTGATGATTGGCAGCCTCTTCCGCAAGATGGCGGAGAAGAAGTTGCTTTTTATCTCCTTCGGGATAATATTTGTTGCCTTGCTTCTCTTCAGTCTGAGCCGGTCAGTAATACCGGCCGCCGCCGGGCTCTTCCTGCTCGGATCAGGTCTTGCAGCCGGATTTCCCACCATGCTGGGACTGGTGGGAAACAGGTATCCGGATATTTCGGGAACGGCCTTCAGCTTCGTACTGGTGATAGGCCTGCTCGGCAACATGCTTGTTAACTACATCATGGGAGTAGTGGCAGAAAATCATGGCATAGAATACCTCACCTGGTTTACTTTCGTCGTTTTGACCATGCTAATTATAATTGCAACGGTTATATTTGGAAGACCTCGGAATAAGAGATAAATAAATTAATAAAAAGAATTAAACATGCTTGCACTTGAATGGCTTGGCAATGCCAGGGATGTGATGAATCGCATCGAAGAGACACAGATGGATAATATTCGCATGGCTGCCGAAATCATGGCAGATACAATTGAATGCGGACGGTGGGTTCACACTTTCGGGTGCGGTCATGCCACCCTTCCCATTGAGGAGATGTATCCCAGGATAGGCGGATTTGTAGGTTTTCATCCGATGATTGAGATACCGCTCAGCTTCTTTACTCATATAACCGGTGAGATGGGTGTTCACCAGTTCGTCTTCCTGGAGAGGGTTGAAGGATACGGTGTTGAGATCATGAAGGGTTATACATTTGATGAACGTGACACCATGTGGCTCTTCTCTCATTCAGGGATCAACAACGTTAACATTGACATTGCCCTTGAATCTAAAAAGAGGGGCATGAAGGTGGTTGTTTTCGGTTCCGCCGCAGCCGCGAAGGGCAAAAAGACAAGGCATACATCAGGCAAGACCATCTTTGATATCGCTGATATTGTGGTTGACACCTGCGCACCCCTGGAGGATGCTTCGGTGAATCTAAAAAACCATCATGACAAGATAGGCCCGGTATCCACCATGGCCTTTGTGACCTGTGTCTGGATGACCATTGCCACTGTTGCCGAGATACTGGCCGACAGGGGAGTAAAGCTCTATATCCATCCGAGCCACAACGTGCCGGGTGACACCACTGCCAGAGAGAGGCTTGATGAAGCTCTGGCAGAGTATAAGCGCAGGATTGCCGGGGTTTGAAACAGCACCAAAGTCAACAGGGTGAACTCACTTGAAAGAAGCATAAGATTCATTGAGGGGAAAGCCACTGACCGTATCCCTTTCCATCCCATACTGATCCGTTTCGCAGCCCGGCATGCCGGAGTGCTGTACCGCGATTTCTGCCTCAGCCCTGTGCATAAGTGCATGGCGAACATAAGGTGTGCCAGTGATTACATGTCAGACTGGGTAAACACAATGTCTGATCCGTGGGCTGAGGCGGAGGCTTTCGGGACCCTTCTCACCTACCCTGAGGATGACCTTCCCAGGGTTGAAAGGCATGCCATTGAGGAGATAAGTGATATTGAAAGCATGAAGGTTCTTGATCCGGGTGAGCACCGAAGGATGCGTGCCCGTATTGAAGAGATTGAGATATACGGCAGGGAGACAGCCGGAAGGTTGCTTGTCTGCGGCTGGGTAGAAGGACCATTGGCGGCATACTGTGATATCAGGGATATCAACATGGCTATGACAGACCTGTACGAATACCCTGATAAAGTACATAAAGCACTGGATATAATAACAGCGAGTGCCATTGCATTCATCACTCCCCAGGTGAAGGCAGGAGCACATTGTATAGGCATAGGAGACTCTGTCTGCTCTCTCATCTCACCTGAACTTTATCGTGAATTCTGTTTTGAACGGGAGAAGATGCTCGTTGATCATATACACTCACTGGGAGCATACGCCAAGATACATATATGCGGGAATATCTCAGCCATTCTCCCTGACGTCATCAGAACCGGAACTGACATAATTGATATTGATCACCGTACAGGACCGGTAAGTGGAGTGTTGCACCTGCTGGGTTCCGGACAGCTCTTTTCGGGAAAGAGTGATCCGGTTACAGTGGTTCAGGACGGCAGCAATGAGATAATCAGAAGGAGCTGCCGCGATTTTTACCGGGAGGCAGGAGGCCGTGCTGTTCTCTCCGCCGGATGCGAGGTTACTCCGGAGACTCCGGTAGAAAACCTCATGTTCTTTTCCTCAATGGCTGATGAACTGGTCAGGGAGACCGGAGGGGGGAGTGCGTAAGGCAGAACGGCCCGGGAGCATACTACATAAATTTAAACTTAAGGATCAGAATCATGGGAAAGAATGTGGCACTGGTTTTATCAAGCGGCGGGGCTCGTGGCTTTGCCCACATAGGGGCAATAAAAGTACTGGAAGAGAATGGTTATAATATAACCTCAGTGGCCGGCACCTCCATGGGTGCACTTGTGGGCGGCATCTATGCCTCCGGTCGGCTCCGCGAATTTGAGGAATGGGTCACTACCCTTGACATCATGGAAGTGCTGAAGCTTACTGACATCAGTCTCAGCAGAAAGGGTTTTGTAAAGGGTACCAGGGTGATGGAAAAGATAAAGGAGATTGTCCCTGACCGGAGGATTGAGGATCTGCCTATACCCTACTCCGCCGTTGCCACGGACCTCATGAGGGGGAGGGAGCGAATCTTCAATGCCGGCAGCCTGTTTGACGCCATAAGGGCGTCAATATCTATCCCCACCTTCTTTCAACCCTTCAGGATGGGGCGCGATTACTTTGTAGACGGCGGGCTGGTAAACCCGATACCGATAAACAGGGTAAAGAGATCGGATGGTGATCTGCTGGCCGTTGTTGATGTAAATGCAGACATCCCGCATATTATGGCGGAGCCGCAGACGGAGATAACGGAAAAGAGCCATCTCAGGAAGATTAAGAAAATCAATGACCGAACAGGCACCCATATTCCTAAAAATAAAAAGGATGACATAGGTTTATTCAACCTGAACAACAGGAGTATCAGTATCATGCTCACGCAAATAGCGGCCCTGACGCTCAGGAATTACCATATAGACATTATGGTACGCATCTCAAGGGAATCGTATGGAACCTATGATTTTTACAAGGCGGCGGAGATCATCAGGGAGGGCGAGCGGGCAGCCTCAGATGTCGCCGGCGGGGAGGAGGATTAGAATATACTCGGTACTTGTTTTTTGTTACTGAAAATTGTAGATTTACAGGAAAAGAATATACCTTTGAATGATGATCTAAACTAATCCCAGATGAAACGACCCTATCTCATTTTATGCCTGGTTCTGTTGATAGCAGCGCCGGGACTCCACGGGCAGAAACCGATAAAGGTGCTTGAAGACAGTGTTCAGTTCGGCAACTACCTGTATCCCGGTTTCAACATCACCATTCCTGAAGCCGGATTTGACAATGTACTCAAGAACTGGATCAAGTTACAGGAAACAGGCACTAAATCAAAAGTTCAGACTGAAAATGGGGAGATGACCATCTTCGGCGCCATAGTCAAGGAGATCTCTCCTGCGCCGGTTAACATCTACAGCCGGCTGATGAATGAGGATACACTGAGCAGGCTGCTTGTCTCCATTGAGCTGAAGAAGGATCAGTATGTGGAAGCAGCCGCGGGTGACCTGCAACTGACCTCTGCAAAGAATTACCTCAAAGAGTTTGCTAAATCGCAATACATTGATTTTATCAAGGATGAGCTGGCAGCTGAAGAAAAGATACTACGTGACCTGAACAAGGATCTCGGCAGCCTGGAGAGCAGCAAGGCCCGTACCCAGAGAACGGCACGCAAACAGCGGGGTACAGTCAATGATGAACAGGAGAAGCTTCTTGTAAAGCATAATGAACTCAGCCTTCTCTCAAATGAGATAATCAACAAGAACAATGAAATGATGGCAATGCCTGTTGGTGCCGGCAGGGATGCCATGGCCACTCAGATCAAAGAGCTTGAAAAACGGAGAAAAAAGCTGCAGAAGGAGATAAGCAAGGGAGAGAGGAAAATCAATAAGGCGCGGTCAGCTATTGATCAGGCTGATAAATCAATTCCCAGGAACGAGAATGAACAGTCAGTGATGAAATCAAAGATTGATGCTCAGCAGGCTGTTGTTCAGCATTTTATTGATAAGCTGAATACTGTCAGGCTCTATTGAGCAGGCAATACTTCAAAAACCAATAACAAATTAATTGTAGAAACAATGGAAAATCAGGATCAAAAAGAAACCTATCAGAAGAAAATCCAGGATCAGTTGGACGAGTGGAGGGGTGATATCGACAGGCTCAGGGAGAAGGCCAGGAATGCGACCGCCGAGAGCAAGCTGAAATACCAGGAGAGCATTGACAAGCTGGAGCTCAAGATGGATGAAGGCAAGTCGAAACTGAAAGACCTCAGGGAATCAAGCGCTGATGCATGGGATTCCGTGAAGGAGGGTGCAGATTCAATCTGGGACACCATGAAAGCCACCTTTGCCGAGGTAAAAGAAAAACTGAGAGACAGGGACGACGATGATGACGTCCAGGAAGACAAGAAAGCGTGAGCGATTTGCGATGTGCGATTTGTAAGTAAAGAGCACATTCCTGAACATGGCATAAGAGTTTGAGAACCAATCTATCCAGATGTCTCAGGCTGCTTGATACCGACTTAAACATCTGCCCGGGTAAACCGATACATATTTGCCCGGGCAGATATATAAGAATAGCACAGATCACAAAAAATCGAAGATGAAAAAAATAGTAACAATAGGCATTATCGTTCTGCTCATCGCGGCAGCCGTTATTTTCTGGTGGCGTCATTACTTCGTCTTTGGCGAGGGTGTAAAAGCCGGCGATCTGAATTACCTTGTCAGGAAAGGTTATGTCTTCAAGACATGGGAAGGTAAGCTGATACAGACAGGGTTCAAGACCCCTTCTCCCGGAGCCATACAGAGCAATGAGTTTGATTTCAGCATTACTGATGACTCACTGGCCGTATTACTTGAGAGAGCCAGCGGTAAGTTCGTTGAGCTGCGCTACAAGGAGTACATAGCCCCGTTGCCATGGCGTGGCATGAGCAGGTATGTGGTGATAGAGATACTGGAAATCAAGGAGTCAGAACAGGAGCAACAGACAATAATACCATATCAGGCAATATGAATTTAAGGGAAAGGACCAAACGGAGTTTTAGACCGGCCATTGCCGCACTGGCGGTGTCAATGATGCTCTTAACAGGTTGTGCCGAGCTGATGGAGATCATCAGGACAGCCTCAGCAGTCAGGCAGCTGACCGAGGGGGACATTGTTGACGGACTGAAGGAGGCCCTGGTGATAGGAGCCCGTAACGCTGCTGAAAGGCTGGCCTCAGAGGATGGTTACTATGGAGATGCGGCAGTGAGGATCCCGCTGCCCGAGGAGGCCAAAGTCATTATTGAGAATATAAGCAGGATACCGGGAGGCCAGCAGCTGATTGAAAATGTAGTGCTTGGTATCAACAGGGCTGCAGAGGATGCTGCCAGGGAGGTGGCTCCAATCTTTGTTAACTCCGTGACACAGATGAGCATAAGTGACGGATACAACATCCTGCACGGTGCTGACAATGCAGCTACTGCGTACCTCCGGAACACCACCTGGAATGAGCTGTATGCACTTTACAGGCCGAAGATAAGCGCCTCAACAGGCAAGGAGATCATTGCCGGTGTATCGGCCAAGGAGTCATGGATCACTCTTACAGACAAGTGGAACACGGTGGCCAACAGCATACCGGGGAGGCTGGCAGGCTTTAACACTGTAAATACCGATCTTGACGATTTCCTGACCACAAAGGCACTGGAAGGCGTCTTCCTGAAGCTGGAGGGTGAGGAACTGAAGATAAGGAAAGAAGTATCGGCAAGGGTTACTCCTCTTCTAAGAAGAGTATTCGGGACACTTGACCAGCAATAAGACACTCCCGGACTGTTTGATGCAGGCTCAACAAGTTTGCACCTCTGTTGTTATATTTGCACACTAAATCTGATACAAATGAGAAAAATAACTATTGTACTGTCACTTGCACTGGCACTTACAGGAATAAACCCGGCGGCATTCGGCCAGGATGCCGACACCACCCAGGGTTGGCACAACAGCGGAGTCTTCTCCCTGAACATGTCACAGGCAAACTTCACCAACTGGGCTGCCGGAGGTCAGAACTCCTTGGCTCTGAACGGACTGGTTAATCTTGGAGCAAACTACAGGATGGGCAAGTCGGCCTGGGACAATGCCCTTATAATAGGTTACGGAAAGATGGTTCAGAAAGGGAATGACCTGGGATGGATGAAGACAGATGACCGTATCGACTTTCAGTCAAAGTATGGTCGGGAGGCAACTGAGAAGTGGTTTTATTCGGGTCTGATGAGTTTCAAAACACAGATGGACAACGGATACAATTACCCTGATACGGATAACAAGATATCGGGTCTGCTTTCACCGGCCTACCTGCTGTTCTCGTTGGGTATGGACTACAAGCCCAATCCGAATTTTTCGGTGTTTCTCTCGCCGCTGACATCAAAGAACACCATTGTCATGGATGATGTTCTTTCCATGGCGGGTGCTTTCGGAGTGGAACCCGGGAAGAATTTCAGGCCGGAGCTCGGTGCATATGCAAACATTGCCTACAAGAAGGACGAGATTGTCAAGAACGTCAATTTCATGACAAAGCTTGATCTCTTCACCAATTACCTGAAGAATCCGCAGAATATTGACATCAGCTGGGAAGCGCTGCTGGTTCTCAAGGTCAACGAATTCATCTCTGCAACTGTAAACACGCACCTGCTCTACGACGATGACATACTCATCAAGATTGACGAGGGTAGTGAAGGTGACCCTGTCCTTGGCAAGCGCGCACAGTTCAAGGAGGTTATCGGCGTGGGTTTCACCTACAAGTTCATTAAATAGAATATATCCTAATCACAAGGCAGCATGAAAAGCATAACACTTTTTGCAATTATGACGCTTATTACTGGAATCCTGACAGGGCAGGCGGTGCAGGACATCAAGCTGAATTCCCCTGACATGGAGAGAGGGCTGACGATCATGAGGGCCTTTGAAAAGAGGGCCTCGGCAACCTCGTTCAGTTCCACGGATCTGTCGTTACAGGATCTGTCAGACCTGCTCTGGGCAGCCTATGGCATCAACAGGCCTGAGAGCGGCAAACGGACAGCACCTACGGCTGTCAACGCACAGGATATTGACGTTTACGTGTTGATGAAATCAGGCGCCTATCTATATGATGCCAGTACCAATACACTTAAGGGTGTGGCCCCAGGAGACAACAGGAAACTTGTCTCCGACCGTCAGACAACCTTTGCCAATGCACCGGTAATGCTTGTATTTGTCAGCGACATCACAAGGTTCAGGGGTGATGACAATGAACGCAAGCTGAGCTGGGCTGCCATGGATGCAGCCATCGTATCGCAGAATGTGAGTCTGTTCTGTGCCGGTGCCGGTCTGGTTACCCGTCCCCGTGTATCAATGGACACTGAAGGGCTGAAGAAGCTCCTTTCGCTCTCTGCCAGTCAGTATCTGCTTTTAAACAATCCTGTTGGTTATCCCAACGATCAGCTTTAATGGCGCTATGCTGAAGCTGATCAATCATCCCCTGATAACTCATAAGCTGACGCTCATCAGGAACAAGGAGACGGGGACAAGGGATTTCCGTCAGAATATAAATGAAATAGCAGGTCTCATGGCGTATGAGATCACCAGGGATCTGCCACTGCGGGAGGTGGTGGTTGAGACCCCTCTTGCCCCCTGTGTCACCTCGGAGCTGTCGAGAGAGATTATCCTTGTGCCAGTTCTGCGTGCAGGTCTCGGGATGGTAGACGGTATCACCAGCCTGATAACCACAGCCCGTGTAGGCCATATAGGACTTGTGCGTAATCATGAGACCCTGGTGCCAACGGAATATTATGCCAAGTTCCCTGCCGACATATCTGAAGCGATAGTGATGGTGCTGGACCCGATGCTGGCTACCGGGGGGAGCGCAAGCTCCGCCATAGGGGCAGTGAAGAAGAGAGGAGCAGTAACCATCAGACTCGTCTGCATCGTCGGGGCGCCTGAGGGAGTCACAAGGGTAGAGAAGGATCATCCGGATGTGGATATCTACCTGGCAGCGCTTGACAGCAATCTTGATGAGAACGGGTATATCGTACCGGGTCTGGGTGATGCAGGGGACAGGCTCTTCGGGACGCAGTAGCGGAATCGGCAGAGGTTAGGGATAAATGCCTCATGGCTCCTCAAGGGGCCTTTTTTTCAACATTTTGTCAGCGCAGGGCTACTGAAGTGAATAGGTTGTTATCTTCGCAGATCAACACTAACAAATAATTCGGGGCTATGGGACTTAAAGGCCGGCTTATCATCATGA
>JAAZBN010000282.1 GCA_012513795.1 Bacteroidales bacterium | reverse complement strand
CGTTGGGCTCAACCCTGATTTTGCCCTCCATTGCCAGAATAAGATTTCTGGCCAGGATTAAATTCATAGCGGAATAGGTATCCTGACTTTCGGAATGTTGGATCTCAGGATTGTCGGAAAGCAGCAGGTCACTGCTTCTTGAGAAATCCTGGCCAGAATCTTTTACATAAAATGTTATTGTCTCATTGCTGTAGGTGCATCCGACTTTAATAAACCCTGAAAAAGTATTGTCGAGTGCATTTCTGAAGAGATTGCTGACAATTCTTGAGGTGCGTGCCGCATCAAGCTTCAGCATAAGCTTTTCAGGGAGATTGTCTTCCTGTATGAGAACTACATTGTCGTGTCCCTTTTTCCTCATGAAAACCCTGAAATCAGAGGTAAGGGTTTCGAAAAGTTTTGTAATGTTAGTCTCACGAAGATTCTCCCTGGCTGTCCCAGTTTCAAGGGCAGCCGTATCAAAGAAATTTTCAAACAATCCTATCAGCTGTTCGCAGGAGGTGATGATCTGTTCAGAGAACTCCCGCTTTTCATTTTCGCTGAATCTTTCATTATTAATCAGGTATGAGAAAGCTACAATTGAGTTCATCTGGGTTCTCACCTCATGTGATACACCTTCAAGTATATTTGGTCTGGTGATCATCTTGTTCAGTTTTTCCTGCCCGTTCGCCGTGGTCATAACCGTCTCCCTGTAGGCATTCCGAAGAATCTCGAACATATGAACAGTATTTTTACAGATATTAATTCAGTTTCCGTGAGAGCCTGGCAGCCTGTTTCCTGTACCTGCTCCCCGAACTGGCAATTGCATTGAACTGGCTCACTGCCTTTTCAATACTGCCTGTCATCATATAGCAAAGACCCAGATACCACTCTGCATCCTCCAGGTAGAGGTTGTCATTGTGCGCTATGACTTTTGAGAATGATCCGCTGGCTACAGGATAGTTTTTGACCTCCATATTGGCCATACCATGCATAAAGACTGATTCCATATCCTCCTGCCGCGTCTGGATTACCTGCTCTAGATACACTATTGCCTTTTCGTACTCTCTTGCACTATATGATGCTATGGCATTCTCCATCAACGTATTGGCCGGATTTATGGCTGACCTGACTGCTCCTGGAGATTCGTACCTTGTATAGTATGCAGAGTAAAGTTCATCATGTGATGGATCTGGTTTCAGTAACAGGTAGAGAACTGAGGAGATAACTGCCATTAAAGCAACTGCAGCAGCATATTTTGCACTCTTTATCATTGCCCTGCGAATGGTGCCGGATGAGCGTTTCCTTTTCTCTATGGCACCCAGTTTGTCTCTGAGCTCCATGACCTGACGGTCTGCCAGTATCTCGTCAGTCTTTCTTCGCAGTGTCACTTCCCTGGCAAGGGCAGGATCCTTTTTCATCTCTTTCATGAGCCATTCCTTACCGGCTTTGTCTGACTGACCGCCGAGAAAGTTTTCAATGGCATTGTTGACATTGATCGTCTTCATTTTCTGTAATATTATTTCACACTTATAATAAACTATTAATCAAATAGTTAAGTACAGTCTGTCATGTGCCTTCCCGGCACTCTGCCCATGCGGGTCTGCGCCGCCGGGTTTCAGAATCCCTCCGCGACTTTGCGGAGAAAGCCTGATTATGTTATATGTACTGGCCGAAAAATGCCGGCTCTGTTATCCGATTCAGATCTCAATTATCACGGGAGGCCTGGTGGGATTTGATTCCGTTCCTGTTGTTCCGCCATTGCCGCCGCGGACATTTATCATTTCTTCATTTGAAAGAACAAAAGCAGAGAAGTTTTCAATTTTCAGGGTTTTCATAACGTTAATTTTTAAATTAATTATTCAGGGTTTAATTGTTGTTTATACCGTACATGTCAGAAAGTGCCCATTTGTGACACGAAAAAATGAGCTTTTTTTCAAAAAAAATGCAACATGCTGATTAACAATGCTGTATAATAGGTTAAAAATTGGGGCCATTCTGAAGGAATGTTTATACTTTTACCCACGGAAGAAAGAAGAACCACTTTGATGCGTCTGAAGAGAGGCTTTATTGGTTTATTGTTGCTTGTTTCAGCAGTCTTGTCCGGTCTGCCCTGTGGGGCTTATGATGGCGGTTCTGCAGTTACCGTAGATGATCCGCGCACTATCCGTGAAGGCAGGTTAAGGGAGTTGACAGATTCCCTGTCGGCGCATCTGGAGACCAGGTTTCTTTCTCAAAATCCTGAAAAACTTGCCGGGGAGATGGAAGTGCTCCTGACCAATGACCGGGTCATGGACACCCTTCTATTGTCTGATGCATATTATTTTTTGGGTGTGCATCATTACCAGTCAAACAGGTTCACAAGGGCACAGGATTGTTTCACTATATCCATCCGTCACCGTGAGAGGCTTGCTCTTGCTGACAGGAGGTATGCCAACGGACTCTCCAACCTGGCGGTATCCCTGCTCAGGTCCGGCGACTACAGGCATGCCAGGGGGTACGGGCTGAAGGCCCTGGAAGCCAAGCGAGCAGTCTCAGGAACTGACTCTTCTATTCTTGTAGTCAATTATGTCAATCTTGCAGGCATCTTTCTCGAACTCAATGACACCGGTCATGCTGTAGAGATGGCCGAGGCGGGGCTGAAGATAGCAGCTGAATATCCTCATTCTGTCGCTCTTAAGTATGTGGGTGACCTGTATCAGGTTATTGGGCTCAGTCTGTACCGTGGACTGGAATACAATAAGTCCCTGGTTTACTGCCGTGAGGCACTCAGGATCTATGAGAAGGTACCTGAGGCAAGTGTTGATTCGCGGATACTTATGCACAACACTGTTGCACAGGTATACCGCAGGCTGGATCAGCCCGGGGAAGCTGAAGAGTATTTCAGGAAGGGACTGGCGATAACTGATGAGCACGGCGCTCATGACAAATCACTGCTGAGCATCAACTTCTCAGGTTTCCTTGCCCGCAGTGGCCGCATAGAAGAAGCTGAGGAGGTTTTAGCAGAGGGGCTTGAAAGGGTCAGGAGCATTTACGGACCCGAAAGCAGGGAATATTACATGATGCTTATTTCTGTTGCCGGCTTTGTAAATGAAAACCTGGGAGATAATGAGCTGTCACTCTCTCTGTATAATGAATGTTTCAGCTATGTGCAGGAGAACCCATGGGACATCTCCATGAAGAAATATCTGGTCAGTATGTATGCAGAAGCCCTTACTGATGCCGGGAAGTATTATGAGGTCCTGAGAATCACTGACGAGATGGTGATTACGGAAGAAAAGGCCCTCTCTGGCAACCAGACTGACGGTTTATTGAATGGCATATCTGAAGATGACTTGAATATATTGGAAGTCAGGTATAATGCTTTCAATGCTCTTGCCCGGGAAGGTAACAATACTGATTTCCTCAGGCAGGCTGCGGCCACAGGCCGTATCATGACTTCCCTGTATGACCACCAGAGACTTGAGATGAGCGAGGAGGAGAGCCGTACCCGTTTCAGCTCCCACTCCAGGGAGATCTATACCGGGATTATTGACAACTATGCAAAGCTATATGAGGCTGACCAGGATGCTGAATCGCTCAGGCGGGTATTTGAATTTACTGAACGGAGCAAAGTGGCCGGCTTCCTTGCCTCCATACGTGAGCTCAATGCAGCCCGCTTCTCTCTTCCTGAAGAGCTCACACAGCTTGATTCCGAGATTCGAGGTGAGATCGGATTCTATAAAGAGCTGATAGCCAATGAGAAGCTGAAGGCAGTGCCTGACTCCCAGAAACTTGCCACATGGGAGAATGTCAGGTTCAGGCTGTTAAGGTCTCGTGACTCACTTGTAAGGATCTTTGAAGAACAGTATCCGTCATATTATAACCTGAAGTTCAGGACCGAGGTAACGCCTCTTGAGGATGTCCGGAGAGTAATCGGCCGCGGGTCAAATCTGCTCAGTTATGTTCTGACGGATGACAGGCTTTACATTTTCGTCTCCAACAGCAGCAGGAGTGAAGTGATCACACAGGAGATAGATACACTCTTTTTTGTCTCCCTTAAGCGATTCCGTGAAATGCTCTCATCTCCGCCGGCGAGGAGCGGATCCCGCGCTCCGTTCAATGAATACATGGATCTGGCATACAATCTTTACCGCGTTCTCCTTAAACCCGCCGAGCCCTATCTGAGAGGAGACAAGATTGTCATATCGCCTGACAACATTCTCTCATACCTGCCCTTCGAGACACTTGTCACTGATGAGTTTCGGAGTCCGGGGCTGTTATACCGTGAAGCCCCCTTTGCACTAAAGAAGTACCGCTTTTCCTACATATACAGTGTCACATTATCCTCCGAGACGATGCACCGCAGCAGAAGCATCAACAACAGGCTTCTGGCTTTTGCTCCCACGTATGAAGGTATGGAGCTTGACGATTCACTGCTCATCTCATGGCCATCTCTCAGGGGTGAGATACGTGAACTGCCATTTGCCATCCTGGAGGCTGAGGATGCCGTTGATCAGTGCGGAGGAACTGCCTTCATAGGTGAGGGTGCAACAGAAGAGGCGTTCAAGCGCGAAGCAAACAAATACAAGATCATTCACCTGGCCATGCATACTCTGGTTGATGACACCCGGCCCGCATTCTCCAGGATGCTGTTCACAGGCGGGAGTGAAAGCAAGGATGATGGAATGCTTAATACCTATGAGGTCTACACTCTTCCGCTGCAGGCCATGATGGTGGTGCTCAGCTCATGCAACACCGGATCAGGAATGCTGGTGAACGGAGAGGGAATACTTAGCCTGGCACGAGGTTTTCTCTATGCCGGAAGCCGCTCGGCAGTGATGTCAATGTGGGCAGTGGATGATGTCTCGGCCTCATCCGTCATTCACTCCTTTTACAAGAACATGAGAGGAGGCCAGACCAAAAGCTCGGCATTGCGCAACGCAAGACTTAAATTCCTTCGCACTGCCTCTCAGGGTCAATCTCATCCCTATTACTGGTCGGCCCTGGTGATTTATGGCGATGATACGCCCCTCTGGTATGACAGGATCAAACTATACACCGGTCTGCTAATCTTCCTGCTTGCTGCAACCATTCTTGTGGCTATCGTCTACAGGGGCCCAAGATCCTGATACTCCGGGTCAGTCTTGATTATTTCCATCAGGGCTTCCTTGCAGAGGTACTTCTTCCGTCTTGCATACCCTTCGTTCTTCAGTCCCATCCTGCGGGCTATCTCTTCGTATGACAAACCTTCGCTGAAGAGTGTAAGTATCACCTGGCAATCTTCTGCAAGAAGTGCGAAGGAACGAGTAACAATCCTCTCCAGCAGCGCATTGTTCACCTCCTCTGCCACCGCTGGTTCAGCCACACCGGCTTCAAGGGAAATCAGACGCGACCGGTATCTGAGCTGCGCATTCCAGACATTTCGTACCACACCAAAGAAATAACCCTTCAGGTCTGAGGTCAGTGACAACTCGTTATTGGTGACCTGCCTGTAGAGTATCACCACGGTCTCCTGGAGAACCTCATGCACATCATCATCCGTTCCGCTGTTCTTTTTCAGGTAATCACGGATCGTTTCGAAATAGTGATCATAAAGGTAGGTCAGTATCTTGTTATCCTGCCTCCTGATTCCATCAATGATGTCAGAGTCCGAATACTTTTTGAATAATCCCAAACAAGCGGTTTAATTGGCAAATATACAATTTCCGCAATCGATTCCTGAAAAATATCCACGGACACATTTCCCGCCGGACCATCAGGAGCGGGAAAATAAATTGGATATATTTACACCTTCAAATCTCCTTTTCTGCATACCTGATGGCCTATCCTTTCGTAAGACAATATGATGCCATGGATTGCGGGCCGGCATGCCTGAGCATGGTGGCTCTCAGTCATGGCAGGAGGTTATCACTGGAAACTATCCGTAAAAGAGCCTGGATAACCCGTGAGGGTGTTTCATTCCTCGGATTGAAATCGGCCGCGGAAAGCATCGGATTCAAGGCAGCAGGGGTGAAGATTCCCTTCGGCCGTTTGAAGGATGAGGCTCCCATGCCCTGTATAGTGCACTGGAAACAAAATCACTTCATCGTGGTAAACAGGGTGAATGACCGGATGGTCTGGGTCAGTGATCCGGCCATTGGCAGACTGAAGTTGACTCATGAAGAGTTCAGAAGGGGCTGGATCTCGGGAGAGACCGGTGATGAGCCTGCAGGCATGGCCCTGTTGCTTGAACCGGGTCCTGCATTCCTGGACCTGGCAGATGATCCGCCGCCCACGGGTGGTTTCAGGTTCCTTGCACCTTATCTGAAGCCCTACCGCAAACAAATTGTGATGCTGACTGCTGGACTGATCATCTCCAGCGGAATCCAGTTGCTTTTTCCCTTCATGACACAGGCCATCATTGACAGGGGTATTGCCAACAGTGATATCAGGTTCATCTACCTCATTCTGGCGGGTCAGCTGGCTCTCACCGCCGGTCGGCTGTCAGTGGAGTTCTTTCGCGGATGGCTGCTCCTCCACCTTGGATCACGTCTAAATATCCGCATTGTCTCTGACTTCCTGGCCAGGCTGATGGGACTGCCCATAGCATACTTTGACACCAGGTTGAACGGTGATATCCTTCAGCGCATAGATGATAACAGCAGGATAGAAGGCTACCTGACCTCCTCGAGCCTGGCAATTCTCTTCTCCCTCTTCAATTTCGTGGTGTTCGGAGTGGTGCTGGGCATATACAGCATTCCGGTACTGTTGGTTTTCCTGGGAGGAACGGCCCTGTATATAATATACGTAACCCTCTTCATGCCGGCACGGGAGCGTCTTGACAATGTCCGTTTCATGCAGATGGCGGAGGCCGGAGACAGGATGATAAATATTGTCAACGGCATGCAGGAGATCAAGCTTGCAGGCAATGAAGCTTCCAACAGACGGGAGTGGGAAAGGATGCAGCAGGAGATATATGGCACACGAGTCAAAGGTCTGAGGATACTTCAGTTCCAGACTGCCGGCGGGACCCTTATCCATGAGTCAGTCAATATAATCATTACCGTCATCTCGGCAACACTGGTGATCAACAATTCAATGACACTGGGAATGATGCTTGCTGTTCAGTTCATCACGGGTCAGCTCAACGGGCCGGTATCTCAGATTGTTAATTTCATGAGAGCCACACAGGATGCAAGGATCAGCCTGGAGCGACTGGCCGAGGTGCATGCCATGGAGCCAGAGGAGAAGAGTGGTGATGAAGCAGGAGAACTGATGCCTGAACGTGCTGACATTATCATAAAGAACCTCTCTTTCAGGTATGAAGGCCCCGGCTCGCCATGGGTTCTGCATAACCTCAACATGATAATTCCTGCCGGTAAAATAACTGCCGTGGTTGGCGAGAGCGGGTCAGGCAAGACAACCCTGCTGAAGATGATTATGGGATTTTACCCTCCCGCAGAAGGATCAGTGACCATAGGAGGTAAGAGGCTGGAAGATATCAGCATCTCCTCCCTCCGGAAAAACACCGGGGCCGTGATGCAGGAGGGCTATATCTTCCCTGACACCATTCTTGGTAACATTGCACCGGGTGAAGACGATCCGGACATGGAGAGAGTCGCCATGGCTGTAAGTGTAGCCAGTCTGAATCACCTGCTCAGCAAGCTGCCTTCAGGCCTGAGCACAAAAATAGGGCAGGGCGGGCACGGACTGAGCCAGGGACAACGTCAGCGAATACTTATTGCCCGTGTGGTCTACAAGCAGCCTTCACTGCTTCTCCTTGATGAAGCAACCAGCTCGCTTGACGCTTCCAATGAGAGGATGATTGTTGAAAACCTGGCAGGATTTTACGCCGGCAGAACAGTGGTCATAGTGGCTCACAGGCTCAGCACTGTGCGCCATGCGGACATGATAGCAGTGCTCGAAGGAGGAGAGGTGACAGAAACAGGCACCCATGCGGAGCTTACTGCACTGAAAGGAAAGTACTACAGGCTGATCAGGGATCAGCTCGAACTGGGCACTTGATCACTCCCCGCTCTTCTTGCCGGCATAAGGCTCGTAATCATCAGGCTGATCCTTCAGGCTCCCTTTCGGACCAATACCTCCGGCAGATCTGCCCGCGCTACCCGTACTCTTCTGCTTCGCATATCTGCGGTAAAGAGAAAAACCGGCAAGTGCAAATACCGCAATCAGAATTATGATATCCTTCGTTTCCATGCTACATGTTCATTGACTTAGCTGACAAATTTAAGCATTTTGCGGTCAGCGGGAACCGCCGGAGCATTTAAATAAAGTATTGGTTTGAGTTTTACAGATAATCCATTATTTTCGTGGTTTGAAAAAAAGGGGGTAAACTACATGCAATCCCTCCTTGTTTGATGCACTGAAGAAAGGATTCATAATGACTACAAAAGATCCGGAAAACTCTGTTCAGAATGAACAATTCGATGGTAATGAAGAAACCAGAGAATCTACGGAAGAAAATGCAAACAGGGACCAGGCTCCGGGGGAGTCGCTGACCACTGATGTGACCCCTTCGTCTGATGCTGTGACTGAAAATATTCCCGAAAAGAGTGAGCCTGCTGCCGGAGAGCAGAGTGTGGCCTCCGGTAACGGGGATATACACAGTACTGGAGAAACAGCCCCGGAGGGCGATGCCTCCGCTGAGGCAGATGCTGTGAAGGAAGCTGTACCTGATGACTCCATCGAAGAAGAGGGAGAAATTGCCTCGGAGGATTCAACTGTGCAGGATGTTGTACCTGACGATTCCGGGGCAGAAAAGGCTGAAACCGTATCAGAGGCTCCAGCCGGAAAGGATGATGTTGTTGGCGATTCCATCAAAGAAGGGAAGGATAACGTTGAGGAGAGTAAGACTGAAGCCGTTGAAGAAACCGGACCAGACAGCTTATCCGGGGAAAAGAAGGAAAGTATTGATGAGCCGGCAGCAGCGGATGAGGGTGAGGCTGACGATGATACTGCATCTGATGACGGAGAATCGACAGGAGATGAAGATGAGAAGGTCAATTATGACGAGATAGAGCTTCCTCCGGTTGATTACAGCGGGTTTTCAAGGAAGGAGCTGGTTGAGACCCTGGCGCTGATAGTAGAGAACAGGCCTCCTTCAGAGATAGTTGACGATGTTGCCCGCATCAAAGAGTTCTTTTACAGGAAGACCAAGGCAGAATTCAATGAAAAACGACTGAATTATGCCAAGGAGGGAGGCAACATTGAAGACTTCAGACCCGAACCGGATGAGCTTGAGATTCAGATAAAAGGCATACTTGACACCTGGCGCAGCCGCCGAAGCGATTTCAACAGGATCCTGGAGAGCGAAAAACAGGATAACCTGCGCAAGAAGCTTGATCTTATTGAACAGATCAAGGACCTGGTAAATCGTGAGGAAGCCATTAACAAGACATTTCAGGAATTCAGGAACCTGCAGAACGAATGGCATGCCACCGGAATGGTGCCCCAGTCAGCCGTAAAAGATCTATGGGAGAACTATCATCATGCCGTAGAGATATTTTATGATTACATAAAGATCAACCGCGAGCTAAGGGACCTTGATCTCAAGAAAAACCTGGAGTCCAAGATCGCCCTGTGCGAGAAGGCTGAGGAGCTTCTTCTTGAACCCAACCCTGTCAACGCTTTCAAGCTGCTCCAGGAATATCACAATCAGTGGCGCGAGATAGGCCCGGTGCCGCATGAAAACAAAAATGACATCTGGGAGCGCTTCCGCGAAGCCACCACTAAAGTCAACAAGAGGCATCATGAGTTTTTTGAGAAACAGAAGGATGAGCAAAAGCGAAACCTTGACGCCAAGACCGCTCTCTGTGAAAAAGTGGAGGAGATAGCTTCAGGGGAGATACTTACATTTGCTGATTTCAAGGAGAAATCAGATGCCATACTGGAATGCCAGAAGCTCTGGAAGACTATAGGATTTGCTCCGAAGAAGCACAATAACAAGATATATCAGCGGTTCAGGGCAGCCTGTGATACATTCTTCGAAAAAAAGCGTGCGTTTTTTGCAGAGAACAAGGAGACACAGGTCAGGAACCTGCAGCTCAAGACAGAACTCTGCCTGAAGGCTGAGGCCCTCCAGGAGAGCAGTGACTGGAAGGAGACATCCGACATGCTCATAAAACTCCAGAAAGAGTGGAAGGAGATCGGGCCCGTACCCAAAAAGTATTCGGAAAAGATATGGAAACGGTTCCGGAAGGCATGTGATACATTCTTTAGCAGGAAGTCTGAATATTTCGCCGGGAGGGATACATCATATGAAGACAATCTCAAGGCGAAGCTTGCCATCATTGAAGAGCTTGACGCGTTTGATACGGGAGAGGATCCCAGGGAGAGCTTTGAAAAACTGAAGGAGATACAGAATCGCTGGACCGAGATAGGCTACGTTCCGTTCAATAAAAAGGAGGAGATCGCCCGCCGCTATAAGGAGGCTCTCAACAGGCAGTTTGACAGGCTCAAGCTGGATGATGAGGACAAGAATATACTCAGGTACAGGAGCAAGGTTGACAGTGCCAGGTCAAACCCCAGGGCAGCCAGGAAGGTCAGGAGTGAACGTGAAAAATTCTACAGCAAGATCAAACAGCTTGAAAGTGATATCGTCCTCTGGGAAAATAATATTGGCTTTTTTGCCAAGTCGGCCAATGCTGACAATATGATCAGGGAGGTAGAGGAGAAGATTGCCGAGGCAAGGAGAAACATTAAGATGCTGGAAGAGAAGGTGAGGCTGATTGACAATACAATGAGCGAAGAATAGATGCTCCCTTTCAGGCAATAATATAACAGGATCAAAAGTGACAGACGTTAAATACATTTTTGTTACCGGCGGAGTGACATCATCGCTGGGCAAAGGTATTGTTTCTGCTTCCCTGGCAAAGCTTCTTCAGGCCCGGGGTTATTCGGTCACCATTCAGAAGCTTGATCCTTACATCAATGTTGATCCCGGCACTCTGAATCCCTACGAGCATGGCGAGTGTTTCGTAACGGTTGACGGTGCAGAGACTGATCTTGATCTGGGTCACTATGAGCGGTTTCTTAATGTTCATACATCGCAGGCCAACAATGTGACCACAGGCAGGATCTACCAGTCAGTCATAAATAAAGAGCGAAGAGGTGATTATCTTGGCAAAACGGTTCAGGTAATCCCTCATATCACTGATGAGATCAAGCGCAGCATAAAGCTTGTAGGTTCAGGGGGTGATTTTGAGATAGTCATTACCGAGATAGGTGGTACGGTCGGTGATATTGAATCACTGCCCTACATTGAAGCCGTGAGACAGTTGCGATGGGAGATGGGTTCGCAGAATTGCGTTGTTATTCACCTGACCCTGGTGCCTTTCCTTCATGCTTCCGGTGAGCTGAAGACAAAACCCACCCAGCATTCAGTTAAGATGCTCCTCGAGGAGGGTATACAACCTGATGTGCTGGTTCTTCGTACCGAACATCCTCTTACCGAGGATCTGAGAAGAAAGGTTGCACTCTTCTGTAACGTGGAAGCAGGCGCCGTGGTTGAGTCTATAGACGTCTCCACCATCTATGAGGTACCCCTCATGATGCAGAAGGAGATGCTTGATCAGACAGTACTCCGCAAGCTGGGTCTGCCTACTGGCTCTGAACCTTCACTGGATGAATGGAAAGAGTTCCTTCATAAGCTGAAGAACCCTGCTCATAATGTGAAAATAGCACTGGTTGGCAAGTATGTGGAGCTGGCTGATGCCTACAAATCGATCACTGAAGCCTTTATCCATGCCGGCGCGGCCAATAATGCCGCTGTGGAGCTCATAATGATCCACTCTGAGGAGATCACTGAAAACAACTACCGTGAGAGGCTTCAGGGATTTGACGGCATTGTTGTTGCTCCCGGATTCGGATCAAGGGGTATAGAGGGGAAGGTGCTGACTGCCGGATTTGCCCGTACGGGTGACATACCATTCCTGGGCATCTGTCTTGGCATGCAGTGTGCCGTAATAGAGTTTGCGCGTAACGTTCTCGGGCTGGAAGGCGCACACTCAACCGAGATCAATCCCAAGGCCAAACATCCGGTCATTGACCTGATGGAAGAGCAGAAAAGCGTAACAGAGAAAGGCGGTACCATGAGGCTGGGAAGCTATAAGTGCGAGCTGCTGCACGGATCGGAGTCGTGGAAGTGTTACGGCAAAGATGAAATATCTGAACGTCACCGCCACAGGTATGAATTCAACAATAAATACCTTGCAGATTTCCGGAATGCAGGCATGCTTCCGTGCGGCACAAACCCCCTGTCGGGACTGGTTGAAATTATGGAGATACCATCACACAGGTGGTTTGTGGGTGTTCAGTTCCATCCTGAATACAGCAGTACGGTACTGAAGCCTCATCCTCTCTTTGTGGGATTCGTCAGGGCCTGCATCAAATGAACAATCAAAAGACAAAACTGGAATAACGGACTAATGGATAAGAATACAATAACCGGCATCGTACTGATCTTTCTGATCTTTCTCGGATTCAGCCTTTACAATAATCACCGGACAGGAAAATTCTTCGATGCGGAAACGGAATATGCTGATTCACTCTATACCGCGGGCAATTATGACGGAGCCCGGGAAGCATATATCAGGGCATTGAACTACAGACCCAAGGACCAGCCTACCATTGACAGGGTCATGGAGCTCAACAGCATGCTGGGTATCAGCCGGGAAGCAGAACAATCCGCCGCCGAACCTGTCGCTGTCGATACTCTGCCGGCCACCCCTGCTGAAACGCCAGCGGCTGTGACAGACAGCATCATCTATGGCGTTTTTAGTTCCAGAGCCAGCGGAGAGGATCAATACTATACCATTGAGAATGACCTCATGGTAATGAAGGTTGCCGCCAGAGGCGGCAAGATATACTCGGTCATGCT
>JAAZBN010000281.1 GCA_012513795.1 Bacteroidales bacterium | reverse complement strand
TTAACCTCTTTCACGGTTAAGTTCACCAACTCTTCTGCAAATTTCTTAAGATCTGCCATTTTTATAGGAATTTTTAATTTGATTAACTAATTGATTATTCTTTTTTTGACAGTGTTTCCAGAACACCGTGGATTTTTGAACCGCCTGACTGCAGCGCGGAGATGACATTCTTCGCGGGCGACTGGAGTAGCATGATTATATCGGCTATGAGTTCTTCCCTTGACTTGAGTGCCACGAGGGTATCAAGGAGGTTGTCACCCACATATACCGATTCTTCTATGAATGCTCCCTTAAGCAGGGGTTTCGGATGCGATTTACGGAACTCCTTAATCAGTTTTGCAGGAGTATTTCCGTTATTCGAGAACATTACGGCAGTAGAGCCTTTTAGCACGGAGACAAGTTCTCCGCACTCCAGGCCCGCCTGCTCCAGTGCTCTTTTGAGGAGGGTGTTTTTAACGACAACCAGTTTTATCTGGTTCTCAAAACACTTCCTTCTGAGATCACTGGTGTCAGCAGCGTTCAGCTGTGCAGTGTCAGTCAGGTAAAAGTGGCTGTACTCCTTCAGGGTTTCAGCCAGACTGTTAATGATATCGGATTTTTCTTCTCTTCTCATAATCTCTCTGCGTTAGTGCTTTCAGTTAAACATCAAGGCTCTTGGGATCAACCTTCAGTCCCGGGCTCATGGTGCTTGAGAGGAAGATACTTCTGACGTATGTTCCTTTAGCCGATGCGGGCTTGAGTTTGTTGATCGTAGAGAGAAATTCCCTTGCGTTTTCAACGATCTTATGAGGTTCGAAGGATACTTTTCCGATGGAAGCATGTACTATACCGGCTTTATCAACTTTGAAGTCGATTTTTCCCTGCTTAACCTCCCTGACAGCCTTGCTGATCTCCATGGTCACCGTTCCGCTTTTGGGGTTCGGCATCAAACCACGGGGACCGAGGACTCGTCCCAGCTGACCTATCTTACCCATCACTGAGGGCATGGTAATGATTACGTCCACGTCGGTCCAGCCGGCCTTGATCTTCTCCACCCACTCATCGAGACCCACATGATCAGCCCCTGCTTCCTTTGCTTCAGCCTCCTTGTCGGGGGTGACCAGAGCGAGAACCCTGACCTCCTTGCCAGTGCCGTGAGGGAGGGAGACCACGCCGCGAACCATCTGGTTCGATTTGCGGGGATCAATACCCAACCTGACGTCAATATCAACCGAGGCATCAAACTTCGTAGTAGTGATATCTTTTACCAACGCTGCCGCTTCTGACAAAGTATAGAGTTTGCCATGCTCAACTTTCGCGAGGGCAAACTTCTGATTCTTGGTAAGCTTAGCCATTTCTATTCACTTAGTTTTATTATTTACCGGGGAATGCACCTGTTACGGTGATACCCATACTTCTGGCTGTTCCAGCCACCATCTTCATCGCGGATTCGAGGGTAAAGCAGTTAAGATCCTGCATTTTATCCTCAGCAATAGTCTTTACCTGGTTCCATGTTATCGAGGCCACCTTGCTGCGGTTGGGTTCCGGAGAACCCTTCTTCGTCCTGGAGGCTTCAATAAGCTGGACGGCTACGGGAGGGGTTTTGGTGACAAAGTCAAATGACTTGTCATTGTATACCGTAATGATTACCGGTATTACCTTCCCTGCCTTGTCCTGTGTACGGGCATTGAACTGTTTGCAAAACTCCATGATATTCACACCCTTGGAACCCAGTGCGGGTCCAACGGGTGGAGATGGATTGGCTGCTCCGCCTTTAATCTGTAATTTGATTAATCCAGCAACTTCTTTTGCCATAATTAAAAATTTGCATTGTTTATAGCGAGAGCATGACTGCCGCTTAAGGAAGCATTATAATTCACGGCTGTCAATTTCCTTATTTCCCTAACTTTCTTTCTCTACCTGCATGAAGCTCAACTCAAGGGGTGTCTTGCGTCCGAAGATCTTGACCATCACCTTGAGCTTGCGCTTCTCTTCATTGACCTCTTCAATCACTCCGGTGAAGCTGTTGAAGGGTCCGTCTATCACTTTGACCGTCTCGCCCACTACGAACGGGATGTTTATCTCCTCTTCACTGGCTGCCAGTTCGTCCACCTTACCAAGGATGCGGTTGATCTCCGCCTTCCTGATGGGTGTTGGTTCACCAGACTGCGTTCCGAGGAATCCAAGCACATTCGGGATATTACGCAGTACGTGGGGCACTTCGCCCACCATGGCAGCCTCCACGATCACATAACCAGGGAAGAACGGGCGCTCCTTGCTCACCTTCTTGCCAGCCCGGATCTGGTAGATCTTCTCCGTTGGTATTAGTACCTGAGTGATGTAATCCTGAAGCTTAAGGCGGACGATCTCTGTTTCAAGGTATTCCTTAACCTTCTTCTCCTTACCGCCTATAGCCCTGAGCACATACCACTTCTTTACGTTTTCACTCATCTGTGACCGTTAGCTTTTTTTAATACAACAAACTGTAAACAGCACCCATGGCCTTTTCAAACATGAAGTCCATAGCCCATATTACGAGAGCCAGGATTACCGAGGTGATGAGTACCAGGGTGGCGCTTGCCTGCAGCTCGTTCCATGTGGGCCACGTCACCTTGTGCATCAGTTCGTTATATGATTCTTTAAAGTACGTCCCTATCTTCATATTAAGACTTCAATTTCGCACGGGAGGAGAGGCTCGAACTCCCGACACCTGGTTTTGGAGACCAGTGCTCTACCAACTGAGCTACACCCGTGTACATTTTGATGGTAACCGCACGCGCCTGCGCACGGTTACCATACTATATATATTTAATAAGGTCTCTTAGTCGATGATGTCAATCACCTGTCCAGCACCAACAGTACGGCCTCCTTCGCGGATAGCGAAACGGAGTCCTTTATTGATAGCAACCGGGTAGATCAGCTCTACGGTTATGGTCACGTTGTCACCGGGCATAACCATCTCTGTTCCCTCGGGGAGAGCTATCTCACCGGTAATGTCAAGGGTACGGAGATAGAACTGCGGACGGTAGTGGTTGTGGAACGGGGTATGACGGCCGCCTTCCTCTTTTTTGAGCACGTAGACCTCAGCCTTGAACTTGGTATGGGGTGTTATTGAACCCGGCTTTGCAAGCACATGACCTCTCTTGATCTCCTTCTTGTCAACGCCACGGAGGAGAAGACCAACGTTGTCACCTGCTTCACCCTGGTCAAGGATCTTGCGGAACATCTCAACACCGGTACATACGGTCTTGCGTTTTTCCGAACCCAGTCCCACGATCTCCAGCTCGTCGCCGGTATGAACCATGCCGGTTTCGATACGGCCCGTGGCCACTGTACCGCGGCCGGTAATGGAGAAGATATCTTCCACAGGCATAAGGAAGGGCTTCTCATTTTCACGCGGAGGAATAGGTATGTATTCGTCAACGGCATCCATCAGTTCCATCACCTTATCTTCCCACTTGGGTTCCTGATTCATTGCGCCAAGTGCCGAGCCGCGGATAACGGGAGCATTGTCACCGTCAAACTTGTAGAAGTTCAGAAGGTCACGTACCTCCATCTCAACGAGGTCAATCAGTTCCTCATCATCAACAAGGTCAACCTTGTTAAGGAAAACGACGATCCTCGGCACGTTAACCTGGCGTGCGAGAAGGATATGTTCACGTGTCTGCGGCATCGGGCCGTCAGTGGCAGCAACCACTATGATGGCGCCGTCCATCTGGGCAGCACCCGTAACCATGTTCTTTACATAGTCAGCGTGACCCGGACAGTCAACGTGCGCATAGTGACGGTTTGCCGTTGAATACTCAACGTGAGAAGTGTTGATTGTAATACCTCTCTCCTTTTCCTCGGGGGCATTGTCGATTGAGTCAAAGTCCCTGATCTCTGAGAGACCTTTCTTAGCCAGAACCATCGTAATAGCAGCTGTCAGGGTGGTCTTGCCGTGGTCGACGTGACCGATCGTACCGATATTTACGTGAGGCTTCGACCTGTCAAATTTTTCTTTTGCCATAACTAAAAGCTTATTAATTTAAATTTACATCCAAAATCGTTTGAGCCGATGATGAGAGTTGAACTCATGACCCCTTCCTTACCAAGGAAGTGCTCTACCCCTGAGCTACATCGGCATAGTGAGCGGGAGACGGAATTCGAATCCGCGGCCCTTAGCTTGGAAGGCTAATGCTCTACCAACTGAGCTACTCCCGCTTATATAAGTAACCGGCACCCGCGAGCCCTGACCGGGGAACCGGTATAAAGATCACGGGCACTGTAAGAGTGGGGAGAGCAGGATTCGAACCTACGAAGTCTTCAGACAACAGATTTACAGTCTGCCCCAGTTGGCCACTTTGGTATCTCCCCGTCTATTACAGAGCATGCCTGGTTAGACATACATACTCATCATACAATGAGCCGATGAAGGGATTCGAACCCCCGACCTGCAGATTACAAATCAGCTGCTCTGGCCAACTGAGCTACATCGGCATTTGAAAGAACGACCGATCTTTGAGAAATTACCCTCAAAAATCGGTTTGCAAATGTAGGAATTTAAAATGCAATTCTCAAAATAATCACAAGTTTTTTTAATGCGGAGGGATCACTCCCCCCGCATCTTTCCCTTCTGTTTGACTATCTGTCTCTTAAGAGCTGCAATTACCAGGTCCGTCGCCTCCTCGAACGTTTTGCTCTGCTTCCGGGCAAAAAGCGGCCCCCTCGGATATTCTACCTTGATTTCCGTGATCTTGTTCTCCTTCTCTTCATCATTGTCTAACCTCAGGAACACCTCGGCGCTGACAATATCGTCACTGTACTGGGTAAGCTTGTTTACCTTCTGGGAAACAAAGTCGAGCAACTTCTTGTCTGCATCAAACCTGAGTGAATGGATCTGAATGTTCATGGCAGTACCTCCTGTTAATTAATAGTTTATGCTCTTGGATGAGCCTGTTTATATATCTTTTTTAATTGTTCAAATGAGTTGTGGGTATATACCTGTGTGGCTGAAAGGCTGGCGTGACCAAGCAGCTCTTTGATGGAGTTGAGATCCGCCCCCCTGTTGAGCATGTGTGTGGCAAAGGTATGCCTCAGCACATGCGGGCTCTTCTTCTCAATTGTTGTAACCATGGCAAGATATCTGGTCACAATGTTATAAACAGCCTTGTCGTACATTTTGTTCCCCCTGTCGGTCACAAAGAACCACCCGGCGGAGAAACCCTGTTCGTCGCGCGCTGAAACATATAACTGCAGAGACCTGACGAAGCCGGCAGAGAATGGTATCACCCTCTGCTTGTCACGCTTACCCGTCACCCTCACCTGCCCCGCGGAAAGATCCACGTCCGTGTCACGCAGGTTGATCAGTTCCGACCTCCTCATGCCTGTAAGATACAAAAATTCCACAACAGTCCTGTCACGTAACCCTGAAAAATTATCTCCGAAACGGAATTCGTCAAGCAGCCTTGTCAGTGCCTCTTCAGCAACAAATACCGGGAGCTGCTTTTTCTTCTTCGGCAGCTTCAGGCCTGCAACCGGGTCACTCTTTACAAGCTCATGCCTGAGCATGTAGCGGAACAAAGCCCTGAGAGCCGATATCTTCCTGTGGACAGTACCGGTGGCAGCACCGTTCTCCAGAAGGGAGACCATCCAGCCTCTCACATCACCATGAGTGACGCCCGCAGCAGTGGCTCCCGGATTGTTCTCCTCCAGCCAGCTGAAAAACTGATTAAGATCGTTTTTGTAAGATGTGACCGTATGCCGCGAATAACGCTTCCCGGTACGGATGTATTGAAGGAACGATTCCTTTATATCCATGAAAGGAACCTTTTGGTTTTATGTATTATGGCCCTGCAGACGGGCAGGCAGGAGACTACTCCTCCTTCTGCTGCAGCTGCTGAACGTAGATGGCTTTCTTTATCTCTTCCCTGCGGCGAACCGAGGGTTTGACAAAAGCCTGGCGTGCCCTGAGCTCACGGATCACACCCGTTTTCTCAAATTTCCTCTTGAATTTCTTCAGGGCCCTGTCAATGTTCTCGCCTTCTTTTACCGGTACAATTATCATATTATAACTCTGTGTTAAAATCGAGGTGCAAAATTAATATCTCTGAAAATCATTTCAAAACTTTTGATGAAATAAATTCATAATCGCTTCCGGATGCCTCCCGGGAAGGCCTGACATAAGGTGCTATGCGCTCAGCCTGCTCCGCAGTGATCACCCCGCTGCGGACCATCTCACCCAGGGTTAAAGCCGACGGAGCAACACTCCTGTACCTGGTGATCCTCCGTGCAGCTTCATAACCCAGATAGGGATGACGTGCCAGCTCTCCAAAAGAGGCACTGTCAAGTACCAAAGGCCTGACAGAGTCAAGTGTCACTGACAGCAGGGCGGTAATGGTTGCCACAACCACACTGTCAAGCCCGTACACCTCCGCCAGCTGCCCTTTATCCACGAAGCCGCCGAGAAGGCTGCGGTAGCGTATTATCCTTACGGAGAGAACAGGTCCGATGCCGGGGAGCTTCTCGAGTTCTTCCGCTGTGCAACTGTTCAAATCCATGTTAACCGAAAGATCGTATCCCGCCACCGGCTCCCGGATGAATCCTCCCTGTTCTGCGCCTGCCCCTCCCCTGCCGGCTGGCACAACAATGCGCCTTCCGTTCACACCATCACCGGCCGGCCTCCCGGCCGAAGGCTCTCCTGGAGGCGTTCTGTAAGAATCACTTATATTAATATGTGGCAGCAGCCTTGCAACAGTGGCCGAATCGATTCCGTAAACCCTTGCCAGGTCCGGCGGATTGCGGAACCTTGCACCACTGTTGCGGTAATTGATCAGGGTGCGTGCCTGCCTCGCAGAAAGGCCAAGTTTAAGTAGGTCTTCGTAAGTAACTGTGTTGGGATCAAAAGTGAAAGGAGCAGCAACTGGTTCAATGACTCCGGCAGAAGACGGCCCGGCTGAAGGCAGAGGAGGAATCTCCTCCGGCAGCCTGCCGGTTCTGAAGGCTGTGAGCCGTACGGCAAGGAGAACAATTAACACCAGTGACAGAACATATGTTCCGCGACGCTCCCGGCGGTTAAAACCAAACAGTGCAGTGACGGTTTTCCTTAGTGGTTTCACATTCAAAGCAGCAAGATGACATGAAAGGTATGAAAAAAGGGGATACAAGGCAATAGGCAGTAGTATTGACAACGCATGTGTAGTAACTGCCTGTTATTCAATAAAGACACTACTATCTGCTAGAAGGGATATCCAATTCCAATTACCATAGTTACATCCTGCTTGCGGTTGAAGGGGCGGCTGAGCGGGATCCATTTGGAACCTTCCGTCTCCTGCGGGTCACGGAGTTTGAGGCCAAAGTCGGTTCGCAAAAGCACAAATTTAAGGTCAAACCTCAATCCCAGTCCGGTACCTACGGCAATATCATCCAGGAAGCTGCCTAACCTGAAGCGGCTTCCCGGACGGTCATCGTCATCCCGGACGGTCCATATGTTTCCGGCATCTATAAAGGTTGCCCCCTCCAGTATCCAGAAGAGCTTGAAGCGGTACTCCACGTTTGCTTCCAGCTTCATGTCGGCAGTCTGGTTTATGAATGAACTTTCAGGCAGGATATATGATCCGGGTCCGAGTGTTCTGACCATCCATGCTCTAATGTCATTTGACCCTCCCCCGAAGTACTGTTCCTCAAAGGGCATGACCTCGGAGTTGCCGTAGGGCCATCCCACTCCGGCAAATAACCGGTAGACAATGCTGCTTGCCTCATTGAACCGGAAGTTATAGGCTGCATCCACCTCACCTTTAAGGAATTGGGCAAAGGGCTGGCGGAAGAGATGGAAAGAACCATCAGAAGCCGGTTCCAAATTGGCAGTACGGTAAACCGCATCAAGCAGGTTTCCCGCGATATCAAACCCTACGCGAATGTTCCAGAAATCCCTCGATTTTTGAATGGTCTGGTTGTTGAAGACAAAATCATACCTTCCTCCGACAATTCTCACATCACTCAGGGAGTTTGAGAAGTAGGGCATGGTGTCAATCATGGCCTGGTATTCAGGATTAATATAGTGCAGCTTGACCACATTCAGGGAGAGAGGGTTGACGCTGAATCTGGTGTATTTGTTGCCATTCCAAGAATAACCAAGTGAGATATTGGCAACTGACCTGGCAAACACTGGCAGTTTCTGGTAGTTGTATCCTGCCTGCAGAACTGTCCTCGGATCCTTGTTGCGGATAAACGACTCCTTCGCGGGGAATGGGATCATGAACTTTGGTATCCTGAGATTGGCCTCTATGCCATACTGCTGGGTATTCTTGAAGCCAGTCACATCATCGGTGAGGGTTTCATATGCTCCCTTGAGCTTCATGCTGAAGACCTCTGCACCCTTCAGGAGACTCTTGTTCTGATAGATAAGGTTAAGCGCTCCCCCCAGGTTACCACCGGTATTTGTACCCTCCAGCTCAACGGTAAATGACTGCCGTTGCATTGGGGTAAGCTGAATGACACAGTCAAGCATACCCTCGTCGCGCCTCTCGCCTGTAACCCCGTGCAGGTCTATAAACGAGACATTCACCAGTCTGTGGTTGCGCAGATCGGTAAGGTGTGACTGCGTCCTTTCCACATTGGTTACGCTGTAGAGTGATCCGGGTGCTATGTAGAGCGATTGGGTCAGCACCTCCGGTTTGACCGGTGTGCGACCTGGCGGTGCCACGAAGTGAACCCCCCTGTAAAAGGTTGTATCCAGGCTTCTGAGGTATTCATCTCCACCCGTCAGTGATGCTTTGGGATCAAACTCAGGATAGACATAAATATCCCTGATGCGGTACATTGTATGATTGGAGGTTGTCCGTACTCCCAGGTTGCCTACGGTTACCCTCGGGGTAACTACATAATTGACAATAACCTGTTGACGCATGAGGGAACTGTCAATACGGAAATAGATATTCTCAGTTGAGAAAGTATAAAAACCGATGTCCCGGATAAAGCGCTCAAGTCTCTGACGTTCCCTTTGAAAGAGGTCAACATCATATATCATTCCCCTTTCTATCAGGCAATTAACAGTGTCTATAAGCACCAGGCCGCGCAGCACCGAGTCCTGTATGTCATACCTTATGTCAGCTATGGTATAGGGTCTGCCCGGTATGACACTGTAGACCACGTTCGCCTCCTCACCTGCCACCCTGACGGTGTCACTCACCCTTGCATTGAAGAATCCCTTTGACCACAGGTAGCTTTGTATCTGACCTGCTGACCGTTCAGCTGCCACCACATCCATGATGACCGGTTCCTCACCAATCCGTCTCAGCCATCCGTGAGGCCATCTTTCCTTCTCAATATTGGAGAGGTTATAGAGCCCGAGGTGAAATCTGACTCCGAAGATCTTCTTGTTGGGCTGTTGCCTTATATAGGGCCTGATTGCGCTGCGGCTCACTGTCGGAGGCAGGGGATCCTTGTCAGCATTAATGGCTATCTCATTCCTGCCAAGCAGCAAATCTCCTGACGGGACATATTTGGTGGGATTACAGGAAGCTGCGGTTAAAATTATGAATGCCAGCAGAAGCAGTTTGGGCAAGGTAATTTCTATATTTGCTTTCTGATGGCTCACTTCTCCGTAAAGAATAGTGAACGCAAATATACCATTATAAACTCTATTTTCAATCAACGAATGACGCATAAGAGGATCAGCCGCAACCAGGTAAAACTGATACTTTCACTCCAGAAAAAAAAGGTCAGGGAGGAGAATTCGCTCTTTGTCATTGAGGGAGACAAGCTGGTAAGGGAGTACATCCTGGCCGGCAACCGGGTGGTTTTGCTGGCCGGAAAGCCCGAATGGATTGACGGTGAGCAGGAGGCTGTTACCGGTGGCGCTGACGATATAGCCACGGTGAGCTATGAGGAGTTGCGGCGTATCAGTTCGTTGCGAACACCGCACAATGTGCTTGCAATAGCCCCGATGAGGAAAGTGCATTTCAGTCCCGGAATCCTCCGTGGCAGGCTTGTCCCCGCACTGGAGTACGTGCAGGATCCGGGCAACCTGGGCACAATTATCCGTATGGCTGCCTGGTTTGGTATGACAGACATAATCTGCTCACCCGACTGTGTTGACTTTTACAACCCGAAGGTGATACAGGCCACCATGGGCGCCTTCATGCATGTCAATGTCTGGTACAGGTCACTTGATGACATCCTGGGCAAGGCTGCCGGTGAAAGCATAACTGTATACGGTACTGTCACCGACGGCACGTCAGTCTATGAGAGCACCCTGGGCAGTGAGGGAATAGTCCTCCTTGGAAACGAGTCGAAGGGCATCAGTGAAACTCTTCTCCGGCATGTTACAAGCCGGATCACCATTCCCGGCCCCGCCAGGATGACGGCCGGGCTGGAGTCTTTGAATGTAAGCATGGCCGCAGCCATTGTCTTTTCAGAGTTTGCCAGGAGAAAGCCTGAAGTATAAAGGGTTTTCGGTCTTGTTGGAGCGAAGCGGAAATCCCGACCGGGAGGTCGGGACGGTTTTGCGGTTTGGTTATATGCCGGCCTTGATTCATTGATCGCAGGACCGCATGACTGCACGACAGAGCGAAGCGACAGTTACTCAGACCTTGTTTACCGCCGAATGGCCTGTGCTACCAGCATGCCGTCCACTGCCGAGGAGACTATTCCTCCAGCGTAGCCTGCACCTTCGCCGGCAGGCCATAGGCCTTTGATACCGGCAGCATGGAGTGATGCCGGGTCGCGCAACACCCTCACCGGTGATGATGTGCGCGACTCCACCGCTGCAACCAGTGCTTCCCCGGTAATAAACCCCTTCATCTTTCTGTCGAACTCCCTGAATCCGTTCCTGAGCCTGTTTGTTATCTGCTCCGGCAGCCACTCATGCAGGGCTGAAGGTGTCAGTCCCGGAAAATAGGACCCCTCAGGCAGGTTGGCCGAGGCTTTTCCCTCAACGAAATCTGTCAGTCGCTGTGCCGGGGCCCGCTGGCACATACCACCCTCCTGCCATGCCATCTGTTCCAGTGCAGCCTGGTAAGCCATTCCTGCGAGCGGTCCGCTGCCATAGGGTGCAGCATCCTCCTCCCTGATCTCTGTCACTATGCCGCTGTTGGCCCATCGCGCATTACGGTGCGATGGTGACATGCCGTTGACCACCACCTCCTCCGGGGATGTGGCTGAGGGGACCATAAATCCTCCCGGACACATGCAGAATGAATATACGCCACGTCCGCCGACCTGCGTCACAAGACTGTAGGCTGCCGCCGGCAGGTAATTGCCTCTCGGCTTTCCATGATAACGCATCCGGTCAATCATCTCCTGCGGATGTTCAACCCTGACACCCATGGCGAAGGGTTTGAATAAGAGCTGTACTCCTGCCCCGGCAAGAATTGAGTAAACGTCACGCGCAGAGTGGCCGGTGGCCATTATCAGGTTATCAGCCCGGTATCTCTCATTTTCGTTTACCGTTACACTGTTGAACCGGCCATCAATGATCTCTATTCCTGTAATACGTTTGGCAAAGAGGACTTCGCCGCCTGCAGCAATGATGCTCTTTCTGACCGCAGTGATCACCCCTGGCAACCTGTCTGTTCCCAGGTGGGGATGAGCTTCATAGAGAATTGAAGGATCAGCACCGTGCAGTACGAGCAACTCCAGCACCCGCCGGTTGTCACCTTTTTTTTTCGATCTGGTATACAGCTTCCCGTCTGAAAAAGTGCCTGCCCCACCCTCACCAAAACAGTAATTTGAGTCTCGGTCAACAAGATGTTTTGTGCTTATGGCAGCCACATCCCTCTTGCGGTCACTCACCATTTTCCCTCTTTCGAGGATTACCGGCTTCAGGCCTTCCTCTATCAGGGCCAGTGCCGCAAAGAGGCCGGCAGGTCCGCTTCCCGCTATCAACACTTCGCGTGAGCGTGACACATCCCTGATCCTGTATGGCTCAGGCTCCGGGGTGCTTTCACCGGTGTCAGTGAGCCGAACTGTAAGATTGACCTTGATAACTGCCTGACGGGCATCCACAGAACGCTTAATTATCTGCAGGCTGAAATCCTTCCTGCCTGTCTTTCTTTCAAGATAATACCGCAGCGACTGCTCATCAAAGGCAGTCTCAGGGGGAAGCACCAGGTTAAGCTCCACGGGCATTGTTACTCAAAATGGAATGACAGAACCCAGATTTGGGACTTCAGTGATTCAATCTCATTGAAGTATGGAGGGAACCCGACATTATAGTTCAGCACGTCACGCAATCCTGATGACATCTTCGCCTCAATGGTCAGTTTGAAATAAGGCAGGTAAAAATCGATCCCTGCTCCAACTTCGTAATAGAGATCAGCCTTATTGAGCCTGATGAAGCTCTCTGAACCGTTCACCCCCGGATCATCAAACTCCTTTTTTCCCGCAAGATCATACCTGAAGTTAAGCCCTCCTATGAGATATGGCCTTGAGTTATTGAGCCTCATTCCTTTCGCTTTAAGAGAGAGGGGAAACTCGAGGAATGAAGATTCTATCTGGGTATCATATACCTTTTCAGCATTTTCATTGTAGAAATTGATCGTTCTCTGTCCGAATGAAACACCGGGAAGGAACCTGAGGTCAAGGTACGTTGCCGGCCTGTAATCCGTAACGATCTGGATATTTATACCTGGTTTCAGTGTGACGACCTCGGCGGTGAGGTCCGATTCCGGTTTCATCTTCGCAATGAAATCCATGGAATTGACTCCCATGCTGAAGCCGAAATGCAGGAGTCTGTCATCATAATTCGAGTCGTTCTTTGGCTTTGCCCTCTGGGCAGCAAGAAAGACAGGAATAAGAAGCATAATGATAAATATGGCAGTTCTTTTATACACGCTTCCCTAGGGTCCTGTTTAGTATAACGAAAAATTTAGGTTTTATTGTGCAACATCTGTGCCACTTTTAAATCCGGTGTAGATGCTTGCGATCCCTCCTGTAAGCCGTTTCTGCTTAACATCTCCGAACCCCGCCGAGGTGAGCAGATGCAGGAACCTCTCATTGTCAGGGAATGACATGACCGAATCAGGAAGGTAGGTGTAGGCGGCAGGATCACCGGACACCGTCCGTCCTATTCGCGGCAGGATCCGCCGGAAATAGAGTCCGTATATCTGCTTGAGCGGAAACCATGCCGGCCGGGAAAATTCGAGCACCATAATCATGCCTCCCGGGTTAACCACGCGGCACATTTCAGTGAGCCCGGCGAGGGTGTTCCCGAAATTCCTGACCCCGAAGGCTGACATCACAACATCAAATGTGTTGTCTGCAAAGCCGATACGGGCAGCATCTCCCCTGATGAGTTCTATCCGGTCACTTACTCCCATTCGTTCAATCTTACGCCGCCCCTCATCCAGCATCCTTGTGCTGATATCTATGCCTGTTATCTTATCAGCTCCGAGCCTCAGGGCCTCTATTGCCAGGTCACCGGTGCCGGTGGCCACATCCAGGATGGTACGGGGCCTGGCATGCTCTGCAATAATCCTGACTGCCCGTCTTCTCCATCTCCTGTCAGTGCCCAGTGACAGCAAATGGTTCAGGTAATCATAATGCTTCGATATTGAATCGAACATCCTTTCCACCTGCTCCGCCGAAGGCCCGTTTATCCCTTTTGTCTCCTGCATTGAACCCGGAACGTTTTATATTTGTTATCCTTCTGATGCATCACTGCCGGAAATAATGAGGTCTTTACGCTATGAATGATGCATCATTTTCAGGACAGGCGGCAAAGATACCCTTAATATTTTTTACATTTACCTCTCCGAAAAATATCTACCATGGAAAGAACAGTACTTATCACCGGTGCGACTTCAGGTATTGGCGAAGCCGCAGCAGTTAAATTTGCACAATCATCTGACAGACTGATACTCACAGGCAGAAGAAAAGAGAGGCTTGATGAACTCTCCTCTCATCTTGCTGACACCTGCGGCACAGAAGTGCTGGCACTCTGTTTTGACGTAAGGGACCGGACAGCAGTTGAAAAGAACCTGGGTTCCCTTCCCGGTAACTGGAATCAGATTGATATCCTGATTAACAACGCCGGGCTGGCAGTGGGTCTCTCTCATCTTGACGAGGGGGAGCCGGATGACTGGGACAGGATGGTTGACACCAACATTAAAGGTCTCCTCTATGTTACCCGTACAATAGCCCCTCTGATGGTGCGAAGGGGGTCGGGTCACATAATCAACATCGCTTCAATAGCCGGTAAGGAGGTATACGAGAACGGGGCGGTCTATTGTGCCACAAAACATGCCGTTGATGCTCTCTCGCGGGGTATGCGACTGGATTTTGTGAAACATGGCATTAAGGTTACAAACATTGCGCCGGGCCTGGTGGAGACTGAATTTTCCATTGTCCGGTTCAAGGGCAACAAAGAAAGAGCCTCAGCAGTATACAGTGGTCTGGAACCTCTCACCGGTGATGATATTGCCGAGGTTATCCATTACTGTGCCAGCCTTCCCGCACACGTCTGCATAAATGATGTTGTCATCACCCCGGTGGCACAGGCTAACTCAACAACCACTATCAGAAAAACCATACAGCCATGAAAAAAACTCTTTTTATCACAGGAATGATTGCATTGCTGCTGCCGGGCGCAGCCGGCACCATCAGCGGCATTGACACCTCTGACACAAGGATGCTGTCTCAACCGGCAACAAGCAACTCTCACATCGCATTCATCTACGCGGAGGATTTATGGGTAATGAATGCTGATGGCACCCATCCCAGAAGAATCACTGTAGATGAAGGAATTGAAGGGGAGCCATGCTTCTCTCCTGATGGGAAGCTGATTGCCTTCAGTGCACAGTATGACGGTAACACTGACGTGTTCGTAGTGCCGGTGGAGGGAGGCCTCCCTGTCAGGCTGACCTGGCATCCGGGCAGTGATGCAGCCAGGGGCTTCACTCCTGACGGCAAAAAGGTGCTGTTCATCTCACAGAGGAATACCTTCACCGGCAGATACGCGCAACTGTACACTGTTGATATTGAAGGTGGCTACCCTGAGAAGCTGGAGATACCTAACGCATATTATGCTTCCTGGTCACCTGACGGCAAGAGGATGGCATATACGCCACTTCCTCCGGTCCACGCACAATGGAAGAACTACCGCGGAGGAACGGTATCAACCATCTGGCTATACGATTTCACAGACAGGTCGGTCATCAAAGTATCTCAGCCAAAAGACGGATGCAATGATACTGACCCGATGTGGATTGGTGACAGGATATGGTTTCTTAGCGACAGGAACGGCGAGATAAACCTCTTCTCCTGCAATGACAGCGGAAGTGACATCAGGCAGCATACCACGTTCACCGACTTCCCGGTATTGAAGGCCGCAGGCAGAGACAACAGGATAGTATTCGAACAGGCCGGTTACCTTCATTCATATGATATCCCCGCCGGCGAAGCAACAAGGCTCAAAGTTGGCATTGCCGCTGACCTGCTGGAACTTCGCCCGCGCTATGTGAATGGATTCAACTACATGAGAAGTGCAGACATCTCCCCGACAGGAAGTCGCGCTGTCTTCGGCTACAGGGGCGAGATAATCACCGTTCCCGGCGAAAAGGGTGACCCGAGAAACATCACGCAGACGCCAGGAGCACATGAGAAATTTCCCTCCTGGTCACCGGACGGAAAAACAATAGCCTACTTTTCAGATGAATCCGGTGAATACCAGCTTCACATCAGGCAACAGGACGGAAAGGGGGAAGCGAAGATATTTGACCTGCCGGGCACGGGATTCTATGCCTACCCGGAGTGGTCACCGGACAGTAAGAAGATATGCTTCACTGATAACGGAAGGAATCTGTGGATCCTTGACATAAACTCATCAGTGATCAGTAAGATTGATTCAGACGAGATGTATTTCCCTGGACCCTTCAGGGAGATGTTCGGCGACTGGTCATCAGACTCCAAATGGGTTGTTTACACAAAAATGATGAACACATTCTTCAGGGTGGTCCGGCTTTACTCGGTTGACCAGCAGAAGTCGTTCTCCGTTACTGACGGACTGAGTGACGCCGCTGAACCGGCATTTGATCCGGGAGGTGAGTATATATACTTCTTCGCATCCACTGACGCCGGCCCGGTGGTCAACTGGTTCGACCTCTCCAGTGCCGACATGCGAATGACAAATTCAATCTATCTTGTCACCCTCAGAAAGGATATTCTCTCACCCTTCGCCAGGGAGAGCGATGAGGAGAAGGGCACGGAAGAAAAGAGCGATTCACCGCAGCCGGTTGAGAACACTAAAGGCAAAGGCTCCTCAAAGAGCTCGGGGAAAAAAGACTCCGGCAAACAGGATGCTGAAGGAAAGAGTGAGTTGCTGAAGATTGAAACAGACGGACTCCAGGAAAGGATAGTCAGCGTGCCGGTTGCACCGGGCAACTACGCTGAGCTGGGTGTGGCCGGAGCAGGAGAAATACTATATATTGTCAGACCTGCCGGTCGCGGGCAGTCGGCACTCCGCATCTATAAGGTCAAGGACCGTAAGGATGAGGAGGTGATGGAGCTTGACAGCTATCTTGTTTCGGCTGACAGGAAAAAGATGTTATACGTCAAAGGCCAGACTGTCGGGATATGCTCCGCCGGCAAGAAACCTGAACCCGGCAAGGGAGTGCTGAACACCGGCGCCCTCACCGTAAAAATTGACCCGAAGGAGGAATGGCCTCAGATCTTTGATGAGGCATGGAGAGTAAACCGCGATTATTTCTATGATCCGGGCATGCATGGAGCCGACTGGAAGGCAATGAGGGAAAAGTATGAACAGTTCCTCCCACACCTCACCTGCCGCAGTGACCTGAACAGGGTGATACAGTGGATGTGCAGCGAGCTGGGAGTAGGACACCACCGTGTCGGGGGAGGCGACAGGCTGTCCACGCCGCCGAGAGTAGGAGGCGGACTGCTGGGAGCCGACTTCTCGGTTGAACATAACAGGTACCGGCTGAAAAAGATCTACGGCGGGCTTAACTGGAACCCCGATCTCAGATCACCTCTCACAGAGCCTGGCCTCAACGTGAAAACAGGAGAGTATATTCTTGCAATTGACGGCCAGGATGTTACCGCTGACAGGAATATCCACAGCTTCCTGGAAAACACTGAGGGAAAGATCGTGGAACTGACTGTTGGTCCTGATCCGGATTATACAGGGTCACGGGTGATAAATGTTGTCCCTGTAGGAAATGAGCTCGGCCTGCGGAACCGCGACTGGGTTGAGGGTAACCTGAAAAAGGTCACCGAAGCAACCGACGGGAAGGTGGCCTATGTATATGTTCCCAACACATCCGGTCAGGGTCATGAATACTTCAAGAGGTATTTCTTCCCCCAGGCCAACAGGCAGGCAATTATTGTTGACGAGAGGTTCAACGGCGGCGGCCTGATAGCCGACTACTATATTGACCTGCTGCGCCGACCGATGCAGTCGTACTGGAATATGCGCTACGGCAATGATCTGAAGACCCCAAGTGCATCAATACAAGGACCAAAGGTGATGATCATTGATGAGACGGCAGGATCTGGTGGCGATATGCTGCCATGGATGTTCCGCAAGTTCGGCCTGGGCACGCTGGTTGGAAAGCGCACATGGGGTGGTCTTGTGGGAACACTGGGCTTTCCTGAGTTGATGGACGGTGGCATGGTAACGGCCCCTAACCTGGCAATATGGACTGAAGACGGCTTTGTTGTGGAGAATGTTGGAGTGGCACCAGATATTGAGGTTGAACAATTGCCTGCCGATGTGATCGAAGGCAGGGACCCGCAGCTGGAGAAGGCTATTGAGGTGGCACTGCAGGAGCTGGAGAAGAACCCGCCGGCCAAACCGGTGCGGCCACCCTATCCGGTCAGGGTCAGGCAATAGCCAGTAGGCAATAGGCAATAGGCAGTAGGCAGCAGGCAGTAGGCAGTAGGCAGCAGGCAGCAGGCAGTAGGCAGCAGGCAGCAGGCAGTAGGCAGCAGGCAGTAGGCAGTAGTGTTGACAACCTATGCCTGTAGGGCATAAAGAATTGTAGAACAGGCAATAGCCAGTAGGCAATAGGCAGTAGGCAGTAGTGTTGACAACCTATGCCTGTAGGGCATAAAGAATTGTAAAACAGAGTATCCATATAAATCCCGAAGGTCGTAGACCTTCAAGAATTGTAGAACATGATATACAATCACAAATACCTTCTTGAATTCACCACCGAAATCTTCATGCGTGTTGGATGCAGCCGCGATGATGCTGCCGCCGTTGCCGGCGTGCTGGTAAAAGCGGAGTTGCGCAACCATGCATCTCACGGCATGATAAGAGTACGCGAATACTATGAGCTCTGGAAGAGCGGACGTGTCAATGTCACGCCTGACGTGAAGGTGGTTCACGAGACCCCATCCACTGCCGTTGTTGATGGCGACAGCTGTTTCGGGATGGTTGCCGGCGTAAGATCAATGCGTCTGGCCATAGAGAAGGCAACAGCCACCGGCACAGGCTGGGTGGCAGCCCGCAACTCAAACCACTTCGGCATCGCAGGATATTATGCCATGATGGCACTGGAGCATGAGATGGTAGGCATAACGGTCACCAATGCAAACCCTCTGGTGGTACCAACCTTTTCGGTAAGCCGGCTTCTTGGTACCAACCCCCTGGCTGTGGCTGTGCCGGCAATGGAAGAGCCCCCCTTTGTGGCTGACTTTGCCACCACTCCCATTGCCCGCGGCAAGCTTGCAGTATCCGAGAAAAAGGGTGAGAAGGTGCCCACGGGCTATGTACAGGACGCCGAGGGCAATCCTTCCGATGACCCCGGTATCCTGCGCCGGGGAGGCGGTATGGTGACCCTCGGCGGCGACCGCCTGCACGGAAGCCACAAGGGTTACTGCATGTCAGCTGTGATAGACATCTTCAGTGCACTGTTCAGCGGGGCCAACTTCGGTCCCTTCGTGCCACCCAGCGTGGCCTATCTTCCCGTACCGGACAACCAGCCGGGAGTGGGGACAGGTCACTTTTTCGGCGCCATGAGAATAGATGCCTTCAGACCGGCCAGGGAATTCAGGGAATCCATGGATCACTGGATAAGGACTTTTCGCAATGCGAAACCTGCCAGGGGCCAGGAGCGGGTGCTGATACCCGGCGATCCCGAAAGGGAGGCAGAAGAGCGTAACCTGGCGTCAGGAATCGGCCTTGTGCCGGCTGTGGTGGAAGACCTGAAGGCTATTGCTGCCGAATTGGGTTTTGAGTTCAGACAGTGAAGCCCTGGCGGCGGATAGCATCAAGGAACTTTGCGGAGAAAAACTCGTTGTCACTCTTTTTGTAGCGCACGTCGGTGAAGACCTGTGCCAGGGTCTCCTTTCCGTTTTCCGCGACGAACTGTATGGAGTCGGACCTCGCCTCCCGGGCACGATAGAGATCATCTATTGCTGACGCTGTGAAATCGACATATTTTTCCTGGTGTACTACCGCCTCCAGCGGCAGCCTGTCTGGCTGATCCGGCACCTGTGCCGGCCATCCCAGTGTCACAGTAGCCACCGGTACCACAAGTGAAGGCAGCTCAAGCACCTCAATAATCATGTCAGCATTATAGGTGGCTGTACCGAGATAACATATACCCAGCCCCTCCTCCTCCGCGGCATTGCATATTGTCTGTGCGGCTATCAGGGCGTCAATGGCAGCAGTCATAAACGAGAGAAAGTTGTCATACCCCGGTTCGGCATCACGCTGCCTGCACCATTTGCTGAACCTGTTGAAGTCGGCACAGAATGTAAGCACAACAGGTGCTTCGGTCACCATCGGCTGATTGAAATGGGCAGGAGCAAGCTTCTCTTTTATTGCCCGGTCACGTGTCACTATGATGCTGTACACCTGCATGTTACCTGTTGTAGACGCTCTTACGCCTGCCGTCAGTATCCGTTCAAGAAGTTCCTCTCCTATCTCTCTGGGTTCATATTTTCTGATAGTTCTCCGGGTAAAGTAGGTGCTGTTCATTGATCATGATATTTGTCTGCAGCAAAATAATTAAATAACGTTAAATTTTAAGCTGACAATTCTCCTTATCTTAACTTAGCATAAACTAAAGAATCAACCAAAAAACCTCCCTATGAAGAAAATCCTGACAATGATCATCGTAGCTGTGCTGGCAGGCTCATGCGGCCTTTATGCACAAAGAAAAGGAAGCAGCAGGGACCAGAAGGCATCTGCCTCAGAGGTCAAACCGGCAGTTTCATCGTCATTTTTCGGCGCCATCTCATTCAGGTCCGTTGGACCGGCATGGGCCTCCGGCCGTATTGCCGATCTGGCAGTCAATCCCTCCAACCATTCCGAGATCTATGCAGCCATAGCATCCGGAAACATCTGGAAGAGCATCAACAACGGCACCACCTGGGAACCGATTTTTGACAAATACGGTGCCTACGCCATCGGATGCATCGTTATTGACCCTGACAACCACAATACCATATGGGCAGGCACCGGCGAAAATAACCACCAGCGTGCCCTCGGGTGGGGTGACGGTGTTTACCGCAGTGACGATGCAGGTGCCAGCTGGAAGAACATGGGTCTGAAGGAGTCGCGTCAGATAGGCGGCATAGCCATCGATCCGCGCAACAGCGATGTAATCTATGTGGCTGCCGAAGGATCTGCCTGGGGTCCCGGAGGTGATCGCGGACTCTATAAGTCAACCAACGGCGGAAAGACATGGGAAAAGATACTCAATATCAGTGAGCATACTGGTGTCAACAACGTGGTTCTTGACCCGCGTGATCCGGATGTTATCTACTGCACCAGCGAGCAGCGCCGCAGGCATGTGGGGATGAAGATCAGCGGCGGGCCGGAGTCAGCCGTTTACAAATCAACCGACGGAGGAACATCGTTTGTCAAGATCATGAAAGGACTACCGGGCGGCGACATAGGCGGAATGGGTATTGCCATCTCACCCGTCAACCCTGACATCCTTTACCTGATAGTAGAAGCACAGGGCGAATCTGGAGGGTTCTTCAGGTCCGTCAACAGGGGCGCCTCATGGGAGAAGATGAACTCATACCATGCCAGCGGACAGTATTACAACAAGATCATCTGTGACCCGGTGGACGCCGACAGGGTCTTCAGCCTTGACACCTATACCCAGGTGACCGTTGACGGCGGCCGTACCTTCTCAAGAGTAAGCAATAACGGACGTCATGTGGATGACCATGCCATGTGGATAGACCCCACCAACACCTGCCACTGGTACATCGGCGGCGATGGCGGCATCTACGAGACATGGGATGACGGCAAGAACTTTATCTTCAAGTCGAACCTGCCAGTCACCCAGTTCTACAGGGTTGCCGTTGACAACTCCTATCCCTTCTATTACATCTACGGAGGAACACAGGACAATAACAGCATGGGGGGCCCGTCAGCCAGCACCAGCGATGGTGTAGTCAATGACGACTGGTTCGTGACACAGGGAGGCGACGGGTTCTGGGTAGCCATTGACCCTGAGGATCCGAACATCGTTTATACGGAATCACAGTATGGCAATGCCTCGCGGTATGACAGAAAGAGCGGCCAGAGAATCAGTATCAAGCCTTTCCCCGGAGAGGGTGAGCTGACTTACAGGTGGAACTGGGACACACCCATACTCATAAGCCCGCACAACAACAAACGTATCTACATGGCGGCAAACTTCCTCTTCCGCAGCGAGGACAGGGGAAGTAACTGGACCGCCATATCTCCGGACCTGACCCGCAATGAGAACAGGGATAATTTTAAGATAATGGATAAATACTGGCCAACTGACGCCGTTGCAAAGCACCGGTCAACCTCCCTGTGGGGTACCATCATCTCTCTGGCCGAATCGAAAGTACAAAAGGACCTCCTGTATACCGGCAGCGATGACGGCGTGATAGCCGTATCAGAGGATGGCGGCGCCAACTGGCGGATGAACAAAACCTATCCCGGCGTACCTGAATACACCTATGTCAGTGACATCCTGGCCGACAAGTTCAATCCTGATATTGTTTATGCCACATTCAATAATCACAAGCGTGACGACTTCAAGCCGTATGTTCTTAAGAGCACGGACAAGGGCAGGACATGGAGATCAATCAGCGCCAATCTCCCGGAAAACGGACCGGTGCATACCATTGAACAGGATCATATCAATCCTGAGTTGCTCTTCCTTGGTACTGAATTCAGCTTCTTCGTATCGTTTGATGGTGGCAACAGCTGGACGGAGTTCAACAGGGGACTGCCCACCATCGCCGTGCGTGACATAGCCATCCAGGAGCGTGAGGATGATCTGGTTATAGCCACTTTCGGCAGGGGATTCTATGTGATTGATGACTACACTCCTCTTCGCAACTACAACAGGGAGATTACCGGTAAACCCGGGTACATCTTCCCCGTAAGGGATGCAAAGATGTTCGTGCAGACAGGTGAGTTTGACAACCAGGGATCAATGTATTATATGGCAAAGAATCCGCCTTACGGAGCAACAATCACCTATTATGTTGACACTGTTCCGAAGACCGATGCTGAGACAAGAAAGGCAAATGAGAAGAAACTCTTCGAAAAAGGCGAGTTCATTCCCCAGCCTACTGCCAGGGAGCTCAGCCTCGAAGAGCGTGAGATAAAGCCCTACCTAATCTTTACGATCACCGATGAGGATGGAAACGTGATCAACAAGCTGTATAAGAACGCCTCGAAAGGTGTGGGGCGCATCAGCTGGAACTTCACCACCGCCGGGTATCAGCCGGTAAGGTCAACCGGGAAGTTTAATCCTGTCTCCGGCAGTGAAGGCAGGGGCCGCTGGGGCGGCGGCGGAATTTCAGTTATGCCCGGTAAATACTTTATCTCAATGGCCATGTATGCCAAAGGCGAAGTTACCGGGTTGGCCGGCCCGGAGCCATTCGTTTGCAGGCCGCTTGACATTGTTACCATGCCTGTCACTGATGCTGCTGCCAAAGAGAAATGGATAAAAGAGGTTTCTGACTTTGCCAGAACGGCTTACGGAGCCATCTCTTATGCATCCGAGCTTGACGGCAAGGTGAACACCATAATGCAGACAATACACCAGGTTCCTGATGCACCTGCTGCACTCATGGAGGAAGCTGCGGCTCTGAATGAAGAGATGGCTGAGATAACCTATCTCATCAGAGGCATCTCCGTCGGGGCCAGCACCGAGGAGACCCCTCCGTCACCGGTATCACTCTCGGCAAGGCTCTCAACAATGTCCAGATCACTCTATGGCAATACAGGTGACATATCCGGAATTGCCGACCAGCAGTTCCAGATACTGAAGAAGGAGTTCCCGGCATTGCTTGCAAGGATACAGAAGGCAGGCCAGGCCGTCGACACACTCAATGCGAAGCTGGATGAGATAAAGGCACCCTGGACATCGGGGAGGGTGCCCAGGCTTTAGGACTGGCGATTTGCGATTTGCGAATAATTAACACCCCCGGTATGCCGGACGGCTACCGGGGGTTTTTAATTTGCACGATTTAACAATATAATTCTCAATCACCTGCAGGCAACCCGCTATTGCCTGCTGCCTCTTGTCCCGATCCGCCATCCGGCGTATCGAGGATCCCCGGCCCCGAAAATCAGAGCCGGGATCTCTTGCCTAGAAGCGCTTAGTGAAAGCATGGCAGTATGGTATCTTCCCGTTACGGAAATAGTAATCCTGGTGGTACTCCTCCGCCGGATAGAATTCCGTAGCCCTGGTAATCTGCGTAGCCACCTTAAGACCCCTGTCGCGCAGCAATGAGAGATATTTTTCAGCTACTTTTCGTTGTTCTTCATTCTTGTAGAATATCTCTGAGCGGTACTGGTCACCGATGTCTGGTCCCTGCCTGTCAACCTGTGTCGGGTCATGTATTTCAAGGAAGAGCTTCAGCAGTTTCTCGTATGATGTTTTTCGCGTATCATATGTTACCCTGACTGTCTCGGCATGCCCGGTCCTGCCCGTGCATACCTCGCGGTACGAGGGGTTCTTGACGTGCCCGCCCGTATAACCTGATACCACGGCCACCACTCCCGGTTCCTTCTGCAGGAAGTATTCCACGCCCCAGAAGCAGCCACCGGCGAAGAGCGCTGTGCCATAAGTCCCGGCGGGCAGGATTTCCGGCACAAAGTCGAGCGAGATTGAGTTGACGCAATGACGTGTATTTTTGGGTGTGAATCCCTCACCGGTAAATACATGGCCCAGGTGTCCGCCGCATGAGGCGCATACAATCTCCGTACGCATGCCATCAGCATCCCTGACCCGTTTCACCGCACCATCAATCTCATCATCGAAGCTTGGCCAGCCGCAGGAGGCGTCAAACTTGGCCTCTGAACGATAAAGAGCACTGCCGCACTGTTTGCAGAGGTAGGTCCCTCTGGCTTCATACTTTTCATAGAGTCCGGTAAACGGATATTCCGTTGCCTTATTGATAATTACCTTCGATTCTTCAGCTGTCAGATCGTTGAATGGGGGTCTCTCCTGTGATTTTATATTCTGTTCCATTGAAAGGATTACTGTAGTTAATATAAGTATCAAAATTAATCTGGATCTCATTGTTTTAATCTTTATCATTTAACAATTAACGGGGCTGTTGGTTTAAAAAGGTTAATGGCTGAATAATAATATGGCACAAATGTTGTTTTAAAAATAAAGTTATTTTTGTCTCAGACTTAAAGGCAGGTATTATGAAAAAAGTTGGTCTCATCGCTGTCCTGGCTTTCATTGCTGCGCTGGCGCTCAGTTCATGCAATCGTGAAGTATGTCCGGCATACAGCAGTGTTGATAGCGTTTCAACGGAACAGGCAGGCTGATCATCGCTTCTCCCCGCTGCCAGTCTTAACATCTTTAAGAAATGATTAAGAGATTTTGGCACGTCTTACTGTTTATTTTTTTATGCGGACCGCTGGCCGCACAGGGAGATATTGATCCGCAGGACAGGATGTTCTGGCGCAATGAGCGTTCTGTTGGCGCCGCCCTCAATTCTGACGGCTGGTCTGCCATCTACCGTGACCTCAGGCAGATCAAGCCCAGCCATCGCTGGTTTATTGAAGGAAGTGTTGAAGGCTTTAAACATCCAAAGGAGATAAAGCTTTCAAACTACTATTTTCAGAACACAGGCTCATTCGTTTTCGGGAAGCTCAACTCCACATGGACAATTGGCGGAGGGGCCGGTTATCAGCAGGAGATCTTCGGAAAGCATGATCTCGGAGGTGTCTCTATAAGCTGGTTCGCCGGCGGCGGCGCAACGGTTCTTTTTGCCAAGCCTATTTACTACAAGGTCATTGTATGGCTTAACAATGATTATTACACCATAGAGGAACAGCAGTTTGACAACAATACTATTCACGAACCTCTTCAGATCCTCAGCAGAGCATCCTTCTTCAAGGGTTTTGACGAAATTAAGCTCTATCCCGGCCTCTACGGACGCGGGGGTTTCAACTTTGAGTACAGCAGGAATGACAGGATTACTCACGCCCTGGAGGTAGGCGGGTCACTGCATGCCTTCACAAAGAAAATTCCAATCATGGCCAGCGAGGATAACAAGCAGTTTTATCCCTCAATATTTGTGAGTTACCGTATCGGAATGATACTTGATCCGCTCAGTCAGCGTAACCTTCTTGACCTCATACGGAGGAGACCTGCAGAATAAATATCACTCATATTTGGCCTCTCCTTTTTATTTTATATTTTTGTGACTCGTTTTAGTAACCATATTAACTAAATAACAATGGCAAAGATTAAAGTAGCAATCAACGGTTTCGGCAGGATAGGCCGTAATGTTTTCAAGCTGGCATTTGAAAGGCCCAATATTGAAATAGTAGGAATCAATGACCTTACAGACACAAAGACGCTTGCGCATCTGCTTAAGTATGACTCCACCCAGGGCCAGTACCCGGGCGTTACTTATGATGAGCAGAACATCATTGTGAATGGTGATAAGATAAAGGTAACGGCAGAAAAGAATCCGGCAGCAATTCCATGGGAGTCGACTCCTGACATAGTGATCGAATCAACTGGTGTCTTCAGGTCTAAGGAGAGTCCCAAAGGGGGATACGGTGACCATCTGAAGAACGGGGCAAAAAAGGTCATTCTCACCGTCCCTTCAAAGGATGCCATTGATGCAATGATAGTTGTCGGTGTCAATGACGATGAGCTCAAGCCCGAACATGCATGTGTCTCAAATGCATCATGCACCACCAACTGTCTTGCCCCTGTTGCAAAGGTGCTGAATGACACTTTCGGCATTGAGATAGGCTACATGACCACGATACACTCATATACGAATGACCAGCGCATACTAGACCTTCCGCACAGTGACCTGCGCAGGGCGAGGTCAGCAGCTCTCTCACAGATACCCACCACCACCGGTGCCGCCAAATCGGTAGGTAAAGTCATTCCCGAACTGAAGGGCAAGCTTGACGGTATCTCCGTGAGGGTCCCGACTCCCACCGGTTCACTGGTTGACCTTGTGGCAGTGCTGAAGAAGGCTGCAACAAAAGAAGAGATCAACGCTGCCATCAGAAAGGCCGCTGAAGGTCCGATGAAAGGTATACTTGAATATACGGAAGACGAGATTGTCTCCGTTGACGTTATTCACAATCCCGCATCTTCGATATTCGATGCACAGAGCACCATGGTCAACGGCACCATGATCAAGGTCCTGTCATGGTATGACAATGAATGGGGTTATTCAGCAAGATGTGTTGATCTTATTGAGATGATGGGGAAACAGCTCTGATGATGACCATACTGCATCCATTCATGATCTGTAATATAATTATGGAGCGGGAGGCTTGAAACCTCCCGCTTCGCATATATATACATTATTGATATCCGGTGGCACACCACCTGGTCATGTCACAGGACCATCTGCACATCCATGTTGACCCCGGCGGCATCACGGTAATGCTCGCCCAACTCGTGCATGGCTTCATCATCCTCCTCATAGAGCCAGGTGATTCGTATCCGGTACCTTGGGGGCCTGTATCCGCTGAGCATCCTCAGCACATCACGCAATGCCTTGGAGGAGCCGCTGTTGATGTATTCAAGGAATATGACCACCCTTAACTGGGTATACCTGTTCAGGTGAGCTGTGATCCACTCCTCGAGGGGAGTATAGATTATCTCCGGCCTCTCGGCAATTGAGCGGCCGGTGATGCTCAGCACATCCTCATCCTGATCATAGGTAATGCGTGGAATGTTGCTTGATCCTGGCTGTATAATCTCTATGCTCATTGTCTGTCCTCCTTCATGGTTTCAGTCAGACACATCCATACTTAAATAAATCATTCATATCGCAACGCCTCGATGGGATCAACCGACGAAGCCTTCACGGCCGGGAAATATCCCGATGCTATGCCAACAACAAAACAGGCAAGTACTCCTCCTATAACCCACATCCAGGGCACGGTGAACCTGGAACCCATTCCCAGTGATACTAGGTTGCCCATAAGTATACCGGCCAGTATGCCGAGAAGGCCTCCCAGCTGACCTATAATGACCGATTCATACAGGAACTGCTGCCTTATGACCGACTTCCTTGCTCCAAGCGCCTTCCGCACGCCTATCTCCCGTGTCCGCTCAGTCACTGAAACCAGCATGATGTTCATGAGCCCTACCGCTGCACCAAAAAGGGTGATAAGACCAATGATGGTGGCTGCAAGGGTCACATAGCTGATATTCTCCATCAGTATTTCTATGATGGTGTCACTCTTCTGAACGTTAAAATCCGATTCATCACGCGGGTGCAGATTACGTATTATGCGGAAAATACCCTCTGCTTCACTGGTCATCATGTCAAGACTCACTGATTTCTGGGGCATCACTCCAATATTATATGTAATGTTCGGTCTTGAGAAATACTGTCTCGCAGTGGTGATCGGGATGATCGTCATCTGGTCTCCGCCCATCATGCTGGAACCGGCGCTTTTGACAACACCTATCACGGTGAGCTTCAGCCCCGGAAGGCTGATCTCCTGCCCTATGGGGTCAACTCCCGGGAAGAGGAAGCGAACAACATCCTGGCCGATAATCACCACGTGCCGGCTTCCAAGCAGGTCCTCAGGCGAAAAGTTGCGCCCTGACTCCAGTTCCTGCCCCGCGATGGTCAGATAGTTTTCATCTGAGCCAAGTACGGAGATGTTGGGATTTGTCTTTTTGCTGCCAAACCTGAATTCTGCCATCCCCGTAGCATTGAATGATATCGACACCCATGCCGGTTCACGGAACTTCTCCTTGAACTCCATTGCCTCCCGATAGGTGATGTGAGAGTGATTTCTGGTACGGTAATGCTGGTTACCCATTGTAACCCTCATTGACCTGGAGGTGATGGAGAATGAGTTGGCGCCCATCATGGTGAACTGCTCTGTGAGGGTGTTCTTGAGTCCGTCAATAGCTGTCAGTATGCCAACCAGGGCCATAATGCCAAATGCAATAATAGCCATGGTCAGCGCAGCTCTTACCCTGTTTGACCTGATTGCCTTGAATGCAACCCTGACATTTTCCCAAAACAACGTTAACCCTTTCACGGTACTTCCTGCGGACTGTAATAAGGAACTAAGATACGGATTTTCTTCATTTCTGGTCATGAGACTCAAAAATTGTTGATATCAGCCCTGTATCCCCACAAAGAAAATAGTAACCCTGACCGGGAAGAAGTCTCCCTGTCAATATATACCTTTGACGCTATGAAAACGGTACAACTGTCTCCGGAAAAGGGTATCGAAGCTTTTGCAGCCCTGGGAACCATATTGCGTGAGAGTGCGGCTGGAAGCACAGGCGGTCTGGCAGGGCGATTCACATCACTGACAGAGACCCTGTATCTCTTAAATCCATGGTTCACGCCGGAGAATGTCAGGAAGGCCATTGGAGCAGCCAGCAATATTCTGACTGTCAATAAGTTAACATCCTGGCTATCGGCCTACCCGTCACTCCGCGAGGAAAGAGAGCCTGAAACCGTTGGTGTGGTCATGGCCGGCAATATACCACTGGTAGGGTTCCATGACATGCTTTGCGTCCTGATAACCGGCCACAGGCTCCAAGCCAAGCTTAGTTCCAAAGATGAACACCTGATAAGGGCTGTGGCGGATACACTCATCGCCATTGAACCCGCGTATGAAACCCAGATTGAACTGACCGCCGGCAGGCTGAAGGGATTCACCAGGGTTATAGCCACAGGCAGCAACAACACATCAAGGTATTTTGAATATTACTTCAGGAACATACCATCCATCATCCGGCATAACCGTAACAGCATAGCAGTGCTTGACGGTACCGAGACAAAGCAGGAACTGGCCCGCCTTGGCGATGATATCTTTGCCTATTTCGGACTCGGATGCCGCAATGTCTCTAAACTATGGCTGCCAGAGGGATATGACCCGGCAGCCCTGCTCCACCACTGGAAAAGGTTTGAAACTCTCCGGTCACATTATAAGTACGCCGTGAACTATGACCATATCAAGGCTGTGATGACTGTCAACAGGGAACGCTTCACTGACGGTGGATTCGTAATATTGAAGGAGTCTCCTTCCCTGACCCCTCCCATGGCTGTTGTACATTATGAGTACTACTCCCCCGGGGAAGCACCACTTGAGGCACACGGATTAGCGGGAGAGATGCTGCAGTGCATAGCCGGACACGGCCACCTCCCGTTTGGTACAACGCAACAGCCCGAATTATGGGATTATGCAGATAACAGGGATACGGTCAGCTTCCTT